>CAVGYO010000149.1:0-4409 GCA_963633255.1 Erysipelotrichaceae bacterium
ACTCCTCACTCCTAATTCCTAACTCCTAACTCAAGAACACTTCTCACTTCTCACTTCTCACTTCTAACTATATTTGAACTTAATGTGCGCTCGTTTGCAGATGCGTTGAATGGCGAAACGACCTGTAACGACGGCATTTGGGAGGCCTCCAGGTGGTTGCAGCCACTGCCCAGCCAAAAATAGGTTGCGTATGTGTGGAAATGTGCCGCGACTTGTCTGTTTTGCGGCAAATGGCGTGAGTATGAAACTCATGTATGCGCCTTTGTATGCGCCGCAAAAGCGGTAATAGGTCATCGGTGTAACGACATCGAGAATGGTGATGCGCTCTGCCATTTCGGGAAAACGCTGCTCGATGCGCTGCTTGATGTCGTTGGCAATGCGCATTTTTTCGGCTTTGTAGGCGGCGCGATCGGTGTTGTAGAGATTTTCCCAATAGTCGAAATCGTTTTCGTACTGAACGAGCAGCGTCTGCAACAGACTTTTGCCTTCGGGCGCAAACGACGGCTCGTAGTCGAAGTTTTTGACCAAAACGCCCGTTTGCGCCGTGCCGTTTACCATGTAGGGTTCGCAGTCGAAAGTAACGGTTGTGCTGGGCATGCCGTTCGCTCCATCGACACCGAAAAAGCAGTTGAGGCTGCTGTAGAGCGGGTGTTCTTTGCGGTGGTGGTAGTGGCGAATGAAAAATTTGTCCATCAATCCGTGACCAATCAGTCGGCTGAAAGTGATGTTGGTGTCGCAAGCGCAGATAAAGTAGTCGCCCGTTGCCACATCGCCGTTTTTGAACAGCACATCGTGCGCGCGCCCCAGCGAAATGTCGATTTTCACCGCTTCGTGGTTAGTAAAAATTTTGCCGCCAAGCGATTCGTATTTTTGGCGCATGTGGTCTATCATGCCAAACGATCCGCCGCGTGGCAGCGCACCATTGCCGCCGACAAATGTGCCGAACACATAAAACAGCGACGATATATTGTACGATTTCGGCATGTAGGTGGTGATGAGTTTGCGAATGAGCGGGTGTTTGAACCGTGCCGCGTAACTGTCGATCGAAATTTTCGAGAATTTGCGGTGTATGCGACCGAGGCGGCGCATACCTTTTATCAGGCGAAACCAATCGCAAAGATTGTGTTGTTCCAGCGGTTTCAGCGCAGGCATCATCACCGCGCGGTAGGCATCGACTATCTTGACAAATTTATCGATTTCGTCGCGGTCGTCGGGCGAAAGTGCCAGCAGGTCGGTGTGCAGGCGGTCGAGGTCGTGCCACAGTTCGATGGCGGTGCCGTCGAGTTCGACGCGCATAAACGAGTCGTGCTGTATGATTTCGACATCATCGCCAAGCACGCCCACATCTTGCCACACTTTGTAAATATCTTTTTCGGAATTTGTACCCGTGAGCCAATGCACGCAGTTGTCGAGTTTGTAGCCTTGTCGCACCCAACCCGTACACTGTCCGCCTACGATGGTGTGTTTCTCGTGAATTTCGCTCTCGAAACCGTTTTTTTGTGCGTAAATGCCCGCCGAAAGCCCAGCAATTCCGCCGCCTATAATGACAATTTTCATAGAAATTCTCTGAAAAAATTTTGCGCAAAGGTACACAAATTTTCAAATGTTGCAAAGGGTGTGCTTCAACACTGCCGCCCAGCAATTTTTTCGGCCATCTGCTTAATTTTCTTATAACCAGCGCGTTGCAGCGGTGAATGTTTGAACAAGCGTTTGAAGTCGCCGTTGGTTATTTTTGTGAAATCTGTGGCAAAAAATGCGTCCGATGGTTGCAGTTCGGGCGTGTGGTTGGCTTGTGCGCGTCGGTTCCACGGGCAGGCATCGAGGCAGGCGTCGCAGCCAAAAAGCCGATTGCCGCATTGTGCGGTCTGTTCGTCGGTCAGTTCGGTGCGATTTTCGATGGTGAGATAGGCAATGCAGCGGCGTGCATCGAGTGTGCGGTCGGCGGCCAGTGCGTGCGTGGGACAAGCGTCGATGCATTTGGTGCAGCGACCGCAGTGGTTGGCCAGCGGTGTGTCGTAGTCGAGCGGCAGCGTGCTGACTATTTCGCCAATCATCGTGTAGGAGCCGAGCGTGGGATTGACGAGCAGCCCGTTTTTGCCAATCCAGCCGAGTCCAGCACGCTCTGCCCAGCGGCGTTCGAGCATGGGTGCGCTGTCGCAGCAGATTTGGCAACTTTGTTCGGCGCAACTGTCGATAAACTGTTGCAGTTGCCGCAATTTTTCCTTTACAATATGGTGATAGTCGTTGCCGTAGGCGTATTTGGCAATTTGTGGTGCATTGTTTGGCAGCAGCCGCGTAGGGTAGTAGTTGAGCAGCACCACGATGACCGACCGCGCCCCTTCGACCAGCAGCCGCACATCGGTGCGTTTGTCGAAATGGTTGGCCATGTAGCCCATATTGCCGTTATAGCCGAGCGCAAGCCACTGGCGCAGCCGTTCCGCATCGTCGGGCAGGGCATCGGCTTGAGCAATGCCGCACGCATCGAACCCAATGCGCAGCGCTTCGGCTTTTATCTCGTCCGATGTAATCACCACCGATTATTTTTCAACAGCCGCTCAATCGATTCTGGCAGATTGTTGGCGTCTAAATCTTGCCCCGCCACAATGTCGCCATTTCTATCGACAAGAAACCACGCTGGCACGGCTTGCACATTGTAGGTGAGCAGATATTTGCAGTTGGGAGCGTGCTGGTCGCGTACGCAAATCCACGGCAGGTCGCGCGTTTGTTCGAGCCAAAAGAGTTTGTCGCTGTCGAGCGAAATCTGAAAAATCTCGAATCCGTCGGCGTGGTAGGCGTTGTAGAGTTCGCGCAGATAGAGCGTGTGAATGGCCGATTTTTCGATGTTAAACGCCGAAAAATCAATCAAAACCACCTTGCCTTTGAGCGACGAAAGTTTCACCATCTCGTTGCGGCGGTTGGGCAGTTCTATTTCGATTACTCCAACCGATTCGACCTCTAATTCGCGCTGCCGCTGTGCGCTGAGTGCCTCCAGCACCGTCGTTTCGAGGCGTTTTGTGCGCGGATTTTCGGGCTGAAACACTTTGTAGGCTGTTGCCACTGCCGACCAGTAACTGCGGTCGTTTCGGTTGTATGGCAGAAAGAGATAAATACCGTTTACTTGCTGATTTACAGCGTAATAAGCGGCCGTCGAACCAGCGTTTTCCAAGATAATTTTTTGCGCCTTTTGCTTGTGTGCGTCAATCATTTCGACCACGGCGGCATTGTCCCACCGATTGGCTTCCAACGCATTATCGACCGCTCGCTGCAATGCAAAACCAGAGTTGCGCAGTTGTTGTATCTTTGCCGAATTTTCGGAGTTTTCAACTGTGTAATTCGTTGCGAATAGTGTTTTCTGACTATTTATCAACACCTCTTCGCACGAGTCGATAGCAAACAGAATGTTCTGATTACCAAGGCGTAAGCGGTAAAATTCGGCAAAGGGCGGTTGCGGTTGGCTGAACGCATAGCGACCATCGTCGGGCAGGCGCAGCGAGTCGAGCGTAATCACCGCTGTGTCGGTAACCTGCTCGAGGTAGAGTGTTTCGCCAGCGGCATCGGCCACCGTGCCTTCGACGGTGAACTTTGGTGTGCGCGCACAAGCGCAGCACAAGGCGGCTAGCAGCGCAATTTTTGCACAGTTTTGTATCTTCATTTCGACCAATTTTTGAACGGATTTGTAATCAAATTGGCGTTGTAGTAGCGCGGGTCGTCGCTAACTTCGCGCCCGACAAAATCGGGTTTTTCGAACGCCGTATCAACAGTGGGCAGTTCTAGTTCGGCCACGACAAGTCCTTCGTTTTCGCCGTGAAACTCGTCGATTTCCCAACAAAATTCGCCGTAAGTGTAGCGGTAGCGTGTTTTGTCGATAATCGGTTGGTGGCAAACGGCGTGGAGCAGTGTGTGTGCGTCGGTGAGTGGAATTTCGTACTCAAATTCGTGCCGCGCAAAACCCACAGTGGCATCTTTTATGGTGATAAACGCCTTGTCGCCGTAGATGCGCACCCGCACAACGCGCTCCTTTTCGTTGCAGATGTAGCCCTGCACAATGCGTTTGCCCTCGGCGTGCGCCTTGTAGGCATCGGAAGTTACCAAAAATTTGCGTTCTATCTCGATGTTCATTTTTTTTCAGTTAGAAAGTTTGAAAGTTTGAAAGTTTGAAAGTTTTGTTGAATCGTTGAATTGATTTTTGGTTGATCAGTTGATTGGTTGATTGGTTGATTGGTTGTTGATAAAGTTGAAAGGTTGATAAGTTAATGAGTTTAACGCGTTGGTGATGGTCTGTGCGGCAAAATCAATCTTCAAATTTTCAAATTTTCAAATTTTCAAATAATTGTCAATTATCAATTGTCAATTGTCTTGCTGCTAACCAATAACTTTCAACTCTTTGCCTATTTTGATGAAGGCGGCGA
>CAVGYO010000150.1:0-4394 GCA_963633255.1 Erysipelotrichaceae bacterium
GAACTTCCATTTTTTACTAGTTTATAGGTGAGAGAAAACAGACGATTGACAATTAGTCGCAAGTAGCAAGATACAAGTAGCAAGATAATTGATAATTGATAATTGACAATTGACAATTTGAATTGTTGGATAGCGCGTAATCTTCAAATCTTCAAATTTTCAAATCTTCAAATTTGAAATTGCGGCTTCGCCGCCTCACTTCTCACTTCTCACTTCTCACTTTTTTAATTACGCTTTCTCGCTCAATTCGAGCCAACGCTCTGTTTTTGTGTCGATTAGGTCGGAAATTTCGGCAAAACGCCGCGACTGCCGTGTCAGTTCGTCGTTGCCGAGTGTGCCGCTCGACAGTGCAGCTTCTATCGCTTTTTTCTCCGTTTCGAGTGCCTCTATCTCATCGCTCAACTGCTCAAATTCGCGCCGCTCGCCGAAGGTCAGTTTTTTGCGCTCTTCGTGCCGTTGCGGCCGTTCGGCGACTGGTTTTTGCGTTGTTTTTGCTTGATTTTCAGCCTGTTCGGCGGCTTTCAGTTCGCGCCATTGGCGGTAATCGGTGTAGTTGCCCGGAAAATCCTGAATCTGGCAATTCCCTTTGAACACCAACAGATGATCCACCACTTTGTCCATGAAAAAACGGTCGTGGCTCACCACAATGACGCAGCCACGGAACTGTATGAGATAGTCCTCCAGCACATTCAGCGTGGCAATGTCGAGGTCGTTGGTCGGCTCGTCGAGTACCAAAAAGTTCGGATTGCGCATCAGCACGGTGCAGAGATAAAGCCGCCGTCGCTCGCCGCCGCTCAATTTGGCAATGAAATCGTGTTGTTTTTCGGGCGGAAAGAGAAAGTGTGTCAAAAATTGCGAGGCGGTCAGTTTTTTACCGCCGCCAAGGTCAATCTCCTCGGCAATGGCACGCACGGCATCAATCACCTTGTCGCGTTCGTCGAAACGGATGCCGCTCTGGCTGTAGTAGGCAAATCGCACGGTGTCGCCCACATCGAAACGGCCGCTGTCGGGCGGAATCTCGCCCAAAAGCATCTTCAAAAAAGTCGATTTGCCAGTGCCATTTTTGCCGACAATGCCCAGTTTTTCGTAACGCGAAAAGTTGTAGTAAAAATTGTCGAGAATTTTGTAGTCGCCAAACGCTTTCGACACATATTGCGCCTCGAAAATTTTGCTGCCAATGTAGGCCGATTTCACACCGAGCGACAACTGTTTTTCCTCTATCCGCTGTTGCGCGCGTCGCTCTATTTCGTGGAATGCGTCGATACGGCTTTGCGCTTTGGTGCCGCGCGCTTGCGGTTGTCGGCGCATCCAGTCGAGTTCTTTGCGGTAGAGATTTTTGGCACGCGCTGTCTCGGCGTTCATATTGTCGATGCGCTCGTCGCGCTTTTCGAGGTAGTAACTGTAATTGCCCTTGTAGCGGAATAGTTTTTGCTGATCGATTTCGATGATGTCGCTGCACACACGGTCGAGAAAATAGCGGTCGTGCGTAACCATCAAAAGCGTTGTTTTTGAGCGGTTTAGCAACTCTTCGAGCCACTCTACCATCTCCAAATCGAGGTGGTTGGTCGGTTCGTCAAGCAGCAGCAAATCGGGTTCGGTTATCAGCACATTGGCCAGCGCCAACCGCTTTTGTTGACCGCCACTCAGTTGATTTACAGGCTTTTCGAGGTCGTGAATGTCGAGTTTGCCGAGAATCTGCTTGATGCGTGTTTCGTAGTCCCACGCGTGCAGACGCTCCATTTCGGCCATGGCGCATTGCACTTCGTCGTCGTATTGCGGCGTGCGGCGTGGACTGTTCAGCAGCCGTTCGTAGTTGGCGATGGCTTGCACCGTGTCGCTTTTGCTGGCGAAACAGGCTTCCAACACGCTCATTCCGTCCCGAAATTCGGGGTCTTGCGGCAAAAATCCGATGCGCAGGTCGCGTTTGAAGGTGATTGTGCCGCTGTCGTGGCTCTCGCGCCCCGTGAGAATGTTGAGTAGCGTGGTTTTGCCCGTGCCGTTGCGCGCCACAATGGCCACGCGCTGCCCTTGGTCGATGCCAAACGAAATGTCTTCGAACAGCAGACGGTCGCCAAACGATTTAGTCAGATTTTCTACTTGCAGATAAACCATCACGCTGCTCTGAAACTCACCCAAATATCGATGAATGCACTGATTAACAGCGTGATAGCCCAAGCGTTGCTCTGCGTATACATCAAATAGGCGGTGGCAAGCATACAGCCCGTGCCAATCAGTTGTTGCGCTTGCAGACGGCGCATACGCACATTGTCGCTCTTTTGTAGCGTCAGAAGACGCATCGCAGCCACCACAACTGCGCCCACCGAAAAAATGGTGAAGCCAATCAGCCAGTTTTCAGCCAAAATATAAGTCAATGCGCCAGCAATCACGGCAACATACCCCACCGCAAACGGTACAAATTTCGTCGGATTCTCTATTTTCATTCAAATTGGGTTGATAAGTTTAGCTGTTGAAGCGTTGAATCGTTGAACTGTTGAATCAACAAAAACTTTCAAACTTTATAACTTTCACACTTTCACACTAAATTTTCACTTCTCTTCGTCCGAAAGTTTGTTGTAGCAGCAGCGGCAAATCGGCTCGTATTTGTCGGTTTCGCCCAACAGCACCTGACTTTCGCCAGCCACCAAGCGGTGCGAAATGTAGGCGGGTTGGCCGCAGCGCACACAGATGGCGTGCACTTTCGTAACATCGTCGGCAATGGCCATCAGTGCGGGCATCGGACCAAATGGCACGCCCCGAAAATCCATGTCCAAACCAGCCACAATAACGCGAAACCCTTGGTCGGCCAAGGTGCGGCACACCTCCACCAGCCCATTGTCGAAAAACTGCGCCTCGTCGATGCCGATAACATCTACATCGCCCGTCATCAGCAGTATGCTCGCCGACGAATCGACTGGCGTCGAGGCAATGGCGGTGTGGTCGTGGCTCACTACATCGTTGTCGGAATAGCGCGTGTCGATGCTCGGTTTGAAAATTTCGACACGCAATTTGGCAAATTTGGCGCGCTTCAAGCGGCGAATCAGTTCCTCGGTTTTGCCCGAAAACATCGAGCCGCAAACAACTTCGATGCTGCCACGCTGGTGCCCGAAATGGGTGGTCGATTCAAAAAAGTCCATACTTAACAAAGGTGTTGGCGTTCGTGATATTTTTTTGTACTTTTGCGGAAACAAATTTTTCCTCTTGCAAAGATAGAAACTTTTTAGGGATTTTCTATAAATTTCTTTGTCGTGATTTTTGATTTTTGGGCTAATAGATGTCTGGCTTGAGCAAAAGCACAATGCGGTGGCGTTGTAATTGCTTGAAAGTCAAAGAGATGCAATCCAAAAATAAAAATGCACAAAAGTGTGCAGAATTTCATATTTGTTAACAACGGGGAATTTATAGAAGTTCCCTTTACAAAAAAAACACCATATAATATAGCGTGAAATTATGAACAAGGAGACGCTCATCGCACTTATCGAAAAAGACATCGACGAACTGAAGACGCTGACACGCGGTTTTTCGGAACTGGACGAGTTTCCGCAACCGTTGCTCGATTTGGCCGCCAACAAGGCCGATAGTCTGCGCAACAACCTGCTGCAACTGCCACACATTTCGGCAGGCAAACCGACTGAAAATGAGCCGATTGCAGAAGAGGGCGCACCAGAAATCGCGCCAGCCGCTGCACCGATAATCGACGCACCAACGCCCGAACCCGAGCCGCAACCCGTGGTCGAACCCGAACCTGTCGCTGTTGCCGAGCCGCAGCCCGAACCTGAACCCGTGGAAGAGCCTGCGCCAGCGGTCGAGCCGCCCCCGACGGTGGCCGAAACGCTCGCAAAAAAGCCGACCGTGGTCGAGGAGTTCGAGCGAAAAGACGACGAATCGCTTGCGCACGCCATCGCCAGCCAGCCCGTTACCGACCTGAAACAGGCCATCAGCATTGCCGACCGCTTCCGTTTTCAGCGCGAACTCTTTGCCAACAACGGCGAAGCCATGATCAAAGCACTCGACGCACTCAACGCTTGCACCACCTTTGCCGAAGCCGAACAACTGCTCATCAACCGCCTGAACCTACCGCCCGACAACCCCGCCACCACCGACTTCATCGAACTCGTCCACCGAAAATTTTGATGGCGAAATAGTTTATCGGTTAAATAATTGACAATTAGTCGCAAGTAGCAAGATACAAGTAGCAAGAGAGTGTGAAAGTTTTGTTGAAGCGTTGAATTGTTGAATCGTTGAACTGTTGAAACGAAAAAAGCAATCTTCAAATCTTCAAATTTTCAAATTTTCAAATTGCGGCTTCGCCGCATCACTCCTCACTCCTCACTCCTCACTCCTCACTTCTCACTTCTCACTAATTATGCTTTACCTCGTTCCTACACCCGTCGGCA
>CAVGYO010000151.1:0-4387 GCA_963633255.1 Erysipelotrichaceae bacterium
TACTGATTCAGCAAAATTTGGTCGGGTACGACATAGGTTTCGGCCTGAAACTGCGGCAACTGTTCGATGATGTATTGGCGCAACCGCTGCGCATCTTCGTTCGACACGCAGTTGCCTACGCGTACCTTCCAAAATGGCGATGTGTAGGTAACATACACGGCCAGATGCGGCAGTTTTTCGCGCACGGTTTTCTCTACTTTGAATGCCGTTGCACGAGCGGTGCGGGCGTTGTTGCTCGAAAAGAGTTGCACACGAAAACCACGCAAACTTGCATCGGTGCCGTGCAACTTCTGCACTTCGACGGCGTGGCGCAACAACGAATCTTGATGGACCACGACGGCCGCACCAGTAAGCGAATCGGGCGTGGCCAGCGACTCGAAAATAGTTGGCGATTCGGCGCGAGCAACGCACGCTGCCACAACCAAGGCGATGGTGAAGAGTGTCTTTTTCATATCAAAAAAAGTTCGCTTCGTTTTTCGGGACAAAGATAGCAATTAAATTCCGATTGGAAGCATTTGTGTGCCAAAAACAAAAACGCCGACACTTTTGCGCCAGCGTTTTCGCCTTTTTTGTTCTGTTCAATAGCGGAAACTGCTGCCACCTACGAACTCGCGCAGGAGCGAGGTTGGCGGAATTTCGCGGTCGTGAATGGTTACAAAATACTGCAAAAATTTCAAAAGTCGGTGCGCTTCGGTGTACTCTTCGCACGATTTTGGCACTTCGGCCAAGATGGGTTCGGCGTGGCGCTTCAGCACCGCCAGTTCGAACACCAGTGCCGAGTTGAACATCACATCGGCTTGCTCTTCGTAGGGAAAAATCCACTTCTCTTCGCCACGGCGCACACTGGCTGCACGAGCTATGGTTTCGCGCGCTGTGTAGTTGCGGAAACGGTAGTCGCGCACAATGCGGCGCAGCAGCCGCGTGTCGGTAGTCGGAATCCAGTTGTGGTTGTCGAGCGATATGGTGGTGAGTGTCGAGACATAGACTTTGAACATCGCCTCGCGCGGAATGGAGGTGGTGAGGTTTGGATTGAGCGCGTGAATGCCCTCGAGCAGCAGCACATTGTCGGGATTTAGGTGCATTTTTTCGCCACGATAGTAGCGTTTTCCGTCTTCGAAATTGAAAAACGGCAACTCTATCTCTTCGCCTTTGAGCAGCAATTCGAGGTGGCTATTGAGCAGGTCGAGATCGAGCGCGTGAATGTCCTCAAAATCCCAATCGCCGTTTTCGTCGCGCGGTGTGTCTTCGCGGTTCACAAAGTAGTTGTCGAGCGAAAGCACGAGCGGTTTCAATCCCGACACCATCAGTTGCACCGATAGGCGTTTGCTCAGCGTGGTTTTGCCCGACGACGACGGCCCAGCAATCATCACAAAGCGACTTTGCGGCTGTCGGGCGTAAATCATGTCGGCTATCTGCACGATTTTGCGTTCGTGCAGGGCTTCCGACACTTTTATCATATTGTAGATGTTTTGCGACTGCGCATGGCGGTTGAAATCGCCCACCGTGGCAACGCCCATCAGGCGGTTCCAGCGCACAAATTCGTTGAAAACATCGAACATTTTCGATTGGTCTTCGTATTCGGCCAAGCGGTCGGGTTGCAGGCGGTCGGGAACGCGCAGCAGAATGCCGTTGTCGTAACTTTCGAGGTCGAACAGGCGAATGTAGCCCGTCGAAGGCACCAACACACCATTGTAGTAATCGACAAAATCGCCGATATGCACAAATCGCGCGTACGGCACGCCCAGCGTTTCGAGCAGAATCACCTTGTCGGCCTCGCCGCGCTGGCGAAACATTTCGATGACCGTGGGCGTCTGTTTCTCTTCGGAAATGATGGGCAGATCTTCGTCCACAATCTCGCACATGCGCTGTTTTAGCCGTGCAATAAATTCGGGTGCCACTTTGTTGTCGCGCCCATTGATGCAGCAGTAGTAGCCGCGGCAGATAGGGTGTTCGATGCGCAGCGTGGCGGTTGGGTCGATGTCGTTCAACGCCTTGGCCATGATGCAACTGAGCGAGCGCATATACACACGGTAGCCCGATGGCGTGCTAGCATCGATAAACTCGATGTCTTTCGGCTTATAGACCACAAAATTTAGGTCTTCGGCCTTGTAATTGACGCGCGCTGCCAGCACAGGATATTTCAAGCGGATATTCAGGTCGGCATACACTTCGAGCAGCGACAGCCCACAACGATAAGTGTGAAATTGATGGTCGTTTTTGCAAAAAATCTGAACGCTATGTTCCATAATTATTGCTACAATTTATGCGTTTTGAAGAAAAAGTGGCATTGGCGCAACCGAAAATAGTACTGATTTACAGCCGTTTACACAACCAATAAGCATTTCGGTAATTTAGGCGTAAAAGTAGATATTTTTTGTTAAAAACTAACTGTTTGCTCAAAATTTTTGAGTAAATTTGCAGCGCAAAACCAAACCCTTTTGGGTGCAACTCCCTTTCGGTGTGTTCGTTATGGAGAAGCACTCTGTTTCAAAACAATAACCTTTATTTGCTTTTTTTATGCAATTCGGATTACTGGAATTTTTCACGCTTATCGGTTCGGTGTGCCTCTTTTTGTATGGCATGAAACTGATGAGCGAAGGCCTGCAAAAGGCTGCTGGCGACAAGTTGCGCAACATTTTGGCCATGATGACCAACAACCGCTTTGTCGGTGCGCTGATGGGCATAATTATCACAGCGTTGGTGCAGAGTTCGTCGGCCACCACGGTGATGATCGTCAGTTTTGTAAATGCAGGTCTGCTCTCGCTCGGCCAGTCGATGGCAGTGATTATGGGTGCCAATGTGGGCACTACACTCACGGCGTGGATTATCTCGCTGTTTGGTTTCAAAATGGATATTGCGCTCTACGCCATTCCGCTCATCGGTTTTGGTGTGCCGCTGCTGTTTTGCAAAAAGAGCGTGCTGAAAAACTGGGGCGAATTTATCATCGGCTTTGCGCTGCTCTTCCTCGGTTTGAGCTATTTGAGCAAATCGGTGCCCGACCTGCAAGCCAATCCCGAAGTGTTTGGCGCACTGCAAAACTACACGAATATGGGCTACCTGTCGGTGCTGCTGTTTGCGCTCATCGGCATGTTGCTGACGATGGTGGTGCAAGCGTCGAGCGCAACCTTTGCCATCGCGCTCATCATGTGTAGCAAAGGCTGGATTTCGTTCGATATTGCTGCGGCGTTGGTGCTGGGCGGCAACATTGGCACCTGCATCACGCCAGTTTTGGCATCGATTTCGGGCAACATCTGGGCAAAACGCGCAGCCGCTGGGCATCTGCTGTTCAATCTGTTGGGTTCTATTTGGGCGTTGGCGCTCTACTATCCGTTCATGCGCCTGATAGCCCTTATCTCGACGGCTTGCGCTGGCGACCCCAATGCGCTGCAAGCGTTTGCCGACACGACCGACCCTGCCATTGTGAACCAACTGAACGACGGCACGATAGATGTTTCGAATCCCGAGAATGCCGCATTGGCAAAACATTTTGCCGATATGCAATACTGGGTGTCGTTCGGACTTTCGATGTTCCACACGGTGTTCAACCTCATCAACATCTGCATCATGATTTGGTTCACCAAACTCTATGTGGTTATCGTAACAAAACTGCTGCCAAGCAAGCCAAATCAGGAGGACGAGGACGAATCGCACCTCACTTTCATCTCGTCGGGCATGCTTTCGACGGCCGAACTTTCGATATTGCAAGCGCACAAAGAGATTGTGGTTTACAGCCAACGCACACAACGCATGCTTGGATTGGTGCGCAAACTCTACCACGAAACCAACGAGGCAGAATTTGTGAAGCAGTTCTCGCGCATACAGAAATACGAAAACATCAGCGACCGCATGGAGGTTGAAATCGCCACCTATCTCGGCAATGTGTCGGACGGCCGCCTGAGCGACGAATCGAAACACCAAGTGCAAACCGACCTGCGAGTTATCTCCGAAATAGAGAGCGTGGCCGACAGTTGCTACAACCTAGCGCGCACCATACAGCGCCGCAACGATGGGCATATCAACTTCACCGAAGAGTTGAACGGCAATGTAGAACTGATGCTCAATCTGCTCGAAAGCGCAACGGCACAGATGATAGTGGCGCTCGAATCGAACCCGCTGCAAATAGCCGATGTAAATCGTACGCAAAACCTCGAAAACGAGATAAACAACTACCGCAACCAACTGAAAACGCAAAACATTATCGATGTGAACGACGGCAAATATCCCTACGAAACCAGCGTCGTCTATATGGATATGATTGTGGAATGCGAAAAAATGGGCGACTATATCGTGAATGTGGTCGAAGCCTTGGCCGACACCAAACTCTATGCAATGAACCAGAAGTTAATTGATAATTAGTAGCAAGTAGCAAGATACAAGTCGCAAGAAA
>CAVGYO010000152.1:0-4363 GCA_963633255.1 Erysipelotrichaceae bacterium
ACTATCAAAAATCAAAAATACTTTCGGGTGAGGATTTCGTTGGCAATGACAGCGCGTTTCACTTCGTCCATGTCGGTGAAGTCGATGGTGGGCGTGGTGGGTTCGTCGGGTTGCGGGGTTTCGGCGGTGGCGGCGTGCTTGTGTATGCTGCGGTCGCCTTCGGCGGCGGTGGGCTGTGGCGCAATCGGTGCTACCGTTTCGGGTTCGGGCTGCGGCTCAAAATCGTCGGAAAAGGCAGGCGCCTCGTCGCTATAAGTGGTCCAGTTGGGCGCACTTTCGTCGGGCTGCGGGGCCGATTCGCTGCGCTTCTCGCTCTTTTTGCCAAACGATTTGACCACGCTGCTCAACACCGCTGCCACAATCACTACCACATAAAGTATGTCGCCAAAACTATCCATTGCTATTGCTCTTGGTGTGCAAAGGTAGTCAAATTTTTTTGAATTGGCGCATTTATTCGGAAAAACAGCAATAAATTTGCCGCCGCTCCGTTTTGTATGTGTGCAAGTGTGCGTTGGCGTTTCAGAAAAAATCGCTACCTTTGCGCACTCCGAAAATTATCTGTTTTTGCAGAAAATGAGGCGTTTTTTAGGCATACAACTGGTGATTTTGGGCTGCATTTTGGGCGCAACGGCTCAAAGTGTGCGGCTGCAATGGCAACCGACGACCACATTCACGGCCGACAGCGTCGCCGTCAAGGCGTTGGCGCTCGATGGTGGCTGCTACGCGCGTTGTGGCCAGTTGCCGTCGTTTGTTGCCGATTTGCCGCATGGCGGTGCAGTACAAATCGAAAATGTGGTTTATGCCAATCTTTCGGCCGACGAACGCTCGATAGCGCAGGCAAACGCCGATGTAATTCCAACGCAACCGCTTGTAAATCAGTACGCCCAGACGGTGCGCCGTGTAACCACACACAAGTTGGAACTGTTCCCATTTGTGCAGCACGATGGCGTTTTCAAAAAAATTGTGGCGTTCGATATTGTGCAGACTGCTTCGGCCAAAGCGCCAGTCGCTCCAAAAGCCGAAAGCAAGGCGCGTTATGCAGCCAATTCGGTGCTGAAAAGCGGCAAATTTGTCAAAATTGCGGTGTCGCAAAATGGCCTCTACAAACTCACCTACGAGGAGTTGCAAAATATGGGCGTCGATCCGCAGCGGGCGCGCATTTTTGGTTACGGCGGCGCTATGTTGAACGAAGATTTCTCGAAACCCTATCTCGACGACCTGCCCGAAGCGGCCATCTATGAGCAGAAAGGCAGCGACGGTGTTTTCGGGGCGGGCGACTACATCATTTTCTACGGACAAGGACCAACCTCGTGGCGATATTCGGACGATGGCTATTTCCGCCACACACAAAATGTCTATTCGAACTACGGCTACTACTTTGTGTCGTCTGACGCTGGGCAAGGCAAACGCATCGCCTTGGCGGCGGCTGTCGAAGCCGAGCCAGCGGGCGAAATCACCACATTTACCGACTATTTTGTATACGAAAAAGATTTGGTGAACTTCATTCAGTCGGGGCGCGAATTTTATGGCGAAGAGTTCAGCGCAGGCAAAACGCAGTCGTTCAACACCTCGCTGCAAAACATTGTGGCGGAGCGAGCGTCGCTTGTGCTCGATGTGGCAGCCAAATCGCAATCGACAGGCAAATTCGAAGTCAGTGTGAACGGCGAAAAGGTGGGCAGTTTGGCCACGCCATCGATGAAAGACGCTCCCACCTACGAATATGCGCGAACGGCTATCACCGCATCGCCCATCGCCTTTACGCCCAAAGCGGGCAGCGCCTGCAATGTGTCGCTCACATTCAACGGCAGCGACGGCCTTGCGTGGCTCAACTATTTCGAAGTGAATCTGAAACGCCAGTTGAAACTGACGGGCAATGCACCGCTCTTTTTTAGCAATATCGACTCGATAGATTACAATTTGGCCATGCGCTATGTGGTGGCGGGCGCAACCGCTTCGACGCAGATTTGGGACATCACCGACAAGCAAAACATTGTTCGTGTGCCAGCCACATACACCAGCGGTCGGCTCACTTTTGTCGATAGTGTGCGCACATTCAGAGCCTATGTGGCGGTCGATCCTGCACAAAGCACTTTTCTGTCGCCCACGGTTATCGGCACAGTGGCAAACCAAAATCTGCACGGATTGCAGCAGATGGATATGGTGATTTTGGCGCCCGAAGAGTATCTCTCCGAAGCCGAACGCTTGGCGGCTGCACACCGCAGTGTGCAAGGAATGCGCGTCGAGGTGGTCGATGTCGAGAAGGTTTACAACGAATTTTCGTCGGGAATGCGCGATGCTACCGCCTATCGCCGCTTGATGAAACTCTTTTACGACCGCGCCACTGGCGACGACGATATGCCACGCTACCTGCTGCTGTTTGGCGGCGGCGTGTACGACAACCGCAAAATTGTGGTCAAAGAGGATTACGACAAACTGCTCACTTTCCAGTCGTACAACTCGGTACATGGCACTGCCTCGTATGTGTGCGACGACTATTTTGCGCTGCTCGACGACGACGAGGGAAACATCATCATCAGAGACGGCATGGACATTGGCGTGGGGCGTTTCCCCGTGCATACACTCGACGATGCGCGCGCTGTGGTGGACAAAACCATCGGCTATCTCGAAAACAAAAATGTGGGCAGTTGGAAAAATCAACTCCTATTCATTGCCGACGATGGCGATGGCAATCGGCATGTGCGCGACTGCGACAGCGTGGCCAATATGACGCTGCACAACTATCCCGATATGCTGGTGCGCAAACTCTTTTTAGACGCTTACAAACAGGAGGTGTCGGCGTCGGGCGAAACCTATCCGCTGGTTATCGAACTGTTCGACAGTTACATAAAAAATGGTGTGCTGATGGTGAACTACATGGGACACGGCGGTCACACAGCGTGGACCAACGAAGGTTTGCTCACACACGACCGCATTGTGAATATGTACAACGACCGCTTGCCGCTCTTTGTTACTGCCACTTGCGATTTCAGCCGATTCGACGACAATGGCACACCCAGCGGTGGCGAACTGATGTTGTTCAACACGCACGGCGGCGCTATTGCGCTTTTCACCACCACGCGTACCGTTTATGCCGAGCCTAATTTCCTGCTCAATCTGCAATTCTCGCGGCACATTTTCATGCGCGATGCCGACAATCGCCCCATTCGCTTTGGCGATGTGATGCGTTACGCAAAAAACAGAGTCGGTGCCGATGCGAACAAGATGAATTTCACGCTGTTGGGCGATCCTGCCTTGGAATTGGCCTACCCAGCCACGCACCAAATAGTTACCGACAGCATCACGCTGGTCGATGCCGACAATGCACCGAGCGACACCATCAAAGCACTCAGCAAAGTGCGCCTCTATGCACATGTAGAAAGCGAAAATAGTGCGGGCACTATCGACGATACTTTCGACGGAATTGCCGCAATAAATGTGTTCGACAAACTCGAAAACCTGACCACGCTCAGCAACGACGACCCCAAAGTGGCGCGCTACGCATTCACCGACCGCACCAATGCGCTCTTTGTCGGGCAGTCGAAAGTAGAAAAAGGCCGCTTCACTACCGAATTTATTGTGCCGAAAGATATTCGCTACAACTACGGCACTGGGCGCATTGTCTATTATGCGGCCGACACGGCGAACAACCACGAAGCCAACGGCTATCACGAGAAATTTATCATCGGTGGCGAAGACCCCAACGCACCCGACGACGACACGGGGCCGACCATCGAAATCTACTTGAATACGCCCACTTTCCGCTCGGGCGATGCCACCAACGAATCGCCGCTGTTTGTGGCCAATGTGTCGGACGAGAGCGGCATCAACGCCATCGGTAGCGGCATTGGGCACGACATCATGCTCAAACTCGACAACAGTCCGCTGATGGAGACCACGCTCAACAACTACTACGCTACCAATCTGGGCGACTACCGCAGCGGCACCGTCAAATATCAGTTCAGCGACTTGAGCGAAGGCGAGCATCATCTCTTCTTCCGTGTGTGGGATTTGCAAAACAATTCTTCCTCGGCCGAACTCAATTTTGTGGTGAAAAAAGGGCTGAAACCGCTCCTTGCCGATATGTTTGTCTATCCCAATCCAGCGACCAGTTCCGCCACTTTTGTCTATCGGCACGACCGCCCCGAACAGCCGCTGAAATTCACCGCCACTGTGGCCGACCTCGCTGGGCGCATTGTCTATACCGATAGCAAATCGCAATATGTTTCCGACAACGAAACCGAAATCGTGTGGGATTTTGCCAACCGCGTCAGCCCTGGCATCTACATTGTGCGTATGCAAGTGCAAGTCGAAGGCGGCGACAGCACCGCAAAAACCCTGAAACTGATGGTGAAAAAAGAGTGAG
>CAVGYO010000153.1:0-4361 GCA_963633255.1 Erysipelotrichaceae bacterium
GGATTTGTATTGGCCGCCTACCCAGCGAGCGTACTTAAAAAAAGTGAGAAGTGAGCAGTGTTTTTTTTGAGAACATAGAAGATAGAACATAGATCATAGACTTGTAGGGGAGCGTGGCGTTCCCCCATTCGGGGGAAACGGGAAAGGGGGCTACGAGTAAGGCAATGAATAATGAACAATGAATAATGAATAATAATTGCGGCGTTTTTGATACCGAAAACTAGAAATATAGAAACCAGAAATCTAGAAACCAGAAATCTAGAAATTAGAATCATCAACCAAATCCACAACTAACCAATTCGACAACACTATGAAAATTCTCTGGACTGACGACGAAATAGATTTGCTGAAGCCGTATATCATCTTTTTGAACGGCAAGGGTTACGAAACTGTTACGGCAACCAACGGTCAAGATGCTATTGCGCTCTGCCGCGAGCAGACATTCGATATTGTGTTTCTCGACGAGAATATGCCGGGCATCAGCGGCCTCGAGACTTTGACGCAGATAAAGCAGATTGCACCCACCGTTCCCGTGGTGATGATTACGAAAAGCGAAGAGGAGAACATTATGGATATGGCCGTTGGCAACAAGATAGCCGACTACCTTATCAAGCCTGTGAATCCCAACCAGATACTGCTGACGCTGAAAAAACATGTTCACCAAAAGGAGTTGATAGCCGAACAGGTGTCGTCGGGTTACCGCAGCCAGTTTATGGAGATTGGCGCGCAGATAAGCGACAGTCTGACCGCCGACGAGTGGAAAGATCTCTACCGCAAATTGGTCTATTGGGAGATGGAACTGGCCGAAGCCGACGAAGGAATGTTGAATATGCTGGCCATGCAAAAAGCCGAAGCCAACGGCGTTTTCGCCAAATTCATCAAACGCAACTATCCACTTTGGTTCGAGCTGCCCGAAAGTCGCCCAGTGATGAGTCCCGACCTGTTCAAAACCAACATTTTTCCGCTCATCGACAGCGGTGAAAAGGTCTTTTTTGTGGTTATCGACAACTTCCGGCTCGACCAATGGTTGGCCATACGCGACCTGCTAGCCGAGTTCTACACCTTCGACCACGAAGACCTCTACTACGCCATTCTGCCCACAGCCACGCAATATGCCCGCAACGCCATCTTTTCGGGTTTGATGCCGCTACAAATTCAGCGTATGTTCCCAAATTTATGGGTGGACGAAGACGAGGACGAAGGCAAAAATCTGAACGAAAAAGAGTTGATACAGACACAGTTGGACCGTTTCCGCCGACACATTTCGTTTTCGTACCACAAAATCAACGAGTC
Source organism: Erysipelotrichaceae bacterium (assembly GCA_963633255.1). GTDB lineage: Bacteria > Bacteroidota > Bacteroidia > Bacteroidales > Paludibacteraceae > W0P28-013. The sequence continues at coordinate 1,294 of CAVGYO010000153.1, forward strand.
GTCGTTTGGCGACAAGGTGGTGGCAAAACTCAAAAGTCTGCGCAACAATCCGCTGAATGTGTGCGTGTTGAACTTTGTCGATATGCTGTCGCACGCCCGCACCGACAGTAAAATGGTGCGCGAACTGGCCAACTCCGACTCGGCCTATCGCTCGCTCACGCAGTCGTGGTTCAAGCACTCGAGCGCGCTGCCGCTCTTCCGCGAACTGGCGCGATTGGGCTACAAAGTGGTGCTGACTACCGACCACGGCACCATTCATGTGGACAAAGCCATAAAAGTGGTGGGCGACAAAAACACCAACACCAACCTGCGCTACAAAGTGGGTAAAATGCTGGATTACAACAAAAAAGAAGTTTTCGAAATTTTGCAGCCCGCCAAATTTGGTCTGCCCAGCCCGAATGTCAGTTCGGCCTACATTTTTGCCACAGGCAGCGACTTTTTTGCCTATCCCAACAACTACAACTACTATGTGGGCTACTACAGCGACACCTTCCAGCACGGCGGCATTTCGATGGAAGAGATGCTCGTCCCACTCGTTACGATGACACCGAAGAATAATTGACAATTAGTAGCAAGTAGCAAGTAGCAAGTAGCAAGACTTTTTTGTTTGAAGATTTGAAAATTTGAAAATTTGAAGATTGAGGCGTTTCGGAGCGCAAAAATTCTTAATTCTAAATTCATAACTCATAATTAAACGAAGGCGTTCCCCCTTCGGGGGAAACGGGAAAGGGGGCCACGAGAAGAATTAACAATGAACAATGAATAATTAAGAATTGTTCGGTAACAACAGCCAACTGCGATTCAACCAATCAACCAATCAACCGATCAACCGATCAACCAGAAATCAATTCAGCAAAACTTTGTAAACTTTCGTACTAAACTATGCCACTGACCGACCCGATACAGATTTTCCTTGTGGTGCTGACTGTTATTTTGTTGGCGCCGCTGTTTGGCAAAATCCGCATTCCGCACATCATTGTGCTGATTTTGGCGGGTATGGCGTTGGGTCCATACGGGCTGCATGTGCTCGACAACGGCCAGAGTTTCGAACTTTTTGGCAAGGTCGGGCTGCTCTACATCATGTTTCTTGCTGGCATCGAAATCGACCTCAACACTTTCAAACGCAACAGTGCCAAAGGTGCGGTATTCGGGCTTTACACATTTTTTGTGCCGATGGTGCTTGGCATTGCCGCCAATGTGTGGTTGCTGCGGCTCGACTGGCTTCCTGCCACGCTTTTGGCCACCATCTACGCTTCGCACACGCTCATCGCCTACCCTGCTATCAGCAAAATGGGCGTATCGAAAAGTCGCGCTGTGAGCATCGCTGTTGCGGGTACTGTCGTTACCGTTACTGCGTCGCTGTTGCTGCTGGCAGTGGTCGAAGCACTGCACGAAGGTAGCGGCAATGCGCTCTATTGGGTGCGTTTCGGGCTGGGAACAGTGCTGTTTGGCGCAGTTGTCTTTTGGCTGCTACCCAAAGTGGCACGTTTTTTCCTGCACAAGGTGAGCGATAGCGTGGCGCAATACATCTTTTTGCTAGCAGCCGTATTTTTCGCGTCGTTATTGGCCGAAATCGTCGGATTGTCGGGCATTTTGGGCGCATTTTTCGCTGGTTTGGCACTCAATCGGCTAGTGCCGAGCGTGTCGCCGCTCATGAACCGCATCGAGTTTGTGGGGAACGCCATTTTTATCCCGTTTTTCCTGATTTCGATAGGCATGATGATGAACATCGGTGCCTTTGCCGAAAGTCCCGACAGCCTACTGGCCGCCGCCGTAATGACTGCTATGGTACTCATTACCAAATGGTTGGCGGCGTGGCTCACACAAAAAACCACGCACATGCGCCCAAGCGAGCGTCGCACACTGTTCGGATTGAGTTGCGGCCGCGCTGCCGTAACGCTGGCCGTCATCATGATTGGTCACCAAATCGGACTGCTGGGCGAGAGCGTGCTAAACGGCAGCGTGCTGATGATTCTGATAACCTGCACCGTCAGCACCATCGTTACCGAAAAAGCCGCACGGCAACTGGCTACCGAAGAGTTGCGTGCCGAAATTGCGCACCAAAAACAGAGCGCAGAACGCATTTTGATACCGATGAGCAGCGAACAAGGCATGCGCCACCTGATAGATGTGGGCAACCTGCTGAAACCGCAACGAAGCCGCAACGCACTCTACGCCATCTATGTCGATTCGGGCAAAAACAACCACATTTCGGGGCAAAAACTGATGGACACCGCCGCCAATTTGGCCGCCGCCACCGACAATCGGCTCACAGGAATAGTGAAAAACGGCGTGAATGTGGCCAACTGCATACTCGACAGCGTGAACGAACACGCTATCACCGACCTGCTGCTGACGATGCACAAAAAGGGCAATTTTGCCGACACATTTTTTGGCAACATCACCAACCGACTGCTCAAAGAGAGCGGCCTCAACATCTTTGTTTACAATCCGCGCAACCCGATAAACAGCATCAAACGCCTTGTGGTGGTAGTGCCCGACAAAGCCGAATTTGAACTCGGTTTCGAGCAGTGGTTCGACCGCGTGCGCAACATCGCCACCAATATCGGCGCAAAAATACTCTTCTATGCCTCCAACACCACCAAGGCGGCTCTGAAAAAACTCTGCACCGATGCCAATTTACAAAATGTGCACTTCAGCGAACTGGCGGGCTGGGAAGATTTTCTGTTCGTAACCAAAACCGTGAAACCGCACGACTCGGTCATCATCGTGTCGGCACGCAAAGGCACACTCTCGTACAATCCGCTGTTCGAGCGACTGCCCTATTATCTGACAAAATACTTCGTCGGAAACAATGTCGCGCTCGTTTTCCCGCGCCAAAACGAAACCTCCGAAAAAACTGGCGAACTCTATAATCCAATGCACATTTGACAATTAAGAATTTTGAATTTAGAATTAAGAATTAGGCGGTAACCACAACAAAATAACTTTTTAATTGATAATGGACAATTGACAATGTTTAGTAGCAAGTAGCAAGTCGCAAGTCGCAAGACTTTTTTGTTTGAAAATTTGAAAATTTGAAAAATTTGAAAATTTGAAGATTTGAA
>CAVGYO010000154.1:0-4361 GCA_963633255.1 Erysipelotrichaceae bacterium
GATTGTCGGTGTCTAAAATCATTTGCACAATAATCAACCAATCAACCAATCAACCGATCAACCAATAATCGCTTCAACAATTCAACGACAACTAGAAATCTAGAAACCAGAAATCTAGAAATAAAATCAATTCAACAAACAACGCTTATGCACGACACGCTGAAAATGATATTGAATTTTGCCTTGTTGGTGTTGGTTCAGGTGCTGATACTGAACAACATACACCTGTTTGGCGTGGCGTGTCCCTACCTTTATATTTTAGCGGTGTTGGCGCTGCCAATCGCTATGTCGCCAGCGTGGGCTATGTTGGTGGCGTTTGCCTTGGGGTTTGTTATCGACATTTTTTGCAATAGTTACGGCATACACGCAGCGGCTTCGGTGCTGGTGGCGTATCTGCGGCCGCACATCATGCGCATGGTTGCCACGCGCGAAAATCTCGAAAAAACCTATCCATCGATTGCCAATTTTGGTAGCGCATACTATCTCTATGCGCTCGTTTTGATACTCGTGCACCACTTGACGCTCTTTGCGTTGGAGGCGTTTTCGTTTTCGCACATAGGCATGGTGCTGCTCAAAACCGTTTGCAGCACACTTTTTACATTCGTTTTGGTTGTTTGCGTCGAATTTCTTAAACCCAAACGGCGGTGATAAACGACGCGAACAGCAACCGATTTTTTGTCATCAGAATTGTGATTGCCGTTCTGGTGTTTGTCTTCATCGTGCAACTATTCAACCTGCAAATTGTGCGCGACTACGGCGAGCAAGCCGACGGCAACGCCTTGCTTCGGCGCACCGTTTATGCGCCACGCGGGCTCATCTACGACCGCAACGGCGAACTGCTTGTGTATAACCACCCGACCTACGATGTGCTGGTTACCACATCGGAGTGGCGGCACAAAAAAGGCGAACCTGCTCCGCTCGATACCGCTGCTTTTTGCGATTGGCTCGCCATTTCGCGCGATGAGTTCGACAGCCGCCTCGACGATATGAAACGCCGTCGCGGTTACTCGCCACGCACGCCGCAACGCTTCATGACACAACTGACGCCCGAAGAGTACGCCACCATGCAAGAGCGGCAGCACCGTTTTCCGGGCATCACCATTCAAATTCGTACGCTGCGCAGTTACAACTATCCTGTGGCAGCGCATGCGCTCGGCTCTATCGGCGAGGTGTCGAAAGGCATGATCGAGCGCGACTCGTGTTACAATCAGGGCGACTATGCGGGCGTGAGCGGCATCGAAAAGTCGTACGAAAAAGATTTGCGCGGCACCAACGGCGTCGAAATCATGCTGCGCGATGTGTCGGGGCGCGTGCAAGGCCACTACCGCAACGGCGAATACGACATTCCAGCCGAAGCGGGCAAAAATCTGACCGTAACGCTCGATTATCGGCTGCAAATGGTGGCCGAAGAGTTGCTGACTGGCAAACGAGGCAGCATTGTGGCCATCGAACCAGCCACAGGCGAGGTGCTTGCCATCGCCTCGAACCCAACTTGGAATCCCGATATTTTGGTCGGTCGCCAACGCTCGCACAACTACGCCATGCTGCTCGACGACCAGACAAAACCGCTGCTCAATCGCGCCATACAGGGCGTTTATTCGCCCGGCTCGACTTTCAAAACGGTGCAAGCGTTGGTGTGCCAACAAGAGGGCGGCATCACCGAACACACGCTGTTCCCCTGCAATGGACCAGGCTCTGCGCCTATCAAATGCACGCACCACCACGGCTCGCCCGTGTCGCTCGAAAATGCGATTGAACAGAGTTGCAATCCCTACTTTTGGCAAGCCTACAAAGCCACGCTCGAGCGGGGCGGCTACGGCGACAAAAACGAGAATTTCAAAGACAACTACGACCGCTGGCGCAACGATGTGTTGAGTTTCGGACTCGGCCCAAAATTCGACGACACCGACATTCCCGACCAAGCCAATGGCGGCATTCCACGCATTGTAACCTACGACCGCATCTACGGACCTACGGGCTGGCGCGCCATCACTATCCGCTCAAACTCAATCGGGCAGGGCGAAGTGCAGGTTACACCGCTGCAACTGGCCAATGTGGCTGCCACCATCGCCAACAACGGCTACTACATCACGCCACACCTCAACCGTGCCGATTCGATGCTTCGCCACAAACATATTACCACCGTCGATTCCGCCTATTTCGAAGTGGTGAAAAACGGCATGTGGCGCGTGTGCGAATATGGCACTGGGCGTTGGTACAAAATCGACAGCGTGACCATGTGCGGCAAAACAGGCACAACCGACAACAACCACGGTCGCCCGCACTCCATATTTATCGGATTTGCGCCCAAAGATAACCCGAAAATTGCCGTGGCGGTGGTGATCGAAAATTGCGGCTTTGGCGCCACTTGGGCAAATCCAATCGCCAGCTTGGTGCTGGAACAATATCTGAAAGGCGAAATAAAACGCAAAGAACTATTTCATCGTTTTACAACTGCTGTAACCGACCCCGATGTCAAGAAATACTAACATACTGCGTTACCTCGACTGGCCGATGGTGGTCATGTTTTTGGTGTTGGTCTTGTTTGGCTGGTTCAATGTGTACGGCGCCAGCCACGACATCGACCAGACATCGATATTCGATTTTGCCTATTTTTCGGGTAAACAGTTTGTGTGGATTTTGTGCTCCATCGCTTTGGCAGGGCTCATTCTGCTCATCGATGCGCGGGCGTATCAGTCGTTCAGCATGCTGCTCTATGCGCTGATGATTTTGCTGCTCGTTGCCACCATTTTTCTTGCGCCCGAAATCAAAGGTTCGCACTCGTGGTTGGTACTTGGGCCTGTGCGGTTGCAGCCCGCCGAATTTTCAAAATTCATCACTGCGTTGGCGGTTGCCAATGTCATGGGGCAGTACGGATTCAAGTTGAGTGGATTCAAAAATTACGCCATTGTGCTGCTGCTTTTGCTGCTGCCGATGGGGCTTATCGTGCTGCAAAACGAGACGGGTTCGGCTTTGGTCTATACCTCGTTCATGCTCATGCTCTACCGCGAAGGTCTGCCCGGACTGATTCCTTTTGCTGCCTTGTGTTGCGTAGTATTTTTTGTGGTGGTGGTGCGCTTTGGTGCGTTGCCGTTCGCTGGCGTGCCGTCGGCTTCGATGGGGCTTGTGCTTGCCTTTGTACTGATGTTGATAGTGGCGGCGGTGTTATTTTTCAGATTTCGCTCGTCGAAAGTGCCTTTCAAATACCTGATTTATGGCTATTTAGCCGTACTGACCGTGGCTATCGGGCTGCATCTGACGGGTTGGGTGCGCGTCAATTTTGTCTATGTGCTGCTCGCACTGCTTGTCGGCATAGCCATCTACACGGCGGTGTTTGCCATTCACGCGCGTTGCAATCGGCTTTGGCTGATTGTCGTCTTTTTGGTGCTTGGTATAATTTACTGTTACTCAGTCGATTATGTGTTCGACCATGTATTCAAACCGCACCAGCGTTCGCGCATCGAGGTGCTGCTCGGCATGAAAGACGACCCCAAGGGCGACGGCTACAATGTAGAGCAGGCCAAAATTGCCATCGGTTCGGGCGGATTTTTTGGCAAAGGCTTTTTGAACGGCACGCAAACCACGCTCAAATTTGTGCCAGAGCAGCACACCGATTTCATCTTCTGCACCGTGGGCGAAGAGTACGGATTTGTCGGTGCCACGGCTCTGTTGTTGGTCTATATGGCGTTTTTGTTCCGCTTGATGCGTTTGGCCGAATCGCAGCGCGAGGCGTTTGCGCGCATCTACGGCTATTGCGTGGCAGGCATCTTTTTGTTCCACATCGTCATAAACATCGGCATGGTCATCGGCCTGATGCCAGTCATCGGCATACCATTGCCGTTTTTCAGTTACGGCGGCTCCAGCATGTGGTCGTTCACCATTCTGCTCTTCATCTTCCTGCGCCTCGACATCGCCAACAAGCAGCGCAACAATTAGAAGTTAGAAGTGAGAAGTGAGCAGTGCTTTTTGAGTGAGGAGTTAGGAATTAGGAGTGAGGAGTTTTTAATTGACAATTGATAATTAATAATTGATAATTATTTGAAGATTTGAATATTTGAAAATTTGAATATTTGAAAATTTGAAGATTGCGGCGTTTCGGCTACCGAAAATTTGAAATTTGAAATTTGAAATTTGAAATCAAAACCCAATCAACGCCGATCAACCCAAAATTCAGCATTTTTCGCATTTTTTTATGCTGCACAACATACAAAATAATTTGTGCAACACGGAATAATGCGCTATATTTGCAAAAGACAATGGATAATTATTTGAAGATTTGAAGATTTGAAAATTGCGGCGTTTCGGCTACCGAAAACTAGAAATCTAGAATTTTTTCGACAAGTGAGAGCAGAGCCAAACTT
>CAVGYO010000155.1:0-4335 GCA_963633255.1 Erysipelotrichaceae bacterium
GATTTGAAAATTTGAAAATTGTCGGTGTCCAAAATCATTTGCACAATAATCAACCGATCAACCGATCAACCAATCAACCCAAAACACTCTCTCACTCTATGCCGAGTTTGCGGCGGAGGTCTTTGGGAATGGCGTTTTTGTGGACTAAAATATCGTTGGTTTTGTAGCGCATAAAGGCTTCGGAGATGTACCAAATGCCTTGATAATCACTCTTTTGCGTTCCCCACGAGTTTTTGACCATATAATAACGCTTGCCGTTTTGGTCGTGCGCTGTGCCGAAAATCTGCATGCCGTGGTCGTCGGTGTTTTCCCAACTGTCGAAAGCCTGTTGGCGCATCTCCTGCGTAACCTCCATTTCGGGCAAAGGCCGTTTGGTGAGTTCCTCTTTTTTGTCTTTTTCGGTCAATCCCAACCAGTGGGCGGCATCGCTGCCTGTGAGGTCCGCCCCCTTGTCGGCATCGGGCATCACACCAATGCCTTTGCGGGTGAAGCCCACCTCGCTCACATCGGCAGCCCATGCCAAAGTGTAGCCGTTGGCCAACGCATTGTCGATAATTTGCATCATTTCGTCCAAAGGCACATTGTACATCTGGTCCATGCGCCAATTATCGGGTACTTCGAGCGCAAAAGTGGTATAAAAGGGGTGGTGTGTGTACGATGTAATGCTCACATAATCATCGGCTTTCAGCCCCAGCGACTGCGCAAAAGAGAGCGGCGTGTACTCCTTGCCGTTGTAGATGAAACTATCGGGACATTTGCCGAGATAGGTGTCGTAGATGGCTTGCAAACCCTGTTTCCACACGGGCGTGAGGCGTTTGAGGTTTGCCGTAGTCAGCGCACGCAGATAGCCGCCAGCCACCGCATCTAACTCGGAGTGAATGGGAAGCGTATCGGCCGCCGAACTACTATACAAAATGCCAGGCATAGCCGATTGCGGCACCATGCCGTAGTTTTTGAGGCAATAGAGGACATCGTAAGCCGAGCCGCCTGGCGCAAATTTTGTGTCGCCGTATAGACGCACCACATATTCGGCGCGGTCGATCATCGTGTGGTTCACCACAAACATCTCGCTCAAATCGTACTCGCCTTTGCCCATTCGCAGAAGTTCGCTTTCGAGAAATCCGATAGTAGAAAACGCCCAACAAGTGCTGGTGCGATGCTGGTTTTTTACTGGCGTAATGCCCACGCTATCGATGGTGGTGAACACAAAGCCCTCGATGGTGTCGGTGGCGTGTGTTGCGGTGTCGGTAGCCAGCGAAAGTTCGGTTTGCGCTACCGCCGTCAGCGTCAATACAGCGAACGCAACGGCAGAAAATGGTTTCTGGTTCATAATTTCTAGATTTCTGGTTGATTGGTTGATTGGTTGATTGGTTGATTGGTTAATTGGTCGTTGATGAATTGAAAAGTTGAAAAGTTTAATGCGTTAGTGTTGGTCTGTGTGGCAAAATAATTTTCAAATCTTCAAATGGAAAAACTTTCGCAATTGTCTTGCTACTTGCTACTTGCTACTTGCGACTAATTGTCATTACGCCTTCGCCGCATCTTTTGCTTATGCTACATAAAAAATGCCTACGCTTTTACAAATCCTTGACTTTCAGAATGTTATACGAAATTCCATCGTCATACACATCGCTGCCATCGAGTTGTTTCACGCGGCGCACAACGATGTTGGTAACGGGCAGTGCCACTATTTCGTAAAAGGTTTTCAGAAAAATCTGCACGCCCATCATCTGCAGCAGTTCGGGCAGCGACACCAAACCGCCAAACGCTATCGGGAAAAAGATGAGCGAGTCGGCCGTTTCGCCTACGATGGTGCTGGCAATGGCGCGCCACGAAAAACGCCGCCCGCCGTCGCGCAGTTTCATGCGGCTCATCACATAGGCGTTTAGGAACGAGCCGACCAAAAACGCCAGCAGCGACGCCACCACAATGCGCGGCGCCATGCCAAACACAAAATTGAACGACTCCGCACCGTCCCAAAAGGGCGCACCGGGCAACAACACCGCCAACTGCCCCATCAACACCACAAAAAAGTTCATGGCAAAACCCGACCAAATGACCAACCGCGCCTTGCGAAAACCCCACACTTCGACCATGCAGTCGTTGATGATATACGAAATCGGAAAGACGAGCAGACCCGCCGTGAGCGTGATGCCAAAAATCGACAATACTTTGGTTTCCAGAAGGTTGGCTGTTATCAGGCAGACATTGAACAGAATGCCAAACAGCATGAATGGGACAGAAACTTTTTGCTTCATTTTCTTGTTTTTTTGGCGTGGTTGACCAAGCACACGCGCCGTTCCGACCGAAATCGGCACAGCCGAAGTTTTACGGTGCAAAGTTACAAACTTTTTTGCCACGCACCATATCAAAAAAAATGTGTCCGATTTTTGCACAAGTTATTTCGACTGCACCGATTTCAGCACTCTCGTACAACAGTAGGAGCATTTGAATTAACCGCAGAAACGAGTAGCAAAATAGCCGAAAAAATTCCACATTCTCATCAAAAATCAACAACGAACCCTGCATGCACATTGATACCTGCTTGGGCGTAGTACCACGGCCAGCAGGCCGTACCGTCGTCAAAAATGGCGAGGTCGCTGCCGCCATTGCTAGCGTATTTCGCATTGAATAGGTTGTTCAGTTGACAGAGCAGGCGTATCTGCGGCACATTGTCCTTGTGGCACCACTTTGTCATCGGCAACTGGTATTGCAAGTTGAGGTTGGTGGTCGTGAAGGCTTTCAGCGCAGCCGTCTCGTTCTCGGTATTGTCGAGATATTGTTTGCTTGTTACATTGGTTTGAATGCCTGCCGTGAAGCCAGCATAGTCGAACGAAAAGAGCGACATGGCGGTAATCATCGGGGCAAAGGCAATCGTTGTCTCTTTCAGGGAAATCTCTTCGTTGCGCAACCAGTTGTAATCGGCATCGTACACATCGCGCGCATCGGTGTAGTTCTGTATCTTGTTGCGCGAGAGGACAAAGTTGCCGTCCCAGCGGAACCAGTCGCGAATTTTCACGCCAGCGGTCAATTCCATGCCCATACGGTACGAGTCTTTCACATTGGTGGTCGTTTGCGCCCCCACATCGTTGAGACGCCCCGTCAGCACCAGTTGGTTGTCGTAGTCCATGAAGTAGAAGTTTGCGCCTATCGAGAAGCGGGGATGTGCGTATGTGTATCCCACTTCGTAGTCGTAGAGCCGCTCCGCTTTCGGCATTTTGCCGCTATATTCGTTTGTCTCTTTGTCGTAAACCACATTTTCTTTGAAATTATCGCGGCTCGGTTCACGGTTTGCCATAGCGAAAGATGCATAAAGCAAATGTCCGTGATTTTCGTAGGTAATGCCTGCTTTGGGGTTGAAAAAATGATAATCTACGGTCAGTGGCAATTCTTGAAGATTGGGCTTGTTCCAAAACTTTTTGAATGTCTCGTTATTTTGTCCAGACATCGTGTAATGAACATACCGATACTGCAAATCGGCATACAGACTTAAGTTCTCTTTTGCACGACGAATAACACGCCAGTTTGCCTTGACATAGATATTGGCATCTGTTTTGTTGCCCGTGGCACGATAAAATTCATAATTCGGATTGTTTGCCAATTTATGCTCTCGACTTGCATCTGCAATGGCGGTCGCCGATTGGTCTAACCACAGCAGATTGCCCCAATGCTGACCGTAGTAGTGGTTGGCTGCACCGCCAAATTGCACATCGATTGCATCTTGTACATATTTTGCACTGATGACCCCACCTGCAAAATGGTTATTGAGATGCTTTTGATAGATGCCATTTGGCGTATAGTCGTTCTCGTTTTCATCTTTTATTCGCCGAAAGCCAAAATAGCCTAGCGATTTCTGCTCCATCTGCTCGTAGTAACCGCCACCGTGCGTATAGTGCAGTGTTGCGTTTAGGCTCCAATTCGGATTAAATCGATGATTAACAGACAGTTGCGCATGCTGCTGTGCATAGTTATCTGTTTGATTGTCGTAGTATTTTGTCTCTGTCTTTTGATTGCCATTCTCATCTAATAGGGGCTGGTCATTTTCGTCCCAAAGCAAGATTTTGTATTCGCCCGAGGGGTTATAGCGGCGGTCTGCGCCATTTTTGCCGTAGGCTACATCGTAGGTTACGCCGTCCCAGCCCATACCAGTTTTTTCTTTGCCGCCAAAAAAGCGCGCCACGACTTGCGTCTGCTTGCCATACCAACCGAGATCGGCGTAGTAGGAATAGAGGTCGGAACTTGCCCGATAGAGAAAGCCATCGGAATTTACCTTGCTGAAACGGGCGTTGGCTCGCCAGTGGTTGGGCAGCACCACATGCGCCGATGCCATCTCAC
>CAVGYO010000156.1:0-4332 GCA_963633255.1 Erysipelotrichaceae bacterium
GGATGTCGACAATCGGCACTAAATCAGTTAGTTATGCGCTGTTTCAGAAATAAAAATTCCGCTCCGAAAAGGGCGGAATTTTTATGTTTTTGTCCAGTTTTCTGTGTCAAAACAGTTCCAATTGTTGCACGGGCGGATTCAAACTTTCGACTTTTTTGCCAACAAAAAGTTCGATTTGCCCGAATTGTTTGTCGGTGATGCGCAAAATTCCAACCGACCCCAACGCAGGTATAATGCGCCGCACGCGTTCGACATGAACATCGGCGTTTTCGGCACTGGCACAATGGCGCGCATAGACAGAAAATTGGAGCATGGTGAAACCGTCGGCCATCAGTTTCTTGCGAAAATCGGCGTATGCTTTCCGCTCCTTCTTTGTGTCGGTCGGCAGATCGAAAAACACGAAAACCCACATAATACGATATGCATTGAAGCGTTCTTGCATTACATTTCGGGATAGGCTATTTTGCGTTGCTCGCCATTGAAACAGCGGTAGAGCGATGCTGTGGTTTGCCCCACTGCCACCATCAGCGGACTGCGTTTGCCGCCAATGGTTACATCTAATGTCGGTATTTGCAGCAATTCGCGTTTCAACTCTATCGATAGTTCGTCGCCAACTGCGCCACGCTGCCGAAGTTTTACGACCAATGCATCGACATAGGGGCGGTAGGGTTCCATGATGTCGTCGGCCAAACAGTAGGCATTGTAGCGGTTGTGATGGTGGATGCCGAGCGTCGGCAGCAAACCGCTAGCCACCAAACCGCGCGCCACTACGGCACGCAGAATGGCGTAACCATAGTTCAGCAGATTGTTGGGTGCAACGCCCTCGCGTTCGCGTGTGAAGTTGGGAATATCGGCAAACAGATTGCGCCAATAGAATACCGCTGCACGCGCTTCGAGGTTATCGCTATCGCCACTTTTTACATCGGCGGCCCACGCCAGCATATTGCGTGCCACACTGCCGTGTGTTGCTTGCAGCACAGCGGCCTGATTGCGTATTTTGTACTGCACAGTTTGCTGCCAGAGTTGTTTTTTCAGCGGGAGCGAGGCATCTAACTGACAGCGAAAACGCTCGTTTTGCGTGGTATTTCCGCAGAGTGGCAACATCAGCCCGACGGGTAAATGGCTGCTGTCGCAAGTGATGACAGCGCAGTTGTTTTCGAGCAACGCCTCTAACACGCCTTGTGTGATGGTAATTTGTTTGTTGTCGAGCACCACCACGCCGATGTCCTCGATGGGAATAGTGGTAGTGGCTTCGCGCTTGAAACTATCCGACACATCGGCTTTTTCCACTTCGGGCAACTTGATGACCAGTTGCGCATTTTTCAGCGACAGATAGGCTGGATTGTTGAAACAGAGCGTGCGTTTAATCATAGTTTTTGACCATTAAATTCAACGATATTACCCAATCTATCCACTTTAAGAGGCAGACAAATTTCTTTGATCATTTCTCCAGTAATTGTGCGTTCCATCTTGTTATGCGATGAATACTCGACTTTGTTTACAATAGTTTTTGCGGTGTTGTGGATTACAAAAGAACATCGAATCCCATCGCAACTTACCATCTTATAAATCCGCTTTCTATCTATAGATGAAACATTGACGCCGTTTTTTAACTCTTCGTCGGTTGGTAAATATACCAAATCGTTGGGCGAAAGCATAAACAGCAGATGAGCCGTTGTGGCAATCGTCCCGTTTGATTTCAGTTTTTCTTCTACATCGTTTTTCCATTGCTTCCCTGCTTTTTTCTGGCTATCAATGACCATATTTAGCGGAATTGTGGCGTATGAACGGATTTTGGAATAGCCACCATTATCATCGATCTTTTTAGATTCGTAAATGGCAAAGAAAAGATTGGTGCCTTTGGCTGCCTCGACAAACTTTGCCGATTTATTGCCTTGTTGTCCAATGGCAAACTTGTTGGCTTTCTCATAAAGGCGTGCTTTTAGAATTGGTTGGTGATTTTTTCCACCATTTAGGGTCTTGATATTTCGGTTCATTTCGTCGATGCCATCGGGCGAGAAAGCCAATTCAGGATTGTCGTCTTTTGCGTTTAAGTGGGCGCGCAATATCTTTTGAATGCCTGTGTCCGTAATGGATTTTATTTTCTCTTCGGCTTTCTGCAAGTTTTGTGCGTCGGAAAATATCGAAACCAAATCTTTCCGCGTGGCAAAATAGCGTTCTTTTGTCTGCTTTGTAAAATAGTACACCTCAATTTTCGCAGTATTTATGTCGGACCACACATCTTTGTTGTCTTCAAGATATTTCTTGATATATTTAGCGTCTTTATTTTCAGAAAGCAGTTCCAGAATCTTCTTTTTCAACTCTTTTTCGACAATGGCTTTGGGATTTTTCAAGGCTTCGTTGAGCGACACGCACTTTTTCATACGCAGGTTCACTTCGCCAAACACTGTATCCTTGTGCATCGGTTTACGAATGGCCAAATTATCTCCTTTTTCTTGCTTAAACAATGCTTTTTTGCCATTCTCGTCGTAGTGCTGGTAATAGTTGGTGGTTTTGTTTATTACACGCAAATTTTGTTTGAAGCTTACAATAATATTTTGCAAAGCCGTGTATGCATCTTGCGTGAAAGTGTCCCAAGGTTTGCAAAATTCCTTGAAAACATTTTTCTTTTCGCCATCGATTATAGTTTGCTCCAATCGGCGTAATTTGCATTGTAGTTGATAGCGGTTTGCGTTATACTTAGAGTGTGCTGCCTCGTTGTTGAGTAAATTTACATGGTCGCGTGTGGCACAGGCTATCACTATGGCATCCATCGCATGATGTCGGTGGTCAATGCGTTTTTTGTTGAATCCCTTTTGCAATTCAATGGGCATATTTGGGATTGTATGACCTTCGGTATTCAACGCTGTAAAGCAATCTCTGCCTGTCAGTTCATTGAGCCGTTCGAAACGCGGTAAAACTATTCTATTCCACACATCGTTCATGCCCCAATCTTTTTTCAGACGATCGGTGATTTGACCATTGACCGAAATCAGATGCTTTGAAGTTGCTTCAGGTTCGTATTCGCCATTGGGCAATTTTTCGCGCACAATGTTCGACAACAACGCTTTTACCACTTTGCTGATGTAGCGGCTGTCGTTCAGTTGGCGGGCGATGAAATCGTCTGGAATGTCTGTCAGAAGCAACTTTTTCATTTTCGTACGATTGTGCGAATAATTTTCTTTGACAAATTTTTCGTATGTATCAACCGAAAGAATTTCGACTTCTTTTCCTTGACTAATCTGCACTTTTTCGCCATGATGACCTTTGATAAATTCATAGCCAAGTTTGCTCCCTTTCAAGAGATTCACTTCTCGCTCACAAATCACCTTGTTGCTGAACGAATCATCGAAATAGCGCGACTGCGGGATGACATGTTCAATTTCGTATGCAGGTGTGAAAAGTTTAGAAAGCGGAATTATCTCGCCTGTATATGGCGAACGGTATTGTTGCTCGAGCCAGCATTTGTATCGAATGATTTCCGATTTTGAGGGTTGGGCTGTTTTCGAAATTTTGTTAACAAAGTCGTATTCCTTGTCTTCTTTCGATAGGTTTTCGAGTGCATACTCTTCGTAAATTCGTAAAATGTCTTGCTGCGACGGCGAATACGATCTGACATTTTCAATGCCCATCTCGGGGTTCATAAATTCTGCGAGCAGGGCTTTGATGCGCAGATTGGTGTTCTCATTTTTGGCGATATTTTCCGTCATTTTCTTGCGTTTGTCGGCTGGATTTTTCATTTCACGACCGAGTTCCACATGAATTTCGTCGATATGGCCTTCTTGTTTCCAAATGTCGCGTACGGTGCGAAGTGTTTCTGTAATCACCTGTTCCACAATAGGATTGCGCAACGAGTGTTGTTTGAATGCCTTTAAGTAAGCGTCTATATCTTCGGGTTTTTCCCATTTGGCAATCTCTTTAGTTTCCGAATGGCGATCGTACACCACATAGCAAGCGAGCCACAAAGGCAATCCTCTGAAATGTTCAATATCGGTCAGGTTGATTGCTTTTTCGCGCACTCTATCCTTTATATTTTCGTCGTATTCGCCCGTGATAATTTTGTCGATACGCTCCTTGGTTTTTTGGTCAATACTATCAAGTTTCCAATACTTGCCCCTGCGCATCAACGGGAGCAATTTTTTGATCGCCTTTTCGGAATAAGCGCCATACTCTTTTTTGAAGGGCTTGATTTTTGCAAACGCTTCGACAAATTTTTTAATTTCGGGGAGTTCGTTCTTGTCGGCATATTTTTTCAGTGCTCGTCCGAGTTCGTTCTTGTCGTCGATGGAGTAAAGTATGTGCCATAGTTTCTTTTCCCATTCATTGCCCAAA
>CAVGYO010000157.1:0-4329 GCA_963633255.1 Erysipelotrichaceae bacterium
AATCATTTGCACAATAATCAACCGATCAACCAATCAACCAATCAACCAATCAACCGATCAACCAGAAATCTAGAAATTAGAAATTAGAAATTAACGCCAATGCGTTAAACCAATCAACCAGAAATCTGAAAATCCCAATATATGAAACTCGAATCGCTTGTCGGCCAAAAGGTGGTCGATGCTGTAAAAGAACTGTATGGAATGGAGGTTGCGCCCGAGTCGGTGCAACTGCAAAAAACCAAAAAAGAGTTTGTGGGCGACATCACGCTCGTTGTCTTTCCGTTTGTGAAAGCGGCACGCAAATCGCCCGAACAGACCGCCACCGAAATTGGCGAATATCTGCGCACGCACACGCCGTTGATAACGGATTTCAATGTGATAAAAGGCTTTTTGAACCTCTCGGTGGGGGCGGCTCACTGGGTCGAAACGCTCAACGCCATCGCTGCCGACGACCACTTTGGGCTGAAAACGCCTGCCGCCGACGCTCCGTTGATGATGGTCGAATACTCGTCGCCAAACACCAACAAACCATTGCACCTTGGGCATGTGCGCAACAATCTGCTTGGCTACAGCATCAGCAAAATTCAGCAAGCCAACGGCTGGCGCGTGGTGAAAACCAACATTGTGAACGACCGCGGCATACACATTTGCAAATCGATGTTGGCATGGAAACTCTTTGGCAACGGCGAAACACCCGAATCGACAGGCAAAAAAGGCGACCATCTGGTGGGCGATTACTATGTGAAATTCGACCAAGCCTACAAACAACAGGTGGCCGAACTGGTGGCGCAAGGCGAAACCGAAGAGGAGGCCAAGAAAAATGCACCGCTCATGCGCGAGGCACAAGAGATGTTGCGCCGTTGGGAGGCTGGCGACGACGAAGTGCGCTCGCTCTGGCGCACGATGAACGGCTGGGTTTATGCTGGTTTCGACGCAACTTACAAGCGGCTTGGAGTCGATTTCGACAAAATCTACTACGAATCGCAAACCTACTTGATTGGCAAAAAAGAGGTGGAAGAGGGTTTGGCAAAAGGCATCTTCTACCGCCGCGACGATGGCTCGGTGTGGGCCGACCTCACCGCCGATGGTCTGGACGAAAAACTGCTGCTCCGCGCCGATGGCACATCGGTCTATATGACGCAGGACATCGGCACTGCCAAACAACGCTACAGCGAATTTCCGATAAAGAAAATGGTGTATGTGGTCGGCAACGAGCAGAATTACCACTTTCAAGTGCTTTCGCTTCTGCTCGATAAACTCGGTTTCGAGTGGGGCAAAGAGTTGGTGCATTTTTCGTACGGCATGGTAGAACTGCCCGAAGGCAAAATGAAAAGCCGCGAAGGCACGGTGGTCGATGCCGACGACCTAATGGACGAGATGGTGGCGCAAGCCCGCGAAACATCGCGCGAACTCGGCAAACTGGACGACTGTCCCGCCGACGAGACCGAAGCCGTGGTTACAATGGTGGGCTTGGGTGCGCTCAAATACTTCATTCTGAAAGTCGACCCGAAAAAAAATATGCTCTTCAACCCCAAAGAGTCCATCGATTTCAATGGCAACACGGGGCCGTTCATTCAGTACACGCACGCCCGCATCAAATCGGTGTTGCGCCGCGCTGCCGACATGGGCATAGTGCCGCAGATGGCCGAAAATACGCTCACCATCTCCGACAAAGAGACCTCGCTTGTGCAACTTTTGGCGGCTTTCCCTGCTGTGGTAAAGCAGGCCGGCGACGAGTTCAGCCCTGCTGTGGTGGCCAACTATGCCTACAATTTGGTGAAAGAGTACAACCAATTTTATCACGATTTCCCGATGTTGAAAGAGAGCGACGCTGCATTGCGCAACTTCCGCCTGCTACTCTCGGCCACTGTCGCCAAAACGGTCAAAAACGCTATGAGCCTGCTCGGCATCGATGTGCCAGAACGCATGTAAGTTTAGTTAGGAGTTAGGAGTTAGGAGTGAGGAGTGAGGAGTGAGGAGTTTTTTAGTTAGAAAGTGTGAATGTATAAAGGTGCGAATGTTCAAACATTCGATAATTCAATGATTCATCAACCAATCAACCTGAATTTTCTCTCTTTTGCGACTTGAACTAAAAAAATTCTGCGCCAAAAATTCTTTTTCGTAAAAAAATTGTATCTTTGCACTGCTAATTAACCAAAAAACAAGAACTATGGCACATGTAATTTCAGACGATTGCGTTGCTTGCGGCACTTGCATCAGCGAATGCCCAGTCGAAGCCATCTCCGAGGGCGACATCTATGTCATCAACCCGGACATCTGCACCGATTGCGGCACTTGCGCAAGCGTTTGCCCGTCGGAGGCAATCCACCCTGCTTGATGCTTTTGCACCATCAGAAACTACAAAGCCGCCCTTTGCAACGAGGCGCGGCCTTTGTATTTTTGCCGCTGTTACAATAAAAAAAGCGTTTTGCCGTTTTCAAAAATAGGGTGAAAAAGTTATCGCTCATAGTGCTGACCTTGGTGTGTGCCACAACGGCGCGTGCGCAAGACAACCTGCCGATGGTGGATTACAAAACAATCCATTTCGGCTTTACGCTCGGCATGAATTTCATGGATTTTGGCTTTACACAGAGCGCAAAAGTTATCGATGGCAAGGTCTATAATGCCGATGTGTCGCTACTGATGCCAGGCTTCACCGTTGGTGTTATCGGCGATGTGCGCATGGGCAACTACTTCAATTTCAGGCTTGTACCAGCGTTTCATTTGGCCGACCGCACCATCTCTTATTCCAACAATGTGGACGACGAAATTCTGACGACCAGCGTGAAATCGACCATGATTGGCGTGCCAGCCTACATCAAATTCAATGGACCACGCATTCGCAACGCCCGTCCTTATCTGCTGTGCGGCGGCGGCGTGATGTTCGACCTCGGGCGCGACCGTCAGCAGCCCGTTTTGCTGAAAATGCTCGACTATTTTGTGGAGTTTGGCGGCGGTTGCACCATCTACCTCAAATACTTCCGCCTGTCGCCCGAAATCAAATACTCAATCGGGTTCAACAATGTGCTGGAACCGTGGGAGGCGCGCCAAAACGACGCCCTTGCACCCTCCGACGACAAATTTACGCTGGCCATCAGCAAACTGACTTCGCGCATGCTCACCATCACATTCAATTTCGAGTAATCGAAAGTGAGTCGCTTTGCAAAAAGTCAAAACAATCCATTTCGTGAGGAAAATAATTGGACTTTGCGTACTCTGCGGCTTGCCATGGCTGCTCGCAGTGCAGCGAAACATTGGCTCACCTTTTTTTGATTGGTGCAACAAAAAATTTTGTATATTTGCAAACACAAAACAGACAAAATTATGGAAGCAGGATTAAATAATGCGCAGTTGCATTTGGTGAAACTTTTTTCGTTTGTAAAAACAAAAACAGCCTTCAGCGAACTGCAAGATGTTTTGATGAGATATTATGCAAAAGAGGTGGATAGGCAGATGGATGCCTTGTGGGATAGCGGTAAACTTGATGCTGACAAAATGAACCAAATCCGAACTGCCCACATCAGAACTCCATACAAATGAAAAAAGTTGTACTAGACACAAATTGTCTTCTTGTTGCAATCAGCCGACATAACGAAGAATACATTGTGTCGAATGATAAACATTTTGATGAATTAGACGATATATCTTTTCCGCAAGTGAATCACATAAAATTAGACGCTTTTGTGAAAATCTTGACTAAACAAAAAAATCGGCGAAAAAAGATATGATAAACCGAAAATGGAGTGTTGGCAACTACTTAATATCGCCCACCGATTTTTGATTGGTGCAACAAACCAAAAGCGAGCAATCCCAATTTGGAATTGCTCGCTTTGTTTGCGGAAAGTGAGGGATTCGAACCCCCGGAACAGTTACCCGTTCACCGCATTTCGAGTGCGGCCCGATCGACCACTCCGGCAACTTTCCGAAAAGCGGTGCAAAGGTACAACTTTTTTTTTAATGCACAAAATTTTTTGCAATTTTTTGAAAAAAAAGCGGTCGATACCACTCGTCAGTAAGGGTGCGCTTCCTCATTTCCCTTACACTTTTTGCGCTTTTTCTTGCTGTTTTTGGCTCTTTTGCAAGTGTTAAAACGGCATTTTTGCACTTTTTGTGTTAAAAATGGGGGGTGGGCAAGTTGTTGATAATCAGTAAGTTGTTATTATGTTTTGCGTTTATTTGGCAGGAATGCTTTTAAATCGTAACTTTGTAGTTGAATAATCAACCCAATTTACTAACAAAAAATTTTTGGTTCAAGACAACTTTAGAGGATTTTCTCTAAAGTTTTTTAATAGCATTTTATAGAGATTTTTGTCTCGATTATTGTATCTA
>CAVGYO010000158.1:0-4324 GCA_963633255.1 Erysipelotrichaceae bacterium
AAAGTTTTTTATTTGAAGATTTGAAAATTGCTTTTCAACAGTTCAACGATTCAACGATTCAACAGAATTTCAGAAACCAACAATCGCTCCCACAATTTTGCAAACCTCTTGCACAATTAAAAATAGGTTGCTGTCTTCGCACCAAAATTGGGTGTAAACCCAAGAAAAAACAGGGTGGGCGCGTATACGCCACCAACTTTTGTTGCTCTTTGAAGTGTTGTTTTTCGATTGCTTTCTCGTTTCAGAAAAAAGTTGTACATTTGCCATTGCAAAAAATCGGCTCAACGGAGCAGTTTTTGCTTACATATTGAAAAAGCATCTAAGATGCAGTGGCTTGGCTAACTGGAATCCGGTAAATTCTTTCGTTTCCGTCGAGACTTTGCAGCATTGGATGTCCATGATTTGTACTCGGTGATAAAATTTGATTTTGTCATTTGGCGTACATTTCGGCGGGACTTCAGTGTTGTTGTTTCACGGAGCAGGCAATACCGGAGCCACAGTTAGCGGAGCAGCAACAAAGTTGTTCCGTTTTTTGTGTGTAAAATTTTGAGAATCAGCAATTTGTAAAAACAATTAGAAACAATTTTTTTATTTATTTACATTTTAATTTCAATTTACTATGAAAAAACTCAGATTTTTTACAGCCTTGTGTTGCGCTGCAGCGGTGTTTGCGGCGTGTGAAAAGGACGAAGCCGCTACTGGCACAGCAAACGGCTATGATTGGGTCGATCTTGGCTTGCCAAGCGGCACTAAATGGGCTACCTGCAATGTAGGTGCTACCAGCCCAGAAAAGTACGGCAACTATTACGCTTGGGGCGAAACTACTACAAAAGAGACATATTCGTGGAATACCTACAAATATGGCACTTACAATTACGATGACGATTACAGCAAATTGACTAAGTACAATACCGATGGACTAACCACACTCGAAGCCACCGACGATGTTGCAACCACCAACTGGGGCGGCAAATGGCGTATGCCAACCAGTGCAGAGTGGGCCGAACTTATTGATAACTGTGAATGGACTTGGACGGACGACTACAATGGCACAGGTGTTGCAGGCCGCATAGTTACAAGCAAAACAAACGGCAACACCATTTTTCTCCCTGCGGCGGGCTGTCGCTACTACGACGGCCTGTACTACGCGGGCAGCTACGGCTACTACTGGTCGGGTTCGCTCTACACGGACAGCCCGAGCTATGCGTGGGGCGCGTACTTCCGCTCGGGCGATGTGGACAGGGGCGGCAACTACCGCGACTTTGGACAATCCGTTCGCCCTGTTCTTAAATAGTAGCAAGAAAAATGATAAAAGTAGAGCCGTCACAGTGTGGCGGCTCTACTTTTAATGAATAATGAACAATGAATAATGAATAATAGGAGAGAGAATATAGAGCATAGACTTGTAGGGAAAAGCCTTCGTTTAATTATGAGTTAAGAATTTAGAATTATGAATTTTTGCGCTCCGAAACGCCGCAATTTTCAAATCTTCAAATTTTCAAATAATTATCAATTGTCAATTGTCAATTAAAAAGTCTATGGGCTCAAAATCTACCGTGTGCGCTCGTCGAAGAGGCGTTGTAGTAGGGCGTTTTGTTCGGTGGGAGTCATGTGCGAGTTGTCGATGAGAATGGCGTCGGGGGCTTGGTGCAGCGGACTTTCGGCGCGGTGTGTGTCGCGGTAGTCGCGCTCTTTTACATTGGCAAGCACTTGGGCATAGTCGGCGGTTTCGCCTTTGGCACACATCTCGTCGTAGCGGCGTTGGGCGCGCACTTCGGGCGAGGCGGTGAGAAATAGTTTCAGTTCGGCATCGGGAAAAACCACTGTGCCGATGTCGCGACCGTCCATCACAATGCCTTTTTGCGCTCCCATGCGCTGTTGCTGGCGCACGAGTTCGCGGCGCACAAAACCGATGGTGCTTACACGACTTGCGCCATTGGCCACTTCGAGCGTGCGAATGGTCTGCTCCACATTTTCGCCGTTCAGGTAGGTCTCTTGCTTGCCATCGGCGTTGGTGCGGAAAGAGATTTCGATGTTGCCAATGACCTGTTGCAACCGTTGTTCGTCGATGCTATCGGCAGTGATAATGCCGTGGCGCAGCGCATAGAGCGACACCGCGCGGTACATGGCACCCGTATCGACATAGACATAGCCTACACGCCGCGCCAAGGCTTTGGCCATGGTGCTTTTGCCGCACGACGAGTAGCCGTCTATTGCCACAATTATCCGTTTCATATCTGTTTTATTTTGCGCCAAATTCCGCCAGATCGACACTCAATGTGGCGTGGTACGAGAGATTGCCCACTTGGTATGGCACCAGCGAAAATCCGACACTGAACATTTTTATTTTGATACCCGCTCCGAAGGCAAATCCTGCAGCCGTTTTCCAATCTTTGGTTTTCATTTCGGCACGGCGGCGGTGGTTGTAACTCACTGCAAAGTGGAGGTTTTTTGTGGGCAGAATTTCGAGGCTCCAAATGGTGTGGCGAAACATCATATCGTACCATTTCACATCGTCGGTGGTGCTTTCGGTTTCGAGCACTTTGCTGGCGCGTTCGTAGCCAAGATTCCAGCGTTGCATATTGTGAATGGTGAGCGACAGGCGTATGGGCGCATGTTTGAACCGTTCGGAGATGCCGAGTTCGAGGTCGAGCGGCAAGGTTTCGCGGTGTTGCTTGCCATCGATAGAGTAGTAGCCTGTAAATTGCCAGCCTGCGTTGCGCAGCGTAAGACCGAGCGAGAGCCCGAGCGAATCGTTTTGGTAGTGCGCACCAATGTCGAACGCCACGCCGAAACTTTGGTAGCGTTCGTAAACCGAATAGATGGGTTTGCAGGTGGCAGCCACGGTGAATCCGAGCGGCAGCGTGCGTGCGTAGCCCACATAGAGGGCAAAATCTTTGGCCGTAAATGTGCCGAGTGTTTGGTCGGTGGCGCTGGTTTCGGTAAATTTGCCGTAGTCGATATACTGTATGCCGAACAGCATGTGGTTGTCTTTGCCAAACGAGCGTCCGTAGGCTACCGATGCCAGATTGATGTCCGAAATGTAGTACATATAGTTGAAAGTCAGCACATTGTGCGTGCTGCTGTTCATCAGTGCTGGGTTTTGGAACGCCAAATTCAGGTCGCTATCGTTTATCGACACATTGGCACCGCCAAAAGCCGCCAACCGTGCCGATGTTGGCAAATTGAGAAATTGGTAGGTGTCGCGACCCGCTTGTGCAGCGGCCACCAAAGTGCAAACGCAACAGAGAGCGAGTATGTACAGACGGTTTTTCATCTATTATTCTAACGGATAAACGGTGTGTTTATTTTCGTTTGTAGTCATATTTTATTTCGCTGAAATCGAGATAGGGCGCAAGTCGGTCGAAGTTGTAGCCGTCGAACTCTTTTCGGTCGTTCAGCGTTTTCAGTTCGTCGATGCTGTGTAGCGTGCCTTTTGTGCGGCGCAATTCGTAGATGGCTTTGGCTTGGTAAAAATTGAGATATGGGTGTGCTTTCAACCGCTCGACGCTGGCTTTGTTTATCTGAATTTTCTTGATAAGATTCTGATTTACAGATAGATATGGCGCAATTTTATCGAACACATCTTGCGGAAAGTTGTTGATTTCGAGCAACTGCCCAACATTGGCAAAGCCACCGAGTTTGTTGCGGTAGGCCACTATCTGCTTGGCGCGACCGCTGCCAATGCCTGGCAGGCGTTGCAGTTCGGCGGTGTCGGCGGCGTTCAATTCCATGTCGACATACGCTTTGCGTGGTTTTTGCTGCGCAGTGGTGTCGCTTTTTGCCGTTTCGGCTGCTGCAATATGCACATAAGGCAACAGTTTTTCGGCCTCTTCGGGTTCGAGGCGGCAAAACTCTACAAAAAATTCCGCTGTGCGAAACAGTTTCGCCTTACGCCTGAACGACATGATGCGTCGCACATCGTACGGCTTGAAACCCATGCGCACAAATTCGGTCGAATCGAGCGTGTTGGGGTCGAAATCGAACGGCGTGAGGCGTGTGGGTGTGTCGAAATCGGTCTGTTTTGGATCTCTGTGCTGCGCTTCGAATGGCGATTGCCAAACAGGTTTTGGCTTGTCGCGCAACGACTGCTCGAAGGCGGCTACCTGCGCCACAAACGCCGAATCGCTCTCGCTGTCGTGGCTCGACGACGGCACCAAGCGTGGCAGCAACACATCGATTGTTACCACCGCCACTATCAGCACCAACAACACGATGATGCCAATTTGCTGTCCCCTCGGAAAAAACAGAAAGCGATTCATTTTTTTTATTTCGTTTCACGCATTTTTGCTACGCTCGGCATAGCTCAAACAAGTTTGGCTCT
>CAVGYO010000159.1:0-4291 GCA_963633255.1 Erysipelotrichaceae bacterium
TCGAAGATTTGCAGTTCGACAGGTTCGCCGCCGCAAATTTGCTTGACCAACTGTCACCCCCCAAAAAAAGCGTGGTATGCTGCGTATAATCATTGAATCATTGAATTGATTTTTGGTTGATCGGTTGATTGGTTGATCGGTTGATTGGTTGTTGAAAAGTTGAAGAGTTTAACTGTTGAAGCAATTATTATTTCTAGATTTCTAATTTCGCTTCGCGCATTTTTGCTACGCTCGGCATAGTTCAAACAAGTTTGACTCTGCTCTCGCTAATCGCAAAAATTCAGATTTCAAATCGTCGGATTAACCAACTCACCAAATAACCAGAAATTAGAATCGATTCAACAATTCAACGCTTCAACGCTTCAACAATTAAACAGAAAACTTTCTTACTTTCAAACTATTTTTGTATCTTTGCAGATTGGAATAGACTGTTTCGGCACGACTTTTGAAAGGTATAAAATCAAAAAAAAACATAAAATTATGACAAACCAAAAAGCACTTTTGATGATTCTCGACGGTTGGGGCATCGGCGATGGCAAAAAAGACGATGTTATCAGCCAGATGCCTACGCCCTATTGGGACGGCCTGAACGCCACTTATCCGCACTCGCAACTGCAGGCGTCGGGCGAAAATGTGGGCTTGCCCGATGGGCAGATGGGCAACTCCGAAGTGGGACACCTCAATATCGGCGCAGGGCGCGTCGTCTATCAAGATTTGGTGAAAATCAACCGCGCCTGCCGCGATAATTCTATCTTGAAAAACCCCGAAATTGTGCGCGCTTACGAGTATGCGGCGCAGCACGGCGTGAAAATTCACTTCATGGGGTTGGTGAGCAATGGCGGCGTGCATAGTTCGTTCGACCACCTGCTGAAACTGACCGAAATCGCCCACCACTACGGCATCGATAAGGCGTTTGTACACTGCTTTATGGACGGTCGCGACACCGATCCACATTCGGGCAAAGGCTTTATCGAAGATTTGGAAAAACACTTGGCCACGACGGGCGGAAAAATCGCCTCGATTGTGGGGCGTTACTACGCTATGGACCGCGACAAACGCTGGAATCGTGTGAAAGAGGCCTACGATTTGTTGGTGTCGGGCGTGGGCGAAAAAGCCACCGATATGCCTGCCGCCGTGCAGAAATCGTACGACGAGGGCGTAACCGACGAATTTATCAAACCGATTGTGCATGTCGATGCTGCTGGCAAGCCGCTGGCGGTTATCGAGCCCGACGATGTGGTCATCTTTTTCAACTTCCGCAACGACCGCGCCAAAGAGTTGACCATTGCGCTGACGCAAAAAGATATGCCCGAAGAGGGTATGCACACGCTGCCGCTGCACTATTTCTGCATGACGCCTTACGACGCGTCGTTCACGGGGCTGCACATTCTTTTCGACAAAGAAAATGTGGTCGATACGCTGGGCGAAACGCTGTCGAAAATCGGCAAAAAGCAGTTGCACATAGCCGAAACCGAAAAATATGCGCATGTAACTTTCTTCTTCAACGGCGGTCGCGAGCAGCCATTTGCAGGCGAAGAGCGCATTTTGATTCCGTCGCCCAAGGTGGCAACCTACGATTTGAAACCCGAAATGAGTGCCTACGAGGTGGCGGCTGCGCTGAATGCCGAATTGGACAAACAGAAGTTCGATTTTGTGGTCATCAATTTTGCCAATGGCGATATGGTGGGGCATACGGGCGTGTACGAAGCCATCGAAAAGGCCGTGGTAACCATCGACAAATGTGTGGAAAGTGTGGTAGAAACCGCCAAACGCAACGGCTACGAGGTCGTTATCATTGCCGACCACGGCAACTGCGACCACGCACTCAACGCCGATGGCACGCCAAACACAGCACATTCGCTCAATCCTGTGCCGTTTGTGTATGTGTCTGAAAAACAGAATGTTACAGTCGAAAACGGCATTTTGGCCGATGTCGCACCATCGATTCTGCACATCATGGGCATAGCGCAACCAGCCGACATGACGGGCAAAAATCTGATTCACGAAAATTAATCGAAAAACCCATAAAAAAGAGAACAACAATGAAAAAATTATCATGTTTTGCCGCCATTGGTGCGCTGCTGTGCTGCACCACGCTTTTTGCAAACGACGAGGTGTTGATGACCATCGACGGTAACGACATTACCAAAGAGGAGTTCGAATACATCTACAACAAGAACAACACGAACAATGTAATCGACAAAAAATCGTTGACCGAATACCTCGAACTGTTCAAAAATTTCAAACTGAAAGTGATTGAGGCCGAGCATCTTGGGCTGGACACGCTGCCATCGTTTGTGAACGAACTGCGTGGCTACCGCGCCCAGTTGGCCAAACCCTATCTCACCGACCTCTCGATGGAGGAAAAATTGTGCCAAGAGGCCTACGAACATCTGAAACAAGATGTGGAGGTGAGCCATATTTTGGTGAAACTGCCCGACAATGCCACGCCTGCCGACACGCTTGCCGCCTACCAAAAGGCGATGAAAGCGCGCCAACGCTTGGACAAAGAGGAGTTTGGCACGGTGGCGCTCGAACTGTCGGACGACCCATCGGTGAAAAACAACCGCGGCTATCTCGGATTTTTCACGGGCGGTATGCTGGTCTATCCGTTCGAAAAAGCGATGTACACGCTGGCCGATGGCGAAATCTCGGCACCAGTGCGCACTTTCTACGGCTACCATGTGATAAAAGTGCATAGCCACCGTCCAGCGGTGGGACAGGTGCATGTGTCGCACATCATGAAAATGGTGAAACGCGATGCTCCCGAAGCCGATTGGCAGGCTGCGCACGACGAAATTTTGGCGGTTGCCGAGCGCATCAAAAACGGTGAAGAGTTTGCCGCTGTGGCCAAAGAGGTGTCGGACGACCGCGGAACGGCGGTGCGTGGCGGCGAACTGTCGTGGTTTGGCGTGGGACGCATGGTGCGCGAGTTCGAACAGGCGGCTTTTGCCCTAGAAAATGTCGGCGATGTGAGCGAACCAGTGCGCTCGCCGTTTGGCTGGCACATCATCAAACTCGAAGGCAAGCGCGGCTTGGATTCGTACGAACAGAAACGCCCCGAACTGCTGCGCCAAATGCAGCGCGACGAACGGGCGCAACTCGGTCGTAATGTGCTGGTCGATAGGCTGAAAACAGAGTACAACTATCAGGAAAAAGCGGGCGCGATGGACGGCGTTGTGGCATTTTTGCGCCAGCACCCAACCGTCGATTCGACCTATTTTGCAGCGGTCGATGAACTGACCGACACGCTGGCAACCTTTGCCGACATAGCACTGACACAGCGCGATTTGGTGTTCGTTCTCGGCATCACAAGCAACGACGGCGCACCATCGCTCGCCATGTTCGACGAGCGGACAAAAGAGTTTGTCGCCGAGCAGATTTTGTCGTACGAAGAGACGCAACTCGAAGCCAAGTATCCCGAATTCCGCTATCTGATGCAAGAATACCACGACGGCATTTTGCTGTTCGACATCAGCAATACCGAGGTGTGGGACAAGGCCGCCAAAGACACCGAAGGGCTGAAAAACTATTTTGCCGCCAACAAAGCGAACTACGCATGGAATACGCCGCACTACAAAGGGCGCATTGTCTATTGCAAAGACGCTGCCACCGCCAAAACCGTGAAAAAACTGATTGCAAAACTGCCGTCCGACTCGGTAAATTCGTACTTGGACACACGCATCAACAACGACAGCGTGGTATTTGTCAAAACTACTGCTGGGCTCTGGAAAAAAGGCGACAATCCAGTGGTCGATAAGTTGGCATTCAAGGATAAAACAGCCGAAGTGGCCGAAAATACGGAACTTCCAGTGGTTTTTGTTGTGGGCAAAATGCTGAAAAAAGGCCCCGAAGCCTACACCGATGTGCGTGGCGCAGTTACTGCCGACTACCAAAACGAACTCGAACGCCGCTGGATTGAGACCTTGCGCGCCAAATACCCGATTGTGGTGAACGAAAGCGTGCTGAAAACGATAGAATAGTTTTTTTAGTGAGAAGTGTTCTTGAGTGAGGAGTTAGGAATTAGGAGTGAGGAGTGATGCGGCAGAGACGCAGACAATTAGTAGCAAGTAGCAAGATACAAGTAGCAAGAAAGATTTTAAGAACATAGAAGATAGAGCATAGACTTTTTAATTGACAATTGACAATTGATAATTGATAATTGACAATTAGTAGCAAGTAGCAAGACAATTGATAATTATTTGAAAATTTGAAGATTTGAAGATTGAGGCGTTGCGGAACGCGAAAATTCTTAATTCTAAATTCATAACTCATAATTAAACGAAGGCGT
>CAVGYO010000160.1:0-4277 GCA_963633255.1 Erysipelotrichaceae bacterium
TAATCTGCTCGGGTGTAAGTGTTGGGTTGGCTTGCAGCCAAGTAGCCACCACGCCAGTAACAAACGGCGTTGCCATCGAAGTGCCGCTCATATAAGCCCAATAGTAGGTGGTGCTATTAACGGTTTTCGACTTTTTGCCATAAGCATTCTCGGTTACGCCGCTCAAATCGGGAATCGACGACATGATAACATCGCCTGGTGCAGTGATTTCGGGTTTTAAGCGTCCATCGGCTGTGGGACCAAGACTCGAGAATGGGGCAATCGCGTCCTTTGTTTTACCGTGTGAATAGTAGTTAGTACAGGAAGTCCACGCCCCTACGCTGATAATGCCATTGGCTGTGCCGCCAATTTCGCCGACGGTGTGCGAAGTGCTACCATTTTTCCAATAAGATTCATAGCCGTCGGCCCACGCTTGCACAGTGCAGTCGTCTGTCCCGATGAAACGCACATTGAGCGTGTATCCACTTTTGAGTGTAAAGCCATCGTAAGAATCGTAATAGATAGATACATTTCCTTTTTGGTTCACGCTATTTTTGCTCGAATATACTACCAACCCGCCCGATGCTCCAGTGAACGAACTATAACTTTTACTTTTTGTCGTGTTTGCAGCAAAAATATCACTCGTCCACACATCGCTACCGTTCTTTGTAATAACTATTTGAATGGAGTAGTCTTTGTTGGCTTCACCCCAAATGTCGATTTCGGGCAGATAGTAACTTTCTCCATACGAATAGTTGTGAACAAGTGTTAATGCTTGCGTGGTGGTAGTCTCGGCTGTAAGTGTTTGCTCGAGGTAGAGATTGTTGTCACCTTCGTTGCCTGCCGCACCGCAGACAATGCGCCCTGCGCCCACCATGGCATCGAGCGTGCGATCGAATGTGGAGGTGCCATCGTGTGGACCTGTGTGCGAGCCAAGGCTCAAGTTTACCACGGCAGGTTTGCCCACTTCGGTAGCGTAGTCGAATATGTATTTGACGCCATCGGCGATATCGGTATTTCCACTGCCGTAACTTACCATCACAATGTCGGCATCTGTGGCCACACCGTGGTAGTCGTTGCTGCTGTAACTGCCTGCCGCAATGCCTGTTACATGCGTGGCGTGTCCTTCGGTATCCGACGAATCGTCGTATTTGGCCGATTCTATGGCCGATTGTGTTGTATATTCCTTTCTTGTCTTATAGCCGCTTGCTCTACCCGAATTGGCTTGCCGCAACACGCGTTTTACACGCAGCTCCGACGAGTTGTTGGCATCGTAGAAGTTGATGTGGTTGTACTGGAATCCAGCATCGACCACGCCCACAATGACACCAGTGCCCAAAAATGGCTGCGAGAGGTCTGTGCCTGCCTGCACCTTGTCCACATTGGCGGCGGTGCGCGCATTGTTCATCTTTTTCTGCACAGGCGTGCCGATTTCCACCAATTTTATGTTTTCGTCTTGCGACAGTGCTTCGAGGTTTTCCACTGGAATTTGCGCAGTTACAAAATCGCCGAAGTCGTTGTTTATCAGTGCGCCATACTCCTCAATTACCGATTTGTCGGCATCGTCGCTGTAGAAATGCACAAAAGCCGAAACATATTCCTGTTCGTTTTCTGCCACTTTCAGCGCAAAGTTTTTGCGCAAGTTGGTGCGCTGTTCGGCGGTTTTTGCCGTCTGGTTCGCATCGATAAATGCGCGCGAATAGTTCGAGAGTTTCGCTGTTTGGGCAAACGCCAGAATTGCGAAGCAAAGCAGTGTTGCCGTAAGATTGATTTTTTTCATTGTGTATTGATTTTAGGTCTGTTTCAATGTCTGCGCAGATAGACTTTTTGCGCTGCTTCTACCGACACAATGCCGCGCACTTGCCACATTTCGGGCAGGCGTTTTAGCGGCATTTTGAAAGTCGCTGTGGTGCTGTCGATGCGGTTGAGTGTGCCGCCAAGTGCCGCAAAAGCGGCTTCGTCGAAGGTGTTGTCGGTGGTCAGAAAGCCCGAAACGACATACGCACCTTCGTATTCCGATACGGCGGCGTTTTCGAGCAGTTTGTCCGACGGCTTGTACTTGTCGAGCGAACGCACATGCTTGGTGTCTTGCACCAGAGCGTCCCAAAACATACGAAACGAGTTCGAAAAATCGATGCCTTCGGGCAGTTCGCCTACGATGGAAGTGTGGCGTGTGGCGTTGTTGGCGGATTTTTGCGTGCCGCAACTGCACAAAAACAGCGCACCAGCGACCCCAAACAGGCCCGCAACGAGTGTGATGACATAGTGTTTCATATCGTTCATGGTTTTAGGAACGACAAAGGTACGCATTTTTTAGAAAAACGGCGCGGTTTTATCGGCAGTATGTCAGTTTTAATGTCTTTTTTGTCGATTTTGT
Source organism: Erysipelotrichaceae bacterium (assembly GCA_963633255.1). Classification (GTDB taxonomy): domain Bacteria; phylum Bacteroidota; class Bacteroidia; order Bacteroidales; family Paludibacteraceae; genus W0P28-013. The sequence continues at coordinate 2,357 of CAVGYO010000160.1, forward strand.
CAGACAAAAACGGTTGTCGATGCGCAGTCCGACTACCCAAATTATCTTGCTGTCCGAGGTCAAAATCCACGCGTTTTCTTTGTCGAAACGGCTGAGTTTGCAATCGACAAATAGGTCGCTCACCTTTTTGCGTCCCATCATGCCAAATGGGAAGAACGAGTCGCCCGTCTGCCAACGGCGCAGTGTGAGCGGAAATTTCACCTTGTCGGCATCGAAATAGGCGATATTGGGACTATCGTCGAGGCGTGGCAGCGTGTAGTCGAAATGGTCGATTTTCAGGTGAATGGGCGATGTTATCTCGGCTTTGTTGCGCTGAATTTGATAAACGGAGGTGCTGGCACGCCCTTGCGCAGCGATGACAATTTTTCCGCGATTGACGAGCAGCCGATGGCTCTGTGTGTTGAATGTTTTGCCGCTGATACGCCCGAGGCTGTCGAAAATGGCGTCGGCCATGTCGCTTTTGACTTGGAACGGCTTCAGCAGTTCGAACAAAATGGTGCGCGGTGCCGACTGGCGGAGCAGTTGTGCTGTGTCTATCTCGATGCAACCGTTTTGGTCGGTTTGGCATATTTCGCGCCCCACTTGCGCAATGTGTTCGTGGTAGATGGTTGCCACATCGACTATGTTTTGGGCGTTGCTGCGCATGGTTGCCACAAAGGCTGGATTTATCTGCTCGAACAGCGGCATCAGTTTGTGGCGCACAAAGTTGCGGCGAATTTTGGTGTCGTCGTTCGTTGCGTCGAAACGGTGCTGCAATGCGTGTCGTTCGGCATATTTTTCGATGGTTTCGCGCGAAACGCAGAGCAACGGGCGCACAATATCGCCGTTCACCGCTGGAATGCCCCGCAGTCCGTCGATGCCGGTGCCACGCGCCATGTTGAGCAGTATGGTTTCGGCACTGTCGTTGGCGTTGTGCGCTATGGCTATGGCTGCGCACTGCTCCTCTTGGCGCACCTGTTCGAACCATGTGTAGCGCAGGTCGCGCGCGGCCATCTCGATAGAGATTTTGCGTTGTGCCGCCACTTTTTTCGTGTCGAAATCGGTGCGCCGCAGCGGAATTTCGTATTTTTGCGCCAATGCCTCGACAAACTGCGCATCGCCGTCGGAGTCGTCGCCACGCAGGTGGAAATTGCAGTGCGCCACAACGCACCGAAAGCCAAGCCTTACAAGCACATCGAGCAGTACCACCGAATCGATGCCGCCACTCACTGCAACGAGAATTTTGGCTGGTGGCGCAGGCATTTTTTGCGCACGCATATATGCCGCAACGGTCTGTTTCATGCTCGCCGAGTGGCTAAAATCAGGCTTGTCCGCCGCCAAACATTGGCAGTGGCGGAACGAATGTGCCGCCGTTGTCGGTCTTTATTGCGCCGTGCTGCTTTTCGTATTTTGCAATGTTCTCCTGCAGCGCACCAAGCAGGCGCTTGGCGTGTTCGGGCGTGAGTATGATGCGCGATTTGACATTGGCTTTGGGCGTGTTTGGCATGATGCGCACAAAGTCGATGATAAACTCCGAATTGGAATGCGAGATAATCGCCAAATTGGAGTAGATGCCCTCCGCCACTTCGGGCGTCAGCGCAATTTCGAGTTGGTTTTTCTTTTCGTCCATAAAATTGGGTTGATTGGTTTTTGATTTCTAGATTTCTGGTTGATTGGTTGATCGGTTGATCGGTTGATTGGTTGATTATTGTGCAAATGATTTTGGACACCGACAATCTTCAAATTTTCAAATGAATCTTGTCTATTATTCATTCTTAATTGTTAATTGTTCTCAACCCCCTCCGTCGCTATTGCTCCTCGTCCCCCTATCTTTTCGCTCCGCTTCAAGCAGAGGGACAGAATTGCATTGGTGTTGGTTCGGTGAGATTTTGTTTGTTGGTCTGCTCGGGCGTGGCATGCCGCGCCCCTACATTCGCACTTT
>CAVGYO010000161.1:0-4265 GCA_963633255.1 Erysipelotrichaceae bacterium
ATTTGAAAATTTGAAAATTTGAAGATTTGAAGATTGTGGTGTCCAAAATTATTTGCACAATAATCAACCAATCAACCGATCAACCAATCAACCAATCAACCGATCAACCAGAAATTAGAATTTTTGCGATTAGCGAGAGCAGAGTCAAACTTGTTTGAACTATGCCGAGCGGAGCAAAAATCAAATGAAATTTGAAATTAGAATTTTTCGGCTCAAAAAAACAAAAATCGCCTACAAGTTGTAAGCGATTTCTGCGGTGCGGACGGGACTCGAACCCGCGACCCCCGGCGTGACAGGCCGATATTCTAACCAACTGAACTACCGCACCATCGATAGTTTGCTCTCAAAAGCGGTGCAAAGGTACAACATTTATTCGATTTGACAAACTTTTTTGTCGTTTTTTTGAAAAAAAAGCGCAAAAGTCTGACTATCAGTACTAAATTTGAGAAAGAACCACCAACTGAAGCCAAATTATTTTGGCGATAGAAAAAAAACGCGTTACCTTTGTGGTGCTATGATGTGGATAATTATTCTTGTACTACTATTTTTTGCCGCCGCAATTTTCTTGCGTTGGTTTGTGAGAATTGTACGCTACATTGAATGAACATACTCCCATAATCATATACCAATCAGAAAGTGTATTTGGCGGCAATGGTTGGGCAACACTTGAAACCTTTGACCGAACTGAAGTTTACGCTCATCTCTACTTCGGAGCCGATGGCGATGCACGGACGGATATTCCACCAAATTTGCGGCTCGGTGATGAACACAAACCGCGACTTGCTGGGCGTGTCGAGCAGGTGCGCGCGCGCGTCGTAGATATTGGTGTTGCGCTCGTACCAAAAATCGGCGAAACCAGCGAATGTAAAGCGATTTTTCCACCAACTGATGCTCCAAACTGCCGTCAGTTGGAACGAGGCAGGCTCTTTGCCCATGATGTATTTGTAGAGTGCTTTCAGATTGTAAGTGCGCGTGTAGTCCTCGCTGTGCAGAAAGTAGTCGAAGCCCACCAAAAAGGCGTTGTTGATGCTCAAACCGCTGCTATCGACCACAAAAAGTCCGCCGTTGTACTCCAACTGCACGCTTATCGGCACCTTTTTAGAGAGCGAAAAACAGCGCGCCACCTCGGTATAGGCCAGCCCGGGATTGCTGTATGTGCCGTTTGTAACCGATGTTTTCGCCTTGAAATTGTAGTCGATATCGACAAAAATATAGGTGTTGCCTATCTTGTCGGGCTTAAACATTTCGAAGGTAGTGGTAACATAGTTGCGCCCCGCTCCAAAGTCGTAATGCACCTGAAAATTCTGCGCTGTAAGAAAAAATGGCGAGAGGCAAAAAAGCAAAAAAACGCTTTTTTTCGTAAAAAGTACTCTTTTCATTGCGTATTAGTTAAGGTTTTGTTGCACAATTGGTGTGCGAAATTTACGATTTGATAGTTAGTTAAAATTCAGTTGTTCAAACACTTACAAAGATTTTTGGCGATAAAAAAGCCTTTGTTTATTAAAATAGTTTCAAATTTTAGAAATTATGTTGTAAAGCATAACTTTTTTTTTGAAAGCGTGTGCAAAAGGTCGTACCTTTGCAGTGTAAGAAGATCCAAGACCAAATCTTTTTTACCTTAAAAACCTAATACTGAAAAATTATTGTGGAAAAGTCTCTTTGTGAAAAGGGGCTTTTTTTTGTGCGACAAAGGTATGATTTTTATGCTTACAGACCAAATCGTGCAGAAATTGGGGTAAAAATGCGGTGGATTCAAATCTTTTTTTGTATATTTGCAAACTTAACCAGAAAAACACGAGAAAAATGCGAACAAAAAAAATCGAAATCGATGTAGAAGTTCTGAACTATGAGGAACTCTGCGAATCGGACCGCATGGTAGTTGATGCGGCAAAAGAGGCCACAAAACGGTCGTACACACCCTACTCCAAATTCAATGTGGGCGCAGCGTTGCTGTTGGCCAACGGCGAAACCATACAAGGTTCGAACCAAGAAAACTCGGCCTATCCGTCGGGTTTGTGCGCCGAGCGTGTAACCATGTTCTACGCCAACTCGCGCTATCCCGATGTTGCTCCAAAAACATTGGCCATTGCCACTTTTGCTGGCGGCGAGTTTCTGCCCGACCCCATCACGCCGTGCGGTGCGTGCCGCCAAGTACTCATCGACAGCGAAGTGCGCTACGGGCAAGACATTGCCGTGCTGCTCTATGGTGCAAAATATATTTACAAACTAAAAAGCGTGCGCGACCTGATGCCGCTTGCATTCGACAAGGAGTGTCTTGTGTAAAAGCAACGGAGGAGGCATGAAGAGATACACGATAGAATATGTTTTCGACAAGGTTTCGCCAGCCATTTTGTGGCGATGTGTTGCCACCGCCGACGGGCTTGGCAGTTGGTTTGCCGACAAGGTAGAACAGGACGGCAAGGAATTCACTTTCGTTTGGAAAAATCACGAGCAGCGCGCGCGTCTGCTTCGCCGTGCCGACGAAGAGTCGGTGCGTTTTCGCTGGGAAGGCGAGCCTACAAACACCTATTTCGAGTTTGCGATGCACCGCGTGGAACTGACGCGCGATGTGGTACTCACCATCACCGATTTTGCCGAAGAGGACGATATCGACGATGCCATACGCCTGTGGAATGCGCAGATAGACGACCTGCGGCGGCTGGCTGGTATGTAATGCAAATCGACGAAAAGAGAACGGCAGACGAAAAATCTGCCGTTTTTTGTGTGCCAAATCAATAGACCAAGGGGCGACCTGTGCAGCCGTTGGGTAGCGGCAGTTGCAGCAGGTTGCAGACGGTTGGGACAATATCGACCACCAAGGCGTTGGCAACAGTTTTTTTCGGCACGCCGCCGCCCACAATGTAGATGGGAAGCGTTACACTCTGCCGACTCGACACACCGATGGGTTCGTTGCGGTCGTTCACCTCGACCCAGCCGGGCAGAAGCGTAAACACCACATCGCCGCAAGCGTTTTTGAATGCGCTGTTGCGGATTTTGGCGAGTTCGTCGGTGCTGCAAGTAGATGCGTGCTTTATTTCGTCCGAAGTGTAGGCATTGTGAACGCCCTGAAATTCGGTCATAAACTGTGCCACATGGCGTTCTAGTTCGTTGCGGTCGATTTTTTGTTTGTCGATAAAAGTTTTGTTCAGATAGATGTTGCGGGCGGCGTAACCGCTCACATAGCGGCCTTGTCCGTAGATAGCCATCAGGTACGAATTGAGCAGTGCCATGGCGCGCCGTGCGTTGAACTGGCCGTTCTGCACTTGTGCTTTCGATAGGCGGCGCAGCGCATCGTTTTCGTGGCTGCCGCCCACAAAAAGAATCAGCGTATTGTCGAGTCCGACGCTCAAATCGATAGCATCGAGAAAGAGCCGCAAGTCCTTGTCGAGCCGCAGATAGATGTCCTCCTTTTCGGCCGATAGAAAGGCACTCCCCTGCTCGTTTGGCAGTGTTACCGAAAATTCCACCATCAGAAAATCGAGCCGCGAATCGAGTCCCAGTTTTTCGTCGCGCAAGGCGCGAATCGCCAAATCTTTCATCAGTGTATTGACAAATGGCGAATGTTTGAACTGATAAACCTGATTGGCAAGCGTTTGGCTGGCATCGGGTTTGGCAAAGAGTTGTTTGTCGGCCGATAGCGGCGCATTGCGGTAGGTGCCAATGTCGTAGAGCGGTCGCCACTCGTAGAGCAGATAGTTGTCGATGGCGTGGCTTTGGTTCACTTTGGCCGCCCACGCTGGCAGTCCGCGCCCATAGAAATCGGTGGTGGCAAGACGGCCTGTCTCGTCGTCGAGCCAGACGGCGGCATCGGCCGTATGCGCCCCAAAAGCGAGTGCGTGGTCGGCATCGAGCGCAATGGCATACGAGCGGCAGCCATCGTCGGAAAGTTTGATAACATCGGGCAGCGTGGTAGTCGCCATCTGTCGCGGCGAGAGGCTCAAATTGCTATTGATGCCATGGAATCGACCATCGTGAAAAATCGGCACGAGGTCGTCCTCCACCACATCGTAACGCTGCGCACCGATAATGCCGTGATAGAACGGCACACTGCCCGTCATCAGCGAGGCGTAGTCGGCCGCCGAGCCGCCATTGAGATAGTTGCAATAGGCAGTGGGCAGCGCAAGTCCCTCGTCGAGCAGGCGCAAGCCGCCTTTGTCGAACTTGTGCGAGAGTGCCGCAAGATGGTTTGGTTGCAGCCCATCGATAGCCACCACCACCACCAAACGGGGTTCGCCCTGCGCCGACAGCGAGAAGGCAGCGAGAAA
>CAVGYO010000162.1:0-4212 GCA_963633255.1 Erysipelotrichaceae bacterium
TCCCCCTTCGGGGGAAACGGGAAAGGGGGCCACGAGCAAGGCAATAAATAATGAACAATGAATAATGAATAATAATTGCGGCGTTGTTGGTCGCGAAAACTAGAAATCTAGAAATTAGAAATCTAGAAATCTAGAAATAATAACCGCTTCAACGCTTCAACAAAAAGAAACTTTCTCTCTTTCACACTAATTTCGTACCTTTGCAGGCCGAAAAAAATGTTTTCATTATGAATTTTATCGAGGAACTGAAATGGCGCGGTATGTTGGCGCAGATAATGCCTGGCACCGAAGAGTTGCTGGCCAAAGAGACTGTAACCGCTTATCTCGGCACCGACCCGACGGCCGATAGTCTGCATATCGGGCATCTGTGCGGCATTATGATGTTGCGCCACTTCCAACGCTGCGGTCACAAACCGATTATTTTGGTGGGCGGCGCCACAGGCATGATTGGCGACCCCAGCGGCAAAAGTCAAGAACGCAACCTGTTGAACGCCGAAACGCTCTACCACAACCAAGAGTGCATCAAAGCGCAAGTCGCCAAATTTCTCGATTTCGACAAAAAACTGCCCAACGCCGCCGAAATGGTGAACAACTACGACTGGATGAAAGATTTTACCTTTCTCGACTTTGCGCGCGAGGTGGGCAAACACATCACCGTGAACTATATGATGGCCAAAGAGAGCGTGCAGAAACGCTTGAACGGCGAAGCACGCGACGGCCTGTCGTTCACCGAATTTACCTACCAACTGCTGCAAGGCTACGACTTTTTGCACCTCTATCAGACCAAAAACTGCAAACTGCAGATGGGCGGCAACGACCAGTGGGGCAACATCACCACGGGAACAGAGTTGATTCGCCGCACGCTCGGCATCGAAAACGAAGCCTTTGGACTCACCTGCCCGCTCATCACCAAAGCCGATGGCAACAAATTTGGCAAAACCGAAAGCGGCAATGTGTGGCTCGACCCGAAACGCACTTCGCCCTACCATTTCTACCAATTCTGGCTGAATGTGAGCGACGCAGATGCCGCACGCTATATCAAAATTTTTACTGGTATCGAACGCGACGAATGTGCCGCCCTCGAAGCCGAACACGCTACTGCGCCGCACTTGCGACTGTTGCAAAAACGGCTGGCACAAGAGGTTACCACACTCGTACACGGCGAAGCCGAATACCAAGCCGCTGTCGAAGCGTCGAACATACTTTTTGGCAACGCCACCGCCGACACACTGCGCCGCACCGACGAAGCCACGCTGTTGGCTGTGTTCGAAGGCGTGCCGCAATTTACCATTGCCAAATCGGAACTCGAAGCAGGCATACGCCCACTCGACTTGCTGGCCGAAAAAACGCAGATTTTCCCATCGAAAGGCGAAGCCCGCAAAATGATGCAAGCCAACGGATTCAGCATGAACAAAGAGAAACTGACCGACATCGAAACGCCCATCACTGCCGACGCACTCATCGATGGCAAATACATCATTTTTCAGAAAGGCAAAAAAAATTACTACCTCGTCATCTGCGAATAGCCGCAAACACCGACTGGGAAAGCGAATAGGGGAGGTTGCACACACAAGCAATCTCCACTTTTTTTGCTGCACAATAGATTTTTTCACATTTTTTTAGGCAAAAAATTTTGTCGACCGAAAAATAACTCCTATCTTTGGCGGACAATTATCACACTAAATTTTTACAACACTATGTCAGTTAACAAAGTAATTCTCGTAGGCAATGTGGGCAAGGACCCCGAAGTACGCTATTTGGAAAGAAATGTGGCAGTGGCTAATTTCCCGCTCGCTACAACCGAAAAAGGCTACAAGATGAACAACGGCACCGAAGTGCCCGACCGCACCGAATGGCACAACATTGTGGCTTGGCGCGGCACCGCTGAATTTGTCGAAAAGTATGTCAAAAAAGGCAGCCAACTCTTTATCGAAGGCAAAATTAAGACGCGTTCGTACGACGACAAGTCGGGCAACAAACGCTATATCACCGAAATTTACGCCGACTCGCTGCAACTGCTTGGTCGCCGTCCCGACAGCCAAGCGGGCGAAAACCGCCCACACGCCGAGCAGCCTGCTGTAGCGCAAGAGCCAGCCGTAACGGCCACACCGTTCGACGGTGTTGCCGCCGATGCGCCCGCCGACGACCTGCCGTTCTAAATTTTTGCTATTCAACAAAAATCTGTAACTTTGCGGGGTGAAAACAGAGCGTTTTCACCCCCATTTTTTACGCAAAGATATGGACATTCCGCTATTGCTCAGTGCTGTAACCATACAGCCATTTTCTGCCTACAACATCATCATTTTTGTTGTCATCGCCCTGCTGCTCGCTGTTTCGGGCTTTGCCTCGAGTAGCGAATCGGCCTTTTTTTCGCTCACGCCGCAAAATCTCAACGATATGCAAAATGCCAACACGCCCTCCGACCAGCGTGTGTTTGCATTGCTCAAAAAATCGGAATATCTGTTGGCAACCATACTGATAACCAACAATTTTGTGAATGTGGCAATCGTTATGCTGTCGGCGTTGCTTGTTGATAAGTTGCTGATATTCAACGAAGTATGGGTCGAATTTTTGGTCGAAACGGTTGTCATCACTTTTCTACTTTTGCTTTTTGGCGAGATAATGCCGAAAGTCTATTCGCAGCAAGACCCCGTGAAAGTGGCGCGCCGCAATGCCCGCCCGCTGACGCTGCTCTGCAAACTGTGCAAACCATTCGCCTTTTTGCTGGTGAAATCGACCAAATCGGTGAACCGACTAGCACGCCCACGCCACGACAGCCTTTCGATAGACGATGTGAACGAGGCCATCGACCTGACCACCTCGGACAAAGGCATCGACGAAGAGAAAGAGATTCTGAAAGGCATTGCCAATTTTGGCAACACCAGCGTGGATAGCGTGATGACCACGCGCCTCGACATGATTACCGTGAGCAGCAAAATGCCCTATTCCGAAGTACTGCGCATCGTCGAAGAGTACGGCTACTCGCGCATTCCTGTGGTGAACAATTCGCAAGACGATATTCGCGGCATACTCTACATCAAAGACCTGCTGCCGCACCTTGGCAAAAGCGACACATTCAAGTGGCAAACGCTGGTGCGCCCCGCCTATTTTGTGCCAGAAACGAAAAAAATCGACGATCTGCTGCGCGAATTTCAGAAAAACAAAATTCATGTGGCGATTGTAGTGGACGAATTTGGCGGCACGCTCGGCATGGTAACCATGGAAGATATTCTCGAAGAGGTGGTGGGCGACATCAGCGACGAATACGACGACGAGGAGAAACTCTACACCAAAATCGACGACAAAACCTATCGGTTCGAGGCAAAAATTCCGCTGAACGACTTTTTCAAGGCGACCGAAATCGACCCCGATACCTTTGGACACAACACCGAAGAGGCTGACACACTGGCGGGTTTGCTGCTCGAACTGAAAGGCGATTTCCCCGTCAAAGGCGAAAAAATAACTTTCGATCGTTACACATTCGAAATAACGGCACTCGGCAAACACCGCATTCAACGGGTAACGCTGACCATCGGCGACGCACCGCAAACCGACGAAAAATGAGAAACGCTCTCGCCGTCATAGTGTTGGCAGTCGCAGCGTGTGCCTTGACAAGTTGCGGCCAGCGTGCGCAACCGCTCGAGTATGGCTACTACCGCATCGACCTGCCCGAAGCCACCTATCACACCTACGACAAAGGGCTGCCCTACGCTTTCGACCTGTCGGACTACGCCCAAGTAACACCGATAAACGACGAGCCGTACTGGCTGAACATCGACTATCCAGCGTGGAATGCCACGATTCATTGCAGTTATAAATCGCTAAAAAACAGCGACTTACGCGAACTTACCGAAGACACACGCACGCTGGTTTACAAGCACACCATACGCGCCGACGCCATCGCCGAGAATTTTTTTGAGAACGATGCGCACCGCACCTACGGCGTTCTTTACGAGATTGAGGGCAACGCCGCCTCGTCGGCACAGTTTTTTGTAACCGACAGCGTGCGGCACTTTGTGCGCGGCTCGCTCTACTTCAATAACCTGCCCAACGCCGACTCCATCGCGCCCGTCAATGCCTTCATCTGCAACGACATACGCCGCTTGATGGAAACGATTGCTTGGAAGTGAGGAGTGATGCGGCGAAGCCGCAATGACAATTAGTAGCAAGTAGCAAGATACAAGTAGCAAGAAAGATTTTAAGAACATAGAA
>CAVGYO010000163.1:0-4206 GCA_963633255.1 Erysipelotrichaceae bacterium
ATTATCAATTATCAATTGTCAATTATCAATTAAAAACTCCTCACTCCTAATTCCTAACTCCTAACTCAAGAACACTGCTAACTTCTAACTTGTCTTTTCAGTATTCAATCACAATGCCGCCGCGGTAGTTGCGTTTGGGCATGGGGTAGTTGAGTATCACATCGTAGTCCTGCCCGAGCAAGTTGTTGATTTCGAAGGTGGCTTTGAGCAGAATTTTTTTGATGCGCCACGCTCCCGAAAGCGACAAATCGTGTGTGTACCACGGCTGTGTGTAGTTATAGACGATATTTTCTTGCTGATTGTAGCGTTCGCCCACATAGATGAACGAGTAGTTGAGCGTGTAGTCGCGCCACGAGAGCATGGCGATGGCCGAGCCGCTGTGCCACGGAATGTATGGAATTTGATGCCCGTAGTAGGTGTCGGCGGGGTCGGTTACATCGATGGCGCGCTGGTAGGTGTATTGCAGTTTCGCCGTCAGCGACCAGTCGTGCGGAAAACGCAGCGTGGTCTGCATCGTGGCATCGACGCCATGGATTTTTACCAAACCGAGATTGAGCATTGTCCAACGGAATTGCTGCCCTTTGGGGTAGGCGATAATTTTGTCTTTCACGCGGTTGTAGTAGCCATCGACCGACACGCTAAACTGGCTAAAAATGCGTTCAGGTTTTGTGTAGTTGTAGGCAATGCCCACATTGTGTTGCACCGCCAATTCGGGATTCAGATAGGCGTTGCCCATGTCGGTGTAGTAGAGGTCGTTGAAAGTGGGATAGCGGTAGGCTTGTTTGTAAAAAGCGTTGAGTTTCAGGTCGATACGCCGAAATGGCTTGTACGACAAAAACAGCCCGGGCGTAACTTTGTATTTATTCGGGGCTTCGTCGCGGCTGCGCACCTCCTCGTTCACAAAAGTGCCCAGCACGCTCGCTTGCAGGCGCAAATAGTCGTACACATTTACAGCCGTAGCAGCGGCCAGCCAGTGCGTAAAGCGCGATGCATTCAGATATTCCGACAGCCCGTTCCACTGCAAATCGTACGCCAGCGACATATCCCACCAATCGAAAATCATCACTTTGTTGGCCCACGAGAGGTACGCTTCTTGCTGTTTGTAAGTGTTATCGACATGAACCAACTTGTCGTCGTTGTTCACATAGCGCGTGTAGTCGAAAGCGTATTTGGCATTGATTTTCACCGACCAACGCCCGAAAAATTCGTCTTGCCACGACGACTGCACAAATGTATTTCTGTCCCACAGCCGTTCGCCGTTCCGCCACACATTGTTCACAATCGCGCCCGGCACGCCGCGTTCGGAGTTGTAGTGGTAGGCTTGCACCTTCCAAAAACCAGTCGATGAGTAGTAATAATTCAGTCCAGCCTCGAGGCGCACGGCGTTCACATCGCCATTTTGGCGCACAGCGGTGGTGTCGTAGGCCAGTTCGCCCGCTGGCGTTACACGGCGATAGCGGAACTTGTATTTTCCGTTGGAATGCACCACTTCGGCGTTCATGCTCAGACTGAGTTCGTCGGTCAGTTTGGCATCGAACAGCAGCGACGGATTGACCAGCGCAAACGAGCCTGCTTTCATTCCTGCGCGAATGTGTATGTTTTTGCCCTCGTCGAATTTCGGGCGGCGCGAATTGAGATAGACGCTGCCCGCCGAGCCAAACTCGCGCGCACTCTGAAAAATGTCGCTTTTCTGCCCGTTGTAGAGCGAAATTTCATCGATATTTTCTAGCGAAAACTTGCCCAAATCGACCTGTCCGTTCTGCGCATTTCCCAACTGAATGCCGTTGTAATAGACGCCCATGTGGTTGGTGCCCATCGAGCGAATGTTCACCGTTTTTATGCCGCCCACGCCGCCGTAATCTTTTATCTGCACGCCCGAAAAAAAGCGTATTGCATCGGCCACCGACAGGCTATTGAGTTTTTCCAACTCTTTGCCTTGCAGCGTTTGTGGCAGAATGATGTCTTTGTCTTTTGGTTTGGCGGTGATGGTAACTTCGTCCAAATCGTATTGGCGCACAATGCTGTCGGCCTGCTCTTGCGTCAATGTCTGCGCCGAGGCAGCGAGCGAAAAAGCCACTGCACAGACCAAAAAAGCCTGCTTAAGTGCGTGTGTGTGAACTGATTTGACCATACTCCGACCAAAAATCTGATGATGTGCCAAACATTTTTTTTGGCAAATAGAGCAGCAGACAAAATGTCGGGGAAGTGGCGAAACGCCCGATGGCAGTCTGTTTTGTCTGACGCTTTTGCCGCGAAAGCGTTGTTCGACCGACTTGCAGGCAGGTCTTCTGACTCGTTTTACTTCGCCGCCCCTTCCCATCTGCTTGGCAGACAGTGGCTTTGCCGACGAACTGCAAGCGTGTGCTTGCCAAAAACTCACAGCAGCGGGACTGTTCGGGAGTTGCACCCGATTCCCTTTTCACGCTCTACGGCTCTGTTTGTAAGGCATTTCCGCAAAGCGACCTGCAAATCTGTCCTCCCAAAAAGAGAACGGACAAAGGTACGCATTTAGTTTGAAAGTTTGAAGGTTTTGCAGCAAGAAAGTTGCATTTCTTCGTTGAATTTGCGCAGGACGGTGAATTTGAAAAAGTAAAAAAGCAACGCACTGCACAAGAAACAAACGCATGTGTCGCATCTCTACTTTCTCACTTTCGCACTGATTTTGCTACATTGGCGAAGGCTTGCAGGTCGTCCAAGTGGGTTTCGAGGTGGTTGCCTACTACAACGATGTCGGCACCAGCAGCGTAGGCGCAGTGCAATGCTTCGGTGGTGGCGATGCCGCCGCCTACTATGAGCGGAATGTCGAGCATCTGTTTCACGGCGCGTATCGTTTCGGGCGGCACAGGATTGGTGGCGCCGCTGCCCGCTTCGAGATAGATGAGTCGTTTGCCTGCTTGCTGGCCGCAAAGCGCAGTGGCAACTGCCAAATCGATGTCGTCGGCGGCGATGGGTTGCGTGTGGCTCACGCGTTGTACCGCCGAGGCTTTGCCACCATCAATCAGCAGATAGCCCGTCGGTATGGTTTCGAGGGCCAAGGCGTGAATCTGTTGCGCGGCCTTCACCTGCTGCCCAACGAGCCATTCGGCGTTGCGCCCCGAAAGCAGCGAAAGCAACAGCAGCGCATCGGCGTTGGCAGCGAGTTGCAACGCATTGCCGGGGAACAACACCACAGGCATGGCGCATTGTCGCTTGATGATGGCGATGGCGGCTTCGGTAGAGTGGCGCAGTTGGCTACCACCGACGAATATCAGGTCGGGCTGCGCTTGTGCAGCGGCAGTGGCCACCGTTTCGAGGCGGTCTGGCGTGCATTTTTCGGGGTCGATGAGCAGCGCAAAGAGTTTGCGCCCTTGCGCCACGGCGGTCGTTATTTTGTCGTAAACCGAACTCACAATAGCACTATTTCACCGTCCAAACCAGCACAAATTCTGGACGGACGCAGTAACTCAGTTCGAACCGCTCGGCAGCGGCAGTTTTGGTCTCTTGTGCCGACATCGTGCCCGACAGATAGGGCGTGAACGGCGCAATGGCAAAATGTTTCGTGAAATCGACTTCGGTCTGCTGCACAATTTTGTACAACGCCTCCTTGGCGCTCCACAACAAGGCGAGGTGCGTTTTGGCGGTGGCAGTATCGACAAACGCCAGTTCGCGCGGCGACAAAAACTTGTGTTGCACACGCACCACACGATCCGACACACGCTCGATGTCGATGCCGAGCCGCAAAGTGGGGTGCAGTATGATGGCGGCAAACTGCCCTGTGTGCGTAACGCTTATCTGGTACGAATTGTCGGCGAGGCACGGCTTGCCGTTGGGCGCATAAACGATTGTTTTTTTCGTGCCAAGCACCTCGTTGAGCATAACACGCACCGCCAAGTATTCGCGTTTGCGCTTTTCGCTGGTAAATTGCGCAATCTCGGCAATTACAAACGGGTCCAAATCCAGCATCTCGAGCAGTTCATCGACCGTTTCGGTCATCTTCCAAATGGCAAGCACCGCCCCTTGTTCTACCGTATTTTTTTCGAGCAACATTTCTTTTTAGTTGAAAGTAGTTTATACATTTCTGATTTCTGATTTCTGATTTCTGGTTAGTAGCAAGTAGCAAGTCGCAAGAATTTATTCCGTTTCCCCCGAATGGGGGAAAGCCACGCGACCAACAACGCCGCAATTATTATTCATTATTCATTGTTAATTGTTCATTGCCTTACTCGT
>CAVGYO010000164.1:0-4198 GCA_963633255.1 Erysipelotrichaceae bacterium
CAATATGCCTTTGCTCTACACTATTATGGTCCCCAAGCCGCCGACTGGGACATCGAGACGCTCGGCTTTATGGTTGGAGTTGCTTTCAAAAACACCGAAAAAGGAGTTATTAAACTGATATGAGCGTAGTAGAATATGCAATGAGAATGAAGGACATGATGTCGGGGCCGCTTGGCAAAATTGCCGAAGCCTACGACAATGTCAGTTCGCACGCTCAAAAAGCGGGTGAATCGACCTCGTTGTTCGGCAAACTATCGTCGCTTTCGTTTGGCGTCAATAACATACTTAACGCTGGTGGAGCGCTCATCAATGGCGTGAAGTCGGTCGCCTCGGCCATCGGCTCTACAATGCAAGCCTCGCTTGATCGCCAACAACTGCAAGTGTCGTTCGATGTGCTTACAGGCAGCAAAGAGGCTGGCGGCAAATTGACACAAGAACTGGTCGATTTGCAAAAAAATACCATTCTCGGTGCCGAAGTATTCAAAAATGCGCAAACTATGCTCGGTTTCGGTTTCAAAGACACCGAAGTCGTCGAAAATATGCGTATGCTGGGCGATGTATCGATGGGCGATGCCGAAAAACTGAACTCGCTCACACTCGCTTTTTCGCAGATACGCTCGGCAGGCAAGTTGCAGGGGCAGGATCTGCTGCAACTTATCAACGCTGGTTTCAACCCGCTCGAAGCGATGAGCGAACGCACAGGCAAAAGCATTGGCGAACTGAAAGACGAAATGTCGAAAGGCAATATCTCTTTCGAGATGGTGCAACAAGCATTTCGCGATGCCACAGGCGAGGGCGGAAAGTTCAACAACATGTTGGCTACCATTGCCCAAACCGACGCTGGAATGAAAGCGCAGTTGAGCGGTGCTTTCGAGGAGTTGAAAATAAAGATAGGCGATGCCTTTGCACCACTTGCGCACCTTGGGCTTACACTTGGCACCAAACTGATGCCAATACTCGAACGCACGGCCGATGTGCTTGCTGTGGGCGTGCAGCGTGCCGTGAACGGACTCGAACTGCTGCTATCGAAAGCGCAGACACTGAAAAGCAATTTCGAGCAGTTTGCCGCCCCATTTGTAAATCTGTTCAACACCATTCGCGAAAACATATCAGGATTGACCGAATACCTCGAACCTGTGCGTGCATTGATAGTAGAGCATGTTTGGCCTGTCATGATGAAAATCTACAGTGTGTTTGCCGAAATCACGGGTGACATTGTAGAGTTTGTGGCGCAGTCGGAACTGCTGAAAGACACTTTTTCGTTCATCGGCAAAATTCTTGGTGGCGTGGCCGATATGTTTGGCTATTTGGTCGATGGCTTGAAGTGGCTGTGGAACAACATTGTGATGCCGATTCTCAACGGTATCGAAAAAGCCTATCGCTGGATCAAAGGCTCTGACATGGAGGGAGGCTCGAACA
Organism: Erysipelotrichaceae bacterium; assembly: GCA_963633255.1. Classification (GTDB taxonomy): domain Bacteria; phylum Bacteroidota; class Bacteroidia; order Bacteroidales; family Paludibacteraceae; genus W0P28-013. The sequence goes on from CAVGYO010000164.1 coordinate 1,420, forward strand.
AGCCACTTGCTGCCACGCCTGCTGCGCCCACACCGAAAAACACCGAACAGAAAGAGACACCTGCCACCAAAAAACTGAACGAAATTGCCAAAAACACCAAAGCCAACAACGCTTCAGCTGCTGCTGGCAGTGCCGCTGTGGCCAGCAGTGGTGCCAAGGTGGTGAATATCAATGTGAGCAAATTTTTCGACAACATCAACTTCAACACGACTTCGTTGCAAGAGAGTACAGCAAAAATAGAAGAGGCGGTGCTCGAAGTACTTAGTCGTGTGCTTGTACAAGGAGCATCAATGGCATAAGATTATGGCACATCTTGTTACCAACATACTGGAACTCTATAAAACCTATTTCCAACAGTTTTATGTCGAGCCAAAAACCGAGGCAGACATCTCTACCTCGCGCTTCGGTGCCACATACAAAGAACAACTGAAAGGTATCGAGGTTTTTCTCCCGATTCATCTGTCGAACAGCGAATATCAGATAGATATTGCTTGCGCCACTATTCGTGTGCAGGGCGAAAAGACCATTGTGCGCACACCCGTGAGCGAACGCGTTGGCACAGTGAAAGAGATGTTCAACATTGGCGACTATAAATTCAGCATCAAAGGTGTGCTAATTGCCGCCGACCGCAGTAAAGTGATGCCCGACGACGAGATGTTCACGCTGCGCCAACTGTTTGAATCGACCTCGCCTGTGGAACTGAAAAATGCGCTTACTGACCTTTTCATGGACGAGAACCGCAACATTGTCATCACCTCGCTCGAATTTCCAGATGTCGAGGGCAAAGAATTGCGCATTCGCCCATTCACTATGGAGTGCGAAACCGACTGTGTTAGCGATTTAATTCAACGCAACTAATATGTTTGTATTGACCAGCGACATACTGATTGGCAACTACCGCGTGAAGCCGAATGGTGTTACTTGGAAGAGCAGCACAAGCAACTTTACCGACACATGCACCGTGGTTTTGCCGCTGTCGCCGTTTGTTAAACGCAAACAGACCATCACCGAACACAGCGGTGGTGTGGCCGAGACCGAAACAGGTACAAAAGTTAGCAACATCAAGCAGATGCCATTTGTCAAAGGCGACAAAGTGGTGGTGAAATTGGGCTACGGCAGAAAACAGCAAGAGGTGTTTCGTGGCTATGTGCTACGCATCAATTTTGGTGAAAAACTATCGATAGAGTGCGAAGGCTACAGTTATTGTCTGCGCGAAAAATACTTCAGCTGCTCGTACGAAACGACAACGCTCAAACAGATTCTGCTCGACCTGACATCGGGTACCGATATTAAATTGAGTCCGTCCATCGCTGCCGTTCCGCTTACCAATGTGTGGTTCAAAAACGCCACTGGTCTAAAAGTACTCGACTGGGTGCAAAAAGAACTCTGCTGCCGTGTGTGGTTCGATGGCGAATACCTCTATGCTGGTGCATCGAAATATGCCGATGCTAACCCTACACGCACCGCGCAAAATGTGCAGTTGAAAGTAGGCTGGAATATAGTGTCGGCCGACGACCTGAAAAAGCAGGTGGCCGAAGAGGTCGAAATCAATATCGTTGAAAAAGACACCGCTGGAACGACCAAGAAAACAAAACCCGAAAGCAAAAAATACAGCAATGTGAAAGAACTGAAAGTGCGTGCTGGACTGCCGTCCGATTTTCTGAAAAAAGCCGTCGATGAACGGCAGCAAGAAAAGGATTTCGAGGGCTACGAGGGCACAATCACCACTTTTGGCGAACCGCATATATGGAAGTCGGACAGAATAACTCTGACCGATGAACTATTTCCCGAACGCTCGGGCAACTACTTTGTCGAAACCGTTGAGGGCGAATTTGGCGATGGCGGTTTCCGACGCAAACTGAAGTTGAAATACTATGGCAAAAAGTGAGCAAGAGATACGCGACCTACTTCACAGTTCGCTCAAAAGCAAGCCCATCACGGTGCTTGCCAGCGTGAAAAGTGTCGATACCGCCAAACGCACTTGTAGCATCGATGACGATGGCGTGGTGATGTATGGCGTTCGACTGCAACCAATCACGCATGGCACGACTGGCATAACCATCTATCCGAAGGTGGGTGCGCAAGTACTCTGCGCCAAGATAGAAGAGGGCGACGACTATATGCTGTTGCACGCCTCCGAAGTGGACAAAGTAGAGGTCGCCATCGGGCAGTCGTCCATCACCATCGAAAGCGACAAAATAGAGTTGAATGGCGGCAACAACGATGGACTTATCAAAATTGCCGACCTGACCTCGAAACTGAATGCGCTGGTCGATTGGTGCGCCAACCATACACACAGCGGCGTGATAACAGCCGTAAGCGGTGGCTCGGGGGCGCCCGCCGTTGGAACGCCAGGCAATACAGCCACACCAACAAGCCAGCCGCAGAAATTCGACAAATCGAACTACGAAGACACTGCCGTAACACACTAATCGACCAAATCTGAAATGATGGACATACAACTGACCGACGACCTTGAACTTGCCATTGCGCATGGCGACTTGGTGATAGACGACAACCTGAAACAGGCGCAACAACTGCTGCTTGGTACCAACAAAGGCGAATGGAAACAGAGTCCTAAGGCGGGCGTTGGCGTTGTCAATTTTATAGAATCGGCCGCTACTGACGAACTGTCGCGCGAAATTCGCGAACAATACACACGCGATGGTATGCAGGTGAATAGCGTCAAAATAAGTAATTCACAAATAAATGTAGATGCACAATGGAAATCGTAGTAGTAAGAAGTGGGCAGACACTGCTCGACTTGGCAATTCAGACC
>CAVGYO010000165.1:0-4165 GCA_963633255.1 Erysipelotrichaceae bacterium
GGCCGCCGCTCCAAAAAGATGTTTTTTCATAGTATTTTGTTTGGTTAGTTGATTGGTCGTTGAGCTCTGATTTCTAGATTTCTGGTTGATTGGTTGATTGGTTGATTATTGTGCAAATGATTTTGAACACCGACAATCTTCAAATGAATCTTGTCTATTATTCATTCTTAATTGTTAATTGATTTCAACCCCCTCCGAAAAACGGATTCCCGTTTTTCTCGTCCCCCTATCTTTCCGCTACGCTCCAAGCAGAGGGACAGAATCGCATTGGTGTTGGTCTGTGCGGTTTTGTTTGTTGGTCTGCTCGGGCGTGGCATGCCGCGCCCCTACATTCGCACTTTCAAACTATTTTGTCTATGCTCTATGTTCTATATTCTATGCTCTCAAAAAAATCACTTCTCACTGCTCACTCCTCACTTCTAACTATTTTAAGTAGTATTCGATAGTGGTAACGACGCGCACATGTTTGATGAAAGGCGTGTTGGCGTCGCGGCTTTCGACCGAGAAGAGGCCTTGTGAGGCGTGTTTGATGCCGCCCAGTTCGCTCTCGCTGTCGGCAGCAAATTTTTCGGCGGCGGCACGGGCGTTTTTCGTTGCCGTTTCAATCATTTCGGGCTTCAGTTCGTTCAGTTTTGTAAACTCGTAAGTGGTTTGGTAGCGGTAGTCATCGCCTGTGAGTGCGATGCCTTTTTTGAGCAGTTCGCTTTGGTGCGAGAGCAGTGCGCGCACCGCATCAACCTTGTCGGACGAGATAGTAACCACCGCCGTGCAGATGTAGCGCGCACGCAGATTTTCGTTGCTATTGTAGCGTTCGGTCTGCATATCCACCACTTCGGGAGCGGAGATAGTGATGTCGTTGCGGTCGATGCCGTTGCTGACCACAAAATTGATGATGGCTTGGCTCTTTTCGTTAATCACATTGTAGAGTTGCAGCAGGTCGTTGCCCGACTCTTTGAAAATGAGCGGACAGATAACATGGTCGGCGGGCACATCTACTTCGGCCAAGCCGCGCACCGACACACTGCGGTCGCGATAGGCGTAATTGTCGATACCCGCTTTCAGGCAGATGCCCAGCACAATAATGGCCACGGCAATAATCGATGCTTCGATGGTTTTTTGTTTCATAATTTTTGGGGTTTTAATGGTTAAATTTTTTGTTAGTACAATGTTAGTGCGTTTGCAGTACATTTGCAGTACAATGTACTGCATTTTGCAGTCTTTTTGTCGATTGATTAGAATTTGTTTACTAACTGAAAATCGAGTTGTTTTTTGGTCAAATCGGCACGGGCAATGCGCACCGTGAGCGGGTCGCCCAGTTGGAATTTTTGTCCCGACGAGCGGCCAACGATGCAGTAATTTTTTTCGTCGAACAGGTAGTAGTCGTTGCCGAGGTCGCGCACCGACACCATGCCTTCGCATTTATTTTCGTTCAGTTCCACATAGATGCCCCACTCGGTAACGCCCGAAATAACACCATCGTACACCTGCCCGATGTGGTCGCGCATAAACTCCACCTGCTTGTATTTTATCGATGCGCGTTCGGCGTTGGCGGCGCGCTGTTCCATATCGCTGCTGTGTTTGCAGTAGGTTTCCCAAGTGGGTGCGTCCACACTTTTGCCGCCCGTCGAGTAGCGTGTCAGTAGGCGGTGCACCATCATATCGGGATAGCGGCGAATGGGCGAGGTGAAATGCGTATAGTAGTCGAACGCCAAACCGTAGTGGCCGCAGTTTTCGGTGCTGTATTGCGCTTTGGCCATCGAGCGTATGGCGAGCGTCTCTATCAGATTTTGCTCTTTGGTGCCTTCGACCTGATTCAGCAGGTGGTTGATCGACGACGACACATCGGTGTGGCGGCCTGTGGTCTTCAGTTTGTAGCCAAACCGCTTGATAAATTGCGACAGATTTTCGAGTTTGTCGGGATTTGGCACATCGTGTATGCGGTAGACGAAAGTTTTGGGCGTTTCGCCGCGTTTTTTAGGTTTGCCAATGTGTGTTGCCACGGTGCGATTGGCCAGCAGCATAAACTCCTCGATGAGTTTGTTGGCGTCTTGCGACTCTTTGAAATAGACGCTCAACGGTTTGCCTTTTTCGTCGATTTCGAAGCGTGTTTCGGTGCGTTCGAAAGCGATGGCACCATTGGCGAAGCGTTGTTGGCGCAAAATTTTCGCCAGTCGGTCGAGCGACAGCAGTTCGTCGGCATAGTCGCCCTCGCCCGTTTCGATGCGTTGTTGCGCCTCTTCGTAGGTAAAGCGGCGGTTCGAGCAGATGACAGTGCGTGCAATTTTGTAGGCTTGCACATTGGCGTCGTCGTCCATTTTGAACAGCACAGAGTAGGCCAATTTCTCCTCGTTGGGGCGTAGCGAGCAGATGCCATTGCAGAGGCGTTCGGGCAGCATCGGCACAGTGCGATCGACCAGATAGACCGATGTGGCGCGGTTGTAGGCTTCTTGGTCGATGATGTCGTCGGGGCGCACATAGTGTGTAACATCGGCAATATGTACGCCTATTTCCCACAAACCGCTGTCGAGGCGGCGGATAGAGAGTGCATCGTCGAAATCTTTGGCGTCGCGTGGGTCGATAGTGAAGGTGCAGACTTGGCGCATATCGATGCGGCGCGCAATCTCTTCGGGCGTAATGTCGGCAGAGATTTTTTCGGCGGCGGCTTCCACCTCGGCGGGATAGCGGTATGGCAGTCCAAATTCCGACAAAATGGCGTGCATTTCGGTTTCGTTGTCGCCCACATTGCCCAGCACTTCCACTATTTCGCCGATAGGATTTTGGGCTTTGTCGTTCCACTCCACAATGCGTCCCACGCACTTTTGACCATCGCGACCACCATTCAATTTATCGAGCGGAATAAACAGGTCGTGTACCAACTGTTTGCGATCGACATTGAGAAATGCCACCGACGATTTCACTTCGAGAATGCCCACAAATTCGTTTTTGGCACGGTGAAGCACCTCTACCACTTCGCCTTCGGGTTCGCGCTCTTTGCGGCGTGGAAAGAGCAGCAGCCGCACATGGTCGCCATTGAGTGCGCACCCCATGCTGCGTTCTGCCACAAACACCAGTTCACCGCCATCGTCGGGAATAAGATAGGTCTTTTTGGCCACGGTTTGGCGGTCGAGCGTGCCAGTAATGTAGTTTTGGCGCAGATTGAGGCGGTATTTTCCCATAGCGGCCTGCACCAAAGCGCCCTGTTCGCACAGCGCATCGAGTGCCTCTACCACAAGCCGTTTTTGTGCATCGGAACGCAGCCCCAAGGCATACGACAACTGTCTGTAATTCAGCGGTTTATTCGGCGTTTCCGAAAAAATCTGCATCAGTGCCGACATCAGTGCTGACTTGCGGCAACCGCGTCCGTTTTGCTCCCTATTTTTTCCCATTTCTGCGTGTCGTTTTACTCCACAAAGATACAAAAAGCGTGCAAATATACCAATCGAATGAAAAAAAAGGTGCGATTTCGGCTGGTTTTTTGTATCTTTGCCCGATATTTGTGATGAGAATGACCATGAAGCCACAGAAAAAACTCTATTTTGCCACACACAATACGCACAAAGTGGACGAAGTGCGTGTTGCGTTGGGGGCGGCTGTCGATTTGGCGGGGCTCGACACGCTCGGTTGCCACGACGAGATTCCCGAAACGGGCTGCACACTGCAAGAAAATGCGCTTCAAAAAGCCCAATTTGTGCATACGCGCTACGGCGTCGATTGCTTTGCCGACGACACAGGATTGGAGGTAGAGGCACTTGGCGGTGAGCCGGGCATTTACTCGGCGCGCTACGCTGGCGAGCCGTCCGATTCGGCAAAAAATCGGCAGAAACTGCTCGAACGGCTGCACGGCATGCAGAACCGCAAAGCACGCTTCCGCACCGTCATCGCCTTGATAATGGACGGCGAAACGCACCTGTTCGAAGGCATTGTAACAGGGCAAATTTTGGCGAGCGAGCGTGGCGAAAGCGGTTTTGGCTACGACCGACTTTTTGTGCCAGATGGCTCCGACAAGACCTTTGCCGAGATGAACGCCACCGAAAAAAACGCCACCAGCCATCGTGGGCGCGCACTGCAAAAGATGAAAGAGTTTTTACAGATAGTGAGGAGTGAGGAATTAGGAGTGAGGAGTTTTTAATTGATAATTGACAATTGATAATTGACAATTATTTGA
>CAVGYO010000166.1:0-4112 GCA_963633255.1 Erysipelotrichaceae bacterium
TTTCAAATGAATTTTGTCTATGCTCTATCTTCTATGTTCTTAAAATCTTTCTTGCTACTTGTATCTTGCTACTTGCTACTAATTATCAATTATCTTCTATCAATTATTGTGCCATTTTATCGTTTTAGTTTTTTCGCGCATTTTTTGCAATAGCCATAGAGATAGAGCGTGTAGTGCGTCGGTACGAAGGACGAAAATGTGCGGTATTGTATGGCGCGCCGTATTTTCTGATCCGAAAATTCGCTCACTGCGCCGCACCCGATGCAGATGCGGTGGTGGTGTGTGGCACTGCTAGTTATTTTTTCGTATTCGGTGTGCTGCGAATCGAACTGGTGCTTGACCACCAGACGGCACGCCACCAGCAGTTCTAGCGTGTTGTAAACCGTGGCGCGGCTCACACGAAATTGTTGCGTGGCGAGTTCCACCAGCGTATCGGCCGAAAAGTGCGACGGCTGCGCATAGACCAATTCCAACAGTCCAAAACGCTCTTGCGTGCGGCGTAAGTGCTTCTGTTTCAGATAGTCGGCCAGAATTTTGGTCGCCTGTTTTATCTCCTCTTCGGCGGACAGCATCGTTTTTCGGGCGGGTTACGGGTTGTATTTTGCGTCGCGCATAATTTCGTCTTCGGGGCGCAATAGCAGTTCGCGTGGCGACACATTGCGGTGCGTGCGCATATATTTTTCGACAACTTGCCAGCCAACCCACGCACCAGCGCGCCCAGGCGATTGTTGCGTAAATGGTTTTGTAAACGGCGAATCGTTCAAGTATTTGATGCGTATGGTGGCGTCGCGGCTAAACAGATGGCGACTGCCAACGAGCGTCATCCACATATCGTGTTCGTATTTGCGACACCATTCCCACTGTTCGGGCGTGTAGCCCATCAGCAGCGATTCGGGCAGCTCGGGCAGCAATACCGAGGCGGTGTAGAGTATTTTTCCGCGGTAGATCATCTCCTCCTGAAGTTCGCCCGTGCGTGGCGTGAACGGAAATTCGCTCAACAGCCAAGCAATCACATAGTCGGGTACCAACTTTTCGGGGCGCATATTTTGCCGTAGATAGTTGTATATGCCCACGCTTTCGTAGAGCGGATAGTCGCTGCCCATGTAGTTGTCGATGCTGCCCGAAACGAATCCATCGCCCACTACCATGCTTTGGTTCAATCCCGAAATGTGGGCGTAGAGGCGTGGCGTGGTGCGGTCGGGAAAGAAGTAGCGCGCACGGCGAAATGCCTCGGTGAGCGTCGTTTCGTAACTGCGCATATCGGCGAAATGTGCCAGCGCATCGGTGTAGAGTTGCGCCACAGCCGTGTCGGCAAAAAAGCGTTCGAGCGTGTAGGTCGTGATTGTGTCGCCCACTGCGCCAAACTCCACCACGCGTTCGAGATAGACGGGCGTGATGTCGGGGTAGTGCGCCGCCAGCGTATCGATGGCAGCGGGCAGGTTGCTGCGGTCGAGCGTCCACAGTGCGCTGTCGAACCGCCCGATGTGTATCTCCAAATCGATGCCGCGCGTGTCGGCCGTGCGTTTGGCGCGTCCGCAGCCAACAAAAACCAGCAGTGCCGCCGCAAAAATTGCTATAACAAGTGTGCGTTTCATTGTCTAATTTAGACTCAGTCTAAATAACCGTTTCGACTTGCAAAGATACAAAAATAGTTTGAAAGTTTGAAAGTTTGAAAGTATAAAAGTGTGAATGTAGTGGCGCGGCATGCCACGCCCTGAAAGTTTATCAAGTTTGTAAAGTAGAAAGTCCAAACGCTTCAACATTACGAGCCGCGCCATCGCCGAAAGACAAAAAATACGATGTAAACCGCTTGATAGTATTGGTATATTTGCTTCCACAATTGTTATGCAAAACTTATAGCATCTATAAACAAACACTCCCTCGTCCTTTTGCAGAACGGGGGAGTTTGTTGTATTTGGGCAGCGTATTATTTCTGCCAATTATCTTTCAGCGAGGCGGTGCGGTTGAGGACTAAATGGTCGGCAGTGGTGTCTTGGTCAATTACAAAATAGCCCTGTTTGAGCAACTGATAGTGATTTTCCTGCGCGATACCATTTTCCACAATAGGCGCGTGCAACTCTTTTGCCAACGAACCTTCGACCTTGATGGTCTTGATTTCAAGGCTGTTGGAGTTCAGCAGGTCGCGGAAGTCGCCCTCTTCGGCCGATGGGTTCTCAACAGCAAAGAGGCGGTCGTAGAGGCGTGCCTCGGCATCGATACAAGTTTTGCACTCTACCCAGTTGATGGTCGATTTGGTCTTGCGGTTGCCGCCTTCTGTGCCCGACTTGGAGTTGGGGTCGTAGGTGGCATAGATGGTGGTGATATTGCCCTTTGCATCCTTCTCGCAGCCAGTGGCTTGAATGATATACGCCGATTTCAGGCGCACCTCACGCCCGCCCGGACTCAAGCGGAAGAAGTTCTTGTCTGCCTGCTCGAGGAAGTCGCCCCGCTCGATATACAATTCGCGGGCAAACTGCATTTTGCGCGTGCCGAGTTCGGGGTGGCCGTCGATGTTCTCTGCCGTAATGGTTTCGCCGTCGCCCTCGTAATTGGTGATAACGAGTTTCACGGGGTCGAATATGGCGCATACACGCGGTGCAACTTCTTTAAGATTTTCGCGAATGGTGTGTTCCAACAAGCCTACATCAATCATGCCTTCGACCTTGGTGTAGCCAATTTTGTCGATGAAGGTGCGTATTGCCTCTGCCGTATAACCACGGCGACGCAGACCGCAAACGGTTGGCATACGGGGGTCGTCCCAGCCGCGCACAAGTCCCTCTTTGACGAGTTGGAGCATTTTGCGCTTGCTCATCACGGTGTAGGTGATATTCAGACGGTTAAATTCGCGCTGTTTTGGGCGATAATCGCCTTCGACAAACTGATCGAGAAACCAGTCGTAGAGTGGGCGATGCACCTCAAATTCCAAAGTGCATATCGAGTGGGTTACGCCCTCGAAATAGTCGCTCTGACCGTGTGCAAAGTCGTACATCGGATAGACATTCCACTTGCGCCCTGTGCGGTGGTGCGGGTGCGTGGTGATGATACGGTACATTATCGGGTCACGGAAGTGCATGTTCGGGTTCGCCATATCAATTTTGGCACGCAGCACCATTTTGCCGTCTTCTATCTCGCCTGCCTGCATCGCCTCGAAAAGACGCAGATTCTCCTCCACTGGGCGGTCGCGGTAGGGCGATGCCACACCAGGTTCGGTGGGCGTGCCTTTTTGTGCGGCTATCTGATCGGCAGTCTGCTCATCGACATACGCCTTACCCTCTTTGATGAAACGGATGGCGAGGTCGTAGAGTTGCTGGAAATAGTCGCTGGCGTAATAGACCGCCCCCCATTTGAAGCCCAGCCACGCAATGTCTTGCTGAATCGAATCGACATATTCCACATCTTCTTTCACAGGGTTGGTGTCGTCGAAACGCAGGTTGCAAATGCCGTGGTACTTCTCGGCAATGCCGAAATCCATACAGATGGCTTTTACATGTCCGATGTGCAGGTAGCCGTTCGGCTCGGGTGGAAAACGCGTTTGAATGCGTCCGCCATTTTTGCCCTCTTTCAGGTCGTCTTCTACAATCTGTTCGATAAAATTCAGACTCTTTTTGGGAGTCTCTTCTGCCGTTGTTGTCATAATTGTTTCAATTTTCGACTGCAAATTTACCTTTTTTTATTCAAAAACAGGCTATAATCGACCGTCAATCAGCAAAAATGAAAAAAAAATGATTTTTTTTGTCAAAATGTTTGGTCGTATCGAAAAAAAGTACTACCTTTGCAGTCGCAATTCGGAAGAGAGTTGTGCAAGTTTTGATTTACTGCGGAAATAGCTCAGTTGGTAGAGCACGACCTTGCCAAGGTCGGGGTCGCGGGTTCGAGTCCCGTTTTCCGCTCTCAACTAAAAAGCAGTATGAGGCTGCTTTTTTTCTTGACAAGTTTGTGTTGCCCAAGTGGCGGAATTGGTAGACGCGCACGTTTCAGGTGCGTGTGTCGCGAGATGTGCAGGTTCGAGTCCTGTCTTGGGCACCATGCGTAGGTGGTGAAATTGGTATACACGCTACTTTGAGGGGGTAGTGGTCGCAAGATCGTGTGAGTTCGAGTCTCATCCTGCGCAC
>CAVGYO010000167.1:0-4109 GCA_963633255.1 Erysipelotrichaceae bacterium
AACAAGTTTGGCTCTGCTCTCACTTGTCGAAAAAATTCTAGATTTCTAGTTTTCGCGACCAACAACGCTGCAATTATTATTCATTATTCATTATTCATTGTTCATTGCCTTACTCGTAGCCCCCTTTCCCGTTTCCCCCGAAGGGGGAAAGGCACTTTCGCACTTTCACACCTTCACACTTTCACACTAAAAAACTCCTCACTCCTAATTCCTCACTCCTCATTTTTCTTGCGACTTGCTACTCATATCTTGCGACTAATTATCAATTGTCAATTAAAAAATCTAACTTCTGACTTTCATTCCGAGAACAAAACCCGAAATGCATCTTCGACGCGTTTTACGCCGACGACTTCGATTTTCCAGTTGGTTTTGGCCAATTTTTCACGGTTGAATGCTGGCACCAAAATTTTTTTGAAGCCCAACTTCTGCGCTTCGGCAATGCGCTGCTCCACCCTATTGACGGGACGAATTTCGCCCGACAAGCCAACCTCGCCAGTAACACAAACCGTGTTATCGACCGTCATATCCAAATTCGACGACAGCACCGCCACCAGCACCGCCAAATCGACCGCAGGATCGCTCACACGCAGACCGCCAGCAATGTTCAAAAACACATCTTTTTGCATCAGTTTGAAACCAGCACGCTTCTCGAGTACAGCCAACAACATATTCATGCGCCGAATGTCGAAGCCCGTGGCCGAACGCTGTGGCGTGCCATAGGCCGCCGTACTCACAAGTGCCTGAACCTCAATCAGAAACGGGCGCACGCCCTCGACCATCGCAGCGATGGCAATGCCGCTCAAGCCGTCGTTGTTGCGTGTGAGCAGCAGTTCCGACGGGTTCGACACCTCACGCAAACCGCTCTGCTGCATCTCGAAAATAGCCAGTTCGTCGGTACTGCCAAAACGGTTTTTGTTGGCGCGCAAAATGCGGTACAAGTAGTGCCTATCGCCCTCGAACTGCAACACGGTATCGACTATGTGTTCCAAAATTTTCGGACCCGCAATGCTGCCCTCTTTCGTAATGTGGCCGATGAGCAGCACAGGAATGGCGGTCTCTTTGGCAAATTTGAGCAACGCCGCCGAACATTCGCGCACCTGCGAAATGCTTCCGGGCGACGATTCCGCCGCATCGGTCGAGATGGTCTGGATAGAATCGACCACCACCACATCGGGCGACACCGTGCGGATATGCTCGAAAATGCGCTCCAACGAGGTTTCGCTCACAATGTAGCAGGTGCTCTCCATCGCGCCCACGCGCTCGGCACGCATTTTCAGTTGGTTCACGCTCTCCTCGCCCGACACATACAGAATTTTTTTGCCCGCCATGCGCAGTGCCACCTGCAGCACCAGCGTACTTTTGCCGATGCCCGGCTCGCCGCCAATCAGCACCAACGACCCTGGCACAAGACCGCCGCCAAGCACGCGGTTCAGTTCGGCATTGTGCGTATCGATGCGCATTTCGGCGCACGCCTCCACCTCGTCCACACGCACAGGCCGACCGCCGTTGGTGTTCACAAAACCGTGTTCTACCACTTTCGGCGCAACACTCTTCTGCACCTTCTGCTCCACAAACGAGTTCCATGCGCCACACACAGGACAACGCCCGTACGCCTTCGGATAATCGGCACCGCACTCCTTACAAAAATAGACGATTTTATCTTTCATGTTTCATGTTTTTAGTCGCAAGAATACTGATTTTCTATATTTCTGGTTGATTGGTTGTTGGGTTTTGATTTCTAGATTTCTAGTTTCTAGATTTCTAGTTTTCGGTATCAACACCACCGCAATTATTATTCATTATTCATTATTTATTATTTATTGTCTTGCTACTTGCTACTTGCTACTTGCTACTAATTCTGTTGCAAATTTACAAAAAAAATTCCGCTGCCCAAAAGCGGACAGCGGAACTGTTTATGCACCAGTGGCAAGTTTAGTTTTTGCCAAAGTAGAAAGTCATGTAGAGGTTTGCGCCGATGTTTTGCGTACCAAATACGAAATCGCCTGTTTTCGGGGCTTTCAGGTCGGTAAAGTTCTCTACCTGACCGTTCAGCGTGTTGTAGCCTTCGTATTCTACATACTTGTTGGGTGTCCATGTGTAGAGCAACGCAAGATTGACCTCGGCACCCAGCGCAATTTTCGGAGCAACAAAGCACTCAACGCCTATGCTACCAGCCAAACCAATGGTGTGCGTGCCATCATTGTTGTAGTCTTTGAGTTTGCGAGCATTCGGCATAGCCGTGCTAATGGCTTCCCAAGATGTCCAACTGGCACTTCCCGGTTTTTGGTTCACCTCTGTGATGCTGTTGCCGTATTCATATTTTTTGCTTTGAGTGTAGAACGCATACAGCGCACTGCCGCTAAACACGCCCTGCACACGACGCTGACCTACACGATATTCGACACCAGCCGAAAGGCTGCCACCCGTACGCGCAAATTTGTACGAATCGATTACCTTTTCGCGCGACAGCGGGTCGGCTGCCAAGGCAGCATCGTCCAACACATACTCCTGTTCGTGAGTGCGGTTGAGCAGCAAACCAATGTTGGCACGAACGCCCAACTGATCGGTAATCATATACTTACCCTGAATAGAAACCAATGGGAATGGCGATGCCACGCTCGACAGGTCTTTGTTCCACAGCAAGCCCGAACCGCCTATTGCTTCGTTGTCGATAGAGGCATTGGTGCTGCCGTTAAGCAACTTGCCGATATAGTTGGTAAACGGGTTCAAATTGAAGCCAATGGCAAAATCGCCTGCTTGGGGCAGGTAATCGCTTTTTTCTGCCACTGCTGCTTCTTGGGCAAACATTGGCAGAGCCAACATCGCCACCAAAAGGCAACTTACTATCTTTTTCATAGTTGTAGTCTGTTTAATCTGTTACCAAAAAACGATGGAAATCAATCGATGAAATCCAAAGACCAGCCATAGATATTAGACGACACATAGTTTACGGTATCGTCTTTTTTGTGCTTGTTAACGCCATAAACAGGCTGTTGGTCGGGCGTAAATGCCAGCACTATGTTGGAAACATTCACACCAATCTCTTTTGCCAAAGCACTAACAGTAGCCGTTCTTTCACCCTTTTCGAAAATGCCATAGAGGTATTGAGTTTTCGATACATCTGTTGCATCGTCCAAATAGTAGAGGTGTTTGTACTTCATGTCGTCGTTGGCCGATTCTGCCACATAGTAGGCGGGAACTTCTACTTTCACCTGCACTTTTTCATACTCCCAAGCGTCGAAAATCTTGACCGAAAGCGAATAAGCGCCTTCAGCATCAGTTTGGGTGGAGTAAGAGAGAGTCTGAGGATAATCGGCAGCATCGTCGTGCGAAAGTATTATTTTCACCGTGCGATTAGCGACAACTGCAGTTGTTGTTTTCAAGCCAGATGTCAATTTGTCCTTGTCGATCCAAGTTTCGGATTGCGACTCAACTTTACCCTTGACAACAAACGCTTTTTCGCTAATTTTGGTTTTGTCGAGCGTGCTGTTAGATGTAACCTTGATATCGCGTACTTCTACCTTTTGGTTTTCGAGCGACACCTCTTCGGTCTTGCTGTCGAGATACTCGAGTTGGTCAAACAGGGCATTTTCTATGCTTACTACCTGTCCGTCGATTACCTCGCCTTTGCTACCATTGAAAGGCAATACTTCTACCTTCGCCGACGATATTGGCGTAACGCCTACTGGCACTTGGAACACATATTTACCTTCGGCATCGGTAGTAGCGGTGTACTGCTTTTTGCCTGTGCCTGCTGTGCTACCATAGTCGCTGTAATTTACGCTCAACAACACGGTTGCGCCCTCTTTGGCAACCACATTGCTAGTAACGATAACGCCAGCATTGTCCACTGTACCCATGTCGTAAGTTACCTTACCTTGCACGGTTGCCACACCTGCCAGACCATCGAGTGTGAACTGGCTCTGTTCTTTTTTGCAGCCTACCAGTGCCAATACGGCCAACATGGCAGACCCAAAGAAAATCTTTTTCATAATAAAAAATTTGGTTCAAGACAACTTTAGAGCGAAAAATTCTTTGTAACTGATTGATATATAGTTTGTTATAACGAAAAAAAAGTGCGGCACTTTTTGAGAAATTGAAAATAATGT
>CAVGYO010000168.1:0-4089 GCA_963633255.1 Erysipelotrichaceae bacterium
ACATTTGTATTAGTTTGGAAAAGTGTGTAAAGTTTATAAAGTATGAGAGTGATTTCTGATTTCTAGTTGTTTCTAATTAAGTGGTTGAAATACAGATAATTAAAAAAGCCGTTATTTTGATTATTTGTAAAAACTTGAGTGAGTTATTGTTTTTCCCAATATCTGCGAATGTCGGTAAAAGCCATGTCTTCCATCAAACGGCGTGTAAAATCATTTTTGATATGGGCGATGTTGGCGTTTTTGAGTGCTGTGGCTAAACCCTTGTCTGCCAAGTACTCTTGCACAGCATCGCCGATAGCGCGTGGCGATGATATAGAGTTTCTTGATACAAGATTTTTGCAATTTTCGTTTAACAACGATAGGATTTTTGTATCCATCTTCCACTTGTTCTTCGATATTTTGTGCCATAGAATGTGGGTGGCGTTGTTTTAATGCAGATGTAAAGAAAAGGCCGATTGCCTATGCAAAGGGCACCTTTTCGCTACAAAGGTACAACCTTTTGAGGAAACATGCAAATGTAAATCTGAAGTAGAGGTTAGATGGAGAGTTATAGGTTTGGGAGCCACAAACCAATTAAGAATTTAGAGTTTTGAACCAAAACTTAGGTTCAAGACAACTACAACGCTTCAACAGAAACAGTGCGAGTCTGAAGTCTTAATCTAGATTTTTTTCGCAAACCGTTTTGGGAATTGCAAAATTTATTCTATCTTTGCGGAGTTTTTAGCGTAGAACAAATCGTTTCTTTTTCGGTAGGGCAGGGGTGCCCGTCCCCTAACATCTGAAATCTAGTAAATTTCCAATATCAATGGGGATAAGCGAATGAATGTTCATGCAGCAGCGTGGATTATTCGTTGTACTTATGTGTTGATTATGGTTTTACTAGAGCCAAGGTGTTAGCATAGGTGGAATTGATTATTCGCGCTTTTTTGTGTCCATACAAAAGACCATTATTCACCAATTCAAACTATTTTAACCATGAAGAAAGTCAATCTTACAACAACACTGCTTTGCTTTGCAATTCTGGCGTTTGCACAAATCGACATCGATCTCAACAAACTGGACAAGTCGGCAATGGGAAAAGTCCCCACTGCTCCAATCGGCGTTTGTGAATTTTCACCGAAAATGTCGAACCAAACAGGCATGCTGTTTGGCGAACTAACAGAGAAAAAACGCATAGCACGCGCCAAGCAGAAGAGCGTCGGTGCTGTGGTGCGTGCCGATTCTACCATGATGAAACGCTACTTGCTACGCACGCACAACGAGGTTTGCTACGTCAGCGCATTTGTCGAACTTGAAAACACCGACGACACCGAAGCACTCGATGCGCTGGGTGTGAAGCACATCAAACTTTGGGGCGACATTTTTGTTTGCCAAATTCCTGTAGAGGTGCTGGGCGACTTGGCCGACGACGATAATGTGAAGCGAATCGAAATTTCGCAGCGCGTCTATCCTATGCTCGATAACGCCCGCAGCGAAACCAATGCCGAAATGGTGTATGCGGGTACAAACCTGCCGCACGAGTTTACGGGTAAAGGCGTTGTTGTTGGCATTATCGATGGTGGATTCGATTTCACACACCCCAATTTTTATTCCATCGACAAATCGGAATACCGCATCAAGTGCGTATGGGATCAAACAAGTACAGCAGGTGCCCCCGTTTATATTGCAGGAAATAAAGTAGAATTGGGTTCTGAATTTACCACAAAGGCCAAAATCATCAGCCATAAGTCTGACAAAACAAGTGGCTCGCATGCCACACATGTAACGGGCATTGCTGCGGGCAGTGGCTGCATAGCCAACTCAAAATACCGCGGTGTTGCCCCCGAAGCCGATATAGTGGCAGTGGCGACAAACCATACAGATTATGGTATTGTACTGGGCATTGGCTACATTTTGGAATATGCAGCCAATCAAGAAAAAAATTGCGTAATAAACATGAGCCTTGGATATCATCTTGGTGCTCACGATGGCACATCGCAGACGGCACAACTATTCAAAGAAGTAACTGAAGCATACAAAAACAATGGAATAGGAGTTGTGCTGGTTGGATCGGCTGGCAACGAAGGTGGCGATAAAATTCACTATTCAAAAACATTTTCCTCAACGGATAATTTGGCGTTAAATGCGGTTTCCTCTTCTTCGGGCGCAACAAAGATTTCTTGTGAGATTGATCTTTGGAGTGATGCGCCCTTTGGAATTTCGGGCGGGATTCTAAACATAAACACCAAAGAAATAGAAAATAGCACGCAATTTGTTTGGACATCAAGTACAGCCAAAACGGTAAATTACACCATCGAAGACAAAGATCCCATACTAAAAGACAAATGCAAATTTACGATAACAACGCAACAAGAGGCGGCTAACGGCAAATATCATGCAACGGTTGCCATTGATAATACGGACCAAGACGATAGTTATCGCTACGCATGTTTAGCCATAGAATCATACAGTGGTGTATTGCACGCATGGATTTGTGATCCACATGATGGCAGTGTAATTTTTGCCGATGGCGACACTGACTATACTGTAGGTGAAGTCGGTGGTATCTCCGAAGGAATTATCTCGGTGGGCGCATATACCACCAAAAATCAATGGGAGAGCATTTCGCAAGGAACACAAAACGCAGGCTGTTATACAAGTATTGGAAAAATAGCCCCATTTTCGAGCCTTGGACCTACGGTCGATGGAAGAATGAAGCCCGATATTGCTGCACCAGGAAATGTCGTTGTATCGTCGGTAAATAGTTTTGATACAAAACATTACAGTGCGAATGGGGAACAAACAGTCGCCAGTTATACCAACAATGGGCAAACGCACTACTTTGGTTCTATGGAAGGTACATCAATGGCTTCGCCATTTGTGGCAGGCGTGGTGGCTACATGGTTGCAAGCCGACCCCACGCTCAATACCTACGAGGTGCGCGACATACTGCGCTCCACCGCTCGGCGCGACTCCTACACAGGCTCTGCACCAAACAACACATGGGGCTACGGCAAAATTGATGCTTATGCAGGCTTGGTAGAGGTGATACGCCGTCGTGCAAAACGCGAAGCGGAAAACAACCGTAATTTTGTGATTGTGGCGAAGCGCGAAACGGGCAACTATTTCTACATGACCTCCAACCTGTATAAAAACAAACGCTTCAATGCGACCAACACTGGCACTACCGATTTGACAAAAATTGTTACCGAAAATGTACCCGACTCGCTTGTCTGGACTTGCGACCTGCGTGGTACAACCACCAAACTGCAACACGGCACGCAATATGTATCGTGGAAAAGCGGCAACACCGCCATTCTCGATGCTACAGGGCGCGAACTAACGATTGATGGCGGACTTGGTTCCTACACATTCTTATTTGCCGACACCGATTCCACCACGCGTATGCTTGCACTCAATGCCACAGCGGGCAACGACTATTTTGCTTTCTATCGCGAAGGGCAAATGGCCACGCTCTACCTATTGCCCTGCACCACCGCCAGCAGCGACGACACACGCACATGTGCCGCACTGCCTTTCGGCGAAACATTTGCCTCGTCGTCGCAAGGTCAGTTCACGGTTTACGATGTTATCACCGCCCAATACGACCAGCAAACTTGGAAACCGACCGACAAATATGGTATGAAGATAGGCGGACAGGTGAGTGGCGCAAACAAAGCGGCCGAAAGTTGGCTAATATCGCCTTGTATCGACCTGTCGGGGACTCAAAAACCGCAACTCACATTCGACCACACACACCGCTATGCTGGCACGCCCGCCAAGGAATTCACCTTGTGGATTTCGACCGATTACACCACAGGTGCGCCGTCGAGTGCCACATGGGAACAACTCACCATTCCCAAATACGGCACCAACAACGACTGGAATTTTGTGTCATCGACTGCTATCGACTTGAGCCAATACACAGGTCAAAAAGTCTGCTTGGCGTGGAAATACACGAGTAGCACCAGTGCCGCTGGCGTTTGGGAGGTAAAAAATGTGTCGGTAGCCGAAGCAACAACTTCGGCAAACAAAGTTGTCGATTCGGAGAAAATCATCGTCTTTGGTATACCTAGCGAAATCGCCATTTTCGGGCTGCAAGCAGGGCAA
>CAVGYO010000169.1:0-4067 GCA_963633255.1 Erysipelotrichaceae bacterium
TTTGGTTGATCGGTTGATTGGTTGATTGGTTGATTATTGTGCAAATAATTTTGGAGCCCACAATCTTCAAATTTTCAAATCTTCAAATAATTATCAATTGTCAATTAAAAACTCCTCACTCCTAATTCCTCACTCCTCACTTGTCTTGCTACTTGCTACTAATGTCTATGTTCTCAAAAAAAAAACTTCTATTGCAAAAAAAATGTCTATCTTTGTAGCAGTATTTTTCAGCGTAACGAAAAAAATGCACATACCATATTTTAGTGTGTTAAAATCAACAAAGATATGAAAGGAATAATTCTTGCAGGAGGCAGTGCCACGCGCCTCTACCCGCTCTCGAAGGCGATTTCGAAACAGATTATGCCCGTTTACGACAAGCCGATGATCTACTATCCGCTCTCGACGCTGATGCTGGCTGGCATTCGCAAAGTGCTGATTATCAGCACACCGCGCGACCTACCGATGTTTCGCGAACTGCTAGGCGATGGAGCACAAATTGGTATGCATTTTGAGTACAAAGTGCAGGAAGTGCCCAACGGGCTTGCGCAGGCATTTGTGCTTGGTGCCGACTTTTTGAACGGTGAAAAGGGCTGCCTCATCTTGGGCGATAATATGTTTTACGGACAAAATTTTTCGGCAATGCTGAAGCGTGCCGCCGCCATCGAACGCGGTGCATGCGTGTTTGGCTACTATGTGAAAGACCCACGCGCCTATGGTGTGGTGGAGTTCGACGAGAATGGTCGCGTGCTGTCGCTCGAAGAGAAGCCCGCACAACCCAAAAGCAACTACGCTGTGCCAGGACTCTACTTCTACGACGAAACAGTTACCGAAAAAGCCGCCAACCTGAAGCCTTCGGCGCGCGGCGAATACGAAATAACCGACCTGAATAAACTCTATCTGGCCGAAGGCACGCTGCAAGTGGAACTCTTCGGGCGCGGCTTTGCGTGGCTCGACACGGGCAACTGCGACAGCCTGTTGGAGGCGTCGAATTTTGTGGCGACCATTCAAAATCGACAGGGATTTTATGTGAGTTGCATCGAAGAGATTGCGTGGCGCAACGGCTGGATTACCACCGACGAACTGCATGCGCTTGGGCGCAAACTCGAAAAAACAAACTACGGTCAATACCTTTTGGAATTGAAACGATGAAAAATACCGTCTGTCTCGTTACACTCTTAACCATTTTTGCCATGAAAGCCACCGCATTGCCGCCAAATTTCGAAGAATTGACGATTGACGCAACTGCCGACAGTCTGAAAATCAGTGTGTTGATAGCCACACCAGCGCAACCGCCACGCGCCATAGTACAACTGGTACACGGCATGTGCGAGTACAAGGAGCGTTACATTCCGTTTATGCAATTTTTGGCAGAAAATGGCTTTGCAGTTGTCATTCACGACCACCGTGGACACGGCAAAAGTGTGAAATCGGCCGACGATTTGGGCTATTTCTACGAAGGCGGCTACAGCGCAGCCATCGACGATGCGCACGCCGTAACGACACTCATCAAAGCGCGCTACCCTAGCCTGCCGCTCTACCTTTTTGGACACAGTATGGGGTCGATGATTGTGCGCTCGTATGCCAAACGCTACGACCACGAACTGGCGGGACTCATTGTGTGCGGCTGTCCGAGTTACAACAGCGGCAGCAGCATCGGTCAGCGTGTAGCAGCGCACGCCGCCAAACTCCACGGCGACCACTACCGCAGCGCAAAAATACAGCAGTTGGCGTTTGGCACCTACAACCGCCGTTTTGACAATCCGCAGTCGCCCAACGCGTGGGTCTGTTCCGATACCGCCGTTGTGGCGCGCTACGATGCCGACCCGTTGTGCAATTTCATCTTCACGGCCAACGGTTTTTACAACCTTTTTGGCGTGATGCAAGACGCCTACAGCCGCGACGGTTGGCAGATGGCGCACCCGCAAATGCCCGTGTGGTTCATCTCGGGCGCAGACGATCCCTGCCTGATTTCGCCACGCAAATTTGCCGCCGCCATCGAAAATATGCGCAAAGTGGGCTACACCAATGTTACAGCGCGCCTCTACCCCAATATGCGCCACGAAATTCTGAACGAAACCGACAAACAGACCGTTTGGAACGACATTTTAACACAACTGAACGCATGGCAGAATTAGTGTGAAGGTAATTTCTGATTTCTAGATTTCTAGATTTCTAATTTCTAGTTATTGTTGAATCAAATATAATTTGAATCATGGAACTAATAACAACTCCAATCAAAGATTTGCTGATAATTAAACCGCGTGTTTTTGCCGATGCGCGTGGCTATTTTCTCGAGACTTACAATGCCGAACGCTACCACGAGGCGGGCATTGCACAGAATTTTTTGCAGGACAACATGTCGAAGTCGACCTACGGCGTGGTGCGCGGACTGCATTTTCAGCGACCGCCCTACAGCCAGTCGAAATTGGTGTCGGTAACCGTGGGACGCGTGTGGGATGTGGCTGTGGATTTACGCAAAGGTTCGCCCACCTACGGCCAGTGGTACGGCGTGGAACTGACCGACGAAAATCATCTGCAATACCTTATTCCACGCGGATTTGCGCACGGTTTTTCGGTGTTGAGCGAAACCGCCATTTTCACCTACAAGTGCGACAACCTCTACCACCCCGAAGCCGACGGCGGCATCATGTTCAACGACCCAGATTTGGCCATCGATTGGAAAATTCCTGCCGAAAAAATGCTTTTGTCGGACAAGGACACAAAGCACCCGCTGTTGAAAGAGGCGAAAGTGGAATTTTGAACGAAAAAGATTGTTTTGCGGCTTTTTACCGCAGTCTGTCGGCGGCGCGCACTTTGGCTTCGTCCTTGCCGATGCCACGAATGGCGAGCCATGTCAAAATCATCTCGATGAGCGGAAAAAGTGCGGCCAAATGCGGTCGGAAATCGCTGCCGAACTTATCGACCACCAACCACACACACACGCCCAAAACGGCGTAATAGCCCACCATCAGCAGCATATTGAGTATGCAAAGGCGAATCTGCACCATGCGCCGATGGTAGAGAAAAATCGTTACCAGTGCCACCACAGGAATAACGACAGAGATGGCGAACAAGCCCCAAAAATGAGCAGTTTGCGACAGTTCGGGAGACGCAACCCGCGACAATTGCCACGCCGAAAGCGTCTGTTGCAGCAGACCATTATCGAAATCGACCAGCGGCAGTGAGCAACCGAGCGCAGCCAGCAGCACCACAATAAGCAAATAGATAGTTTGAATGCGTTGTATCATAATTATTGGTGTGAAGGTTTTGTTGAAGCGTTGAAGCGTTGAAGCGTTGAAAAGTAAAAAGGGTTAAGGAGTTAAACCATTAATTTGAAATTTGAAATTTTCAAAATCCCAAAAGTGCGCGCAGTCCGCTGCGTTTTTTTAGAGTGTCGCCGTGCGTGCCTTGTAGGGCTTCGGGCAGTGTTTCGCCGAACTTCACCATGCGGTAGATGACGCCCCAATCGGGCAAGCCGCCCAAATTGCGGTCGTCGATGTAGAGGTCGGCCACCACCTTGCGCGAGCGCACATCGTCGGGCTTTTCTTCGGGATAATTGGCATTGACGGCGTAAAATTCCAGCCCATTTTTGCGGCAAAACTCCACCGCTTCGGTCAGCAATTCGCCTTCGCGCACGCTCCAAAGAATAAGGTTGCAACCACATTCGCTCTGCAACCGTTTCAGCACATCGAACGAAAAAGGCACAGGCTTACCGATTTTCGGGTATGCATGCTCCACAATGGTGCCGTCGAAATCTACTGCGATAATCATGGTGATATTGTTGATTGGGTTATTTGCAAATTTGTTGAAGCGTTGAAGCGTTGAATTGATTTTTGGTTGATCGGTTGTTGAGATTATTATTTCTAGATTTCTAGATTTCGCTTTGCGCATTTTTTCTCCGCTCGGCAAAACAAACAAGTTTGATTTTGCTCTCGCTTATCGAAAAAATTCTAATTTCTGGTTATTGTTGAATCGTTTAATTGATTTCTGGTTGATTGGTTGATTGCAGTTGGTTGTGGTTACCGAATAATTCTTAATTATTCATTCTTAATTGTTAATTTGGTTCG
>CAVGYO010000170.1:0-2253 GCA_963633255.1 Erysipelotrichaceae bacterium
CGGCGAAGATGGAATTGAATCCGCCGAACTTAGTCTTTTGCCTAAGTTCTTCCACCGCCTTTTTCTTGTCGGTTGCCACTTTTTCGATGTTGACGAGTTTGCTGAACATATAGGTTGAGCCTCGCTTGGTCTGCTGGTCGAAGTGCTGGAGTATATATTCCGTGACGTTATGTATTCGCTGTGGATCTTCGAGTGCTTTTTCGCGCTCGATGTCCCACACATTGCTGTTCTCTACATCTTCCTTTTCTTTTATTGTGCGGATATACGCCACACGAAAAGGCAACACATTGTGGTCGCGTATGGCATCTACTATCGTGTATGGCGAAAACTGCTTGCCAAACACATCGGCCGTTGTGCGGAAAATGCGGGTGCCGTTGGGCATGTTTTCCTTGAATATCGGCGTGCCTGTGAATCCGAACAGATAGTATTTTTTGAAACGCTTGACGATGGCTGTGTGCATCTCGCCAAACTGCGAACGGTGGCACTCGTCGAATATCATCACCACTTCCTTGTTGTAGAAATTGTGTTGCGGATTTTTCTTTATGAATGTGGCGAGTTTCTGTATGGTGGTGATGATGATTTTTTTCTTGCTGTCGGTGGAATTGATCTGTTTGGTCAGCACTGCGGTTGATGTGTTGCCGTTGGCTGCGCCCTTTTGAAAGCGGTCGTACTCTTTCATGGTCTGGTAGTCGAGGTCCTTGCGGTCGACCACAAACAGCACCTTGTCGATGTAGTCCTTGCGGCACGCCAACTGCGCTGCCTTGAACGATGTGAGCGTTTTGCCCGATCCTGTGGTGTGCCAAATGTAGCCGCCAGCCTCTATCGTGCCGTAGCGGTGGGCGTTGTGCGATATCTCTATCTGGTTGAGCAACTTCTCGGTGGCGGCTATCTGGTAGGGACGCATCACCATAAGTATTTGCTGTTCGGTGAAAACGCAATACTTGGTCAGAATGTTCAGCAGCGAATGGCGGCTGAAAAATGTGGCGGTGAAGTCTTCCAAGTCGCCAAGTATCTGGTTTCCTGCATCGGCCCAGTAACTGGTAAACTCAAACGAGTTGCATGTTTTTTGGCGTGGCTTGTCGCTGGTTTTCGACTGCTCTTTGATGTGGTTGGCGCGTGTGGTGTTGCTGTAGTACTTGGTTTCGGTGCCGTTTGAAATCACAAATATCTGCACAAATTCGAACAGTGCGCTGCCTGCCCAAAACGACTCCCTCCCGTAGCGGTTTATCTGGTTGAACGCCTCTTTCAGTGCCACGCCTCGGCGCTTCAACTCGATGTGGACAAGGGGCAGACCGTTCACCAGTATCGTTACATCGTAGCGGTTGGCATGCGTGCCGTTGGGGACTTCGTATTGGTTGATCACCTGCGTGTAGTTGTGGTGTATGTCGTCCTTGTCGATGAGTTTGATGTTGCGCAACTGCCCGTTGTCGAGTTCCAGCGTTTTGACATGGTCTTTTTGTATGATTTGCGCCTTCTCGGTGATGCCATTGCCATCGTTGGCTAACTCGGTTTTGAAAAAGCGTTCCCATTCCGCGTCGGTAAACGCATAGTCGTTGAGCCGCTCGAGTTGTTGGCGCAGGTTGGCTATCAGTTCGCTTTCGTGTTTTATTGGCACATAGTCGTAGCCTTGTTGCTTGAGTTGGTCTATCATCTCGCGTTCAAGGTCGGCTTCGCTCTGGTAGGCTGCTTCGCGCGCCACGCTGGGGCGTTCGTAGTGGTTCACCACCGTGCTTTGGTTGTTTTCTGAAAGTAGGTTGTATGTTTCGGCCATATTCTTTGGTATTATTGCAGTGAAGGTTAAATTATGTTCAAAAGGTGGCTACTGGCTACCTTTGAGCGTGATTTTAACATACAATGCGTCTAACGATTCCATCCTTTTCTTTTTTTGTTATGCTGTCTTTTTCTTGAAATCGAGCAACTTGTTGCGGTAATGCTCGTATTGCTGGCGGCGTGCGGCTATCTCGGCAGGGAGTCCATCTTGCAACGAAGTGGTGAGTGCCTCGAAACGGTCGAGAATGGCGACTATGCGCTCCTGCTCCGCAAGCGGCGGAAGGGGAATGGCCAAGTCATCTGTATCTCCAATAGAGAGTTGGGGTAACTTTACCGCATTTGCTCTTGCCGTTGCTTGGAACTTCGAAGTTTGAGATGAGAGGTAATAAAAGACAAATTTTATATCCACCCTTTCTGCTTCTTTGGCAGAATATGACCACATCTCCGCTTTATGAGTAAATGGCTTGTCATAGTATTCAAACC
>CAVGYO010000170.1:2263-4022 GCA_963633255.1 Erysipelotrichaceae bacterium
GGTGGTGAGGGCTTCGAAACGGTCGAGAATGGCGACTATGCGGTTTTGCTCTTCCAATGACGGTATCGGAATCTCAAAATTCATTACTGCTGCTTTATCCCCACGCGGCATTTTCGCACCTTTTGAATTATTGATGTCATAAAGAAAGAATGTTTCAGATGAAAGTATGTGGAATAGAAAATCTGCTGATACTTTTGCATCGTCTTTTAACCTTATGCATAAAACATCACCATTTGTACCTCCAACACAATCGGATTTCCAAATCTTGCGAAGGTAAGGTCGGATATTTCCTATCAATATGTCGTTTTCTATAAACTGAATAACAGTCCCCATAGGTATGCAATTAGAATTTGTTCTACCCATTTTGTTTTTTAGGAGATTTTCTACACCAATATATGAATTTTCTGAAAGTTCTGAAGAATCAATTCTTGTCTTTGGGTAAAATGCCACCTCGCTTAACTTCTTGTAAATCAGGTAGTTGTGGGGGGGGGTAATTCTATCAAAGTTCAACAACTGGTTGCGGTAGTGCTCATACTGCTGTTTGCGGCAGACCAGCTCCGCCTCCAGCTCCGCCTCCAGCTCCGCCTCCAGCTGAGTGAAATTGTCGAGAATGCGCACTATCTCGTTTTGGACTTCAAGGGGAGGAAGAGGGATTTCAAACTTTTCTATCATTGGTTTTCGTATGGAAGTAACAGTTGCGCTAACTGCTTTCTTCATGATGAAGCGCTTGAAATAAGAATACATATAATAATAAGCAAACTTGACATTAACTCTTTTGTCATGAAAGCTTATACGATAAACGCGCTGATGAAGAGCGTATTTACCCTTGATATAATGGAATATTTCTCCTATGCCTCCTTCGCCTGGAATAATTATTGCTTCATTATCAAACTCGTATGAATTACTTGCTAAGACATTCTTAGAGCGCACAAAAAATGGATACTGTCCATTATCAACGGCATCTTGCCTATTACTACTTCCTGTTCCAACATCTGCCACATCTCCCAGCTTCACATACTCCACGCCGTCAGGGCAGAGCGTTTTAATCATATCATCGAGTTTGCACATGCGTTGTCCTCCTTCTTGCGGTTGTTTTCATTCTGTTGCATCAAGAACATTTCCTTTTGTTGCTCAATCTCCTGCCGCAGTTGCTCTTCAGTGGGAAGGAACGTGAGATACTTGGCTTGAAAGAGTTGTTTGTTCTCTTTCAGAATAGAGTAGCGTGCCATGTCGGCACTTGTCTTAGAGCAGAGTATCAGACCTATTGTAGGGTTGTCGCCCTCAGTGCGTTTCAGGCTGTCGTACATCCTTACATACATGTCCATTTGCCCTACATCCTGATGCGAAATTTGAGTGGTTTTCAGTTCGGATTTTCCCGACAGCGTCGGGAAAATCTTGTAGAATGAAACAAAGGCATACAAATTGTTCTTATTGAACCCCTTGCCGTATATCTCCGTCAGATTTTTCGACAGGTTTTTCACCACCTCGGCTCCATAATCGGCGCGGTCTTTGCCTCTGAGTATTTCTTCGTGTATGCGCTTGCCAAGTTTCCAGTTGCGTTGCAGCATCACCACGTTGATGGCTCTGTAAGCCGTATTGCGACTCGCATCAATTATATGCCTGGCATCAGTCAGTAGGTTGCCGCTATTGGGGTATGTCGGCACATTCTGTTCGTTTAATGAAAAATCATAGTCCATAGTTATGCCTCCAGTTCTTTCACAATCTCGTCAATATTCTTTCTCAAAGTTTCCTCACGCGC
>CAVGYO010000171.1:0-4010 GCA_963633255.1 Erysipelotrichaceae bacterium
TTTGAAACAACAACAAACATACTATGGAAACAAACCTTTTTAGAAACATGCGCAGTGTGGTTTGTGCAGCACTGCTTGCCTTGGGCGCAACTACAGCATTTGCCACTACCGAAACGGTAAATTTTGAAGGTTGCGATGGTATGGGAACAAGTGCAGTTATTGAAATTATTCCCAACGGCAATGCTACTGGCGCATCGGCCGACGAAGTTTCTGTGCTATGCGATGGCACAGTCTATTTCAATGGCGCAATTCCCTACGATGCAAACGATTGGCGCATCTCGTCGGTGGCTATCAATGGCGTGAGAAACGCCAACAATCTGACGGTTGCTTGCGCTGTGAATGGCGTGAGTTACACCAACTCGTCGAGTGCACCCTACACCTTTACGGGCAGCACTTTGAGCGAGGGCGTTCTGACCATAAAACTGACGGGGACAGGCAATTTCTATTTCACCACTATCACCATTGAGTATGAGCAAGTTAGCGTGCCGCATATCACTTGGACCTGCTCCGACGACGATAACCTAACCGCCACCTCGACCGTAACCATCGATTTTTCGGAGCCGATGTATATCAATGGCACACTCATCAGCGACGCTACACAGGCACTGGTGTCGGGCGAAATCACGATGAGCGATTACGACGATAATGCGGTGGAAAAAATTGTAACCGTCAATAGCGACAAGCAGATTGTGGTTACTACTACGGGCGCCAAAAATTGCGGCGAAATGTATTCAGTAGCGGTGAGCAACTTGGTTGTGAATAGCGATGGTTCCCAAATCTTTAGAAATCACCGCTCCAACGCATGGATTGCCCATGAGGAAACCATCGCTGTTACGGGCAAAGGCATTGGCAGCACGCTCTATGTGGGCGAAACATTCGCGCCCGCTACCGATTTGGTTGTAACTGCCGATGGCACCGATGTAACCGCCGAATGTACTTTTGGCAACATCAGCACCGCCGCAGCAGGCAGCAAAACACTCACTGTTACCCACGGTCTGTGTACCAAAGAGGTTACCATCACCGTAACCGAGCGCGCCAACTGCACCATCACTTGGGAAAACGAGGTTACTGGCGAAACGCTTGACCAAAGCACTGTAAAACAAGGCATTAGCCTGAGCGAAAGCGGTCTTACCACGCTACCAACGCCCACCACAACAGTACTAACAACCAACTGCGGACAGAAAGCGTTTGTGGGCTGGAGCCGAACCGCCATATCGGGCAGCACCGACGATGCTCCCACGCTGGTTACCACCGCATCGATACCAAGCCAAGCGAACATCACGCTCTATGCCGTCTATGCCGATGGTTCGAGCGTAGCCACCGAAGGTTGGAAAAAGATAACCAGCGTAAGCGAACTCCCCGCACTGGTCGGCAAACAGATACTGATAGCCAACACCGACAAAAAAAAGGTGCTGGGCAAAAAGTCAGATAATGGGAATAACTTTACCGCTGTGAATGCAACTATCGCTACCGATGGCACACTAACGCCCGCTTCGGGCTACACCGCTGTAACACTTGGCGGCAGCGCAGGTGCTTGGACTTTCCAAACAGATGCTGGCTATCTCTATTGCGCATCTTCGAAGAAAAACTATTTGAGAGTGCAGACGACCAATGATGCAAATGGGCAATGGGCAATAACCATAACCGATGGTCTTGCCGATGTTGTAGCACAAGGCACAAATACACATAACACTCTATCTTTCAATACTAGTATTCTATTTTCATGTTACGAAAAGACAGACGCTGGTGAGTTGCCTTCTAACTTATTGCCCGTAAATCTCTACTGCCAAAACGCAACAAGTACAGGCTACATCACCAACTGTAATTGCACCAGTCCAACATGGAGCGGCACGCTGCCAACAGTCATCGGCAAGGGCGCATCGCTGGCGTTTGGCATCACCTCGAACTCTGAAGGCGCAATCACCTACAGTTGCGACAACACAAATGTAACCATCACCGACAACAAATTCCAAGTGTCGGCCGATGGCTCCTACGACATTACAATAACACAGGCCGCTGCTGGCGACTACTGCACCAAAACCGAAACGCGTACAATGACTATCACCGTAGGCGACTGCTCGGCGCAGAGTTTCCACTATGGCATCGCTGGTCAAGACGGTTGGAATGATCTCTGTTTCGATGCCGATGCCAACGAACGGCATATCTACAACTTTACCATTCCAACCGATGCTAGCCACTACTATGTGGGTTATCAAAAAGGTTGGGACGGTTATAAAAGCGAAACAGTGGAGTTTCAGTATATGCCATTTGCACTATTGCAGAATGAGAGTGGTAGTGGTTGTAACAGAACCATGGGCTGGGGCACTGGTGTAGGTCGAGGTGCTGTTGGTACATTGCGTATTTACCACGATTCTACCAATAAAAACTGGTTTATTGGCTTCATTCCCGATGGCTATGTGTTGCGTTTGGGCAGCGACGAATCGGATTGGAGTTCGATGGCATTCTCGGCAACAAACGACATTAAAACCGTGTGGGAAACCGAATTGGTTACACTCACAGACGACAATATCGCTGGCAACTACTATGTAGGCTTGAAAGCAAACACTACCGACGGTTTTGTGTGGTGCAACAATAGCGAAATAGTGGCACTTACCTCTATGGGCGTGCGTGCTGCTTCGGATTGGAGCGGGCGAAATATATCTGCGTCCGATGCTGGCACAAAGGGTAAATTCCGTATGTGGGCCAATAATTGCGATGGCAAAAACTGGCTATGCCACTTTGTGCCTTACTACGACATCACCTATATGAATGCCGACAACAGCACGGTGTTTGCCACCTCCGACGCAGTGTCGATAGAGGCAACAAGCAAAGAGATGACGGTTATTGCTACCTATCCTACCAAGAGCGGCTACCGTTTTGCTGGCTGGAGCGAAACAGCCGACGCAACCACAGCGACCTACGCACCAAGTGCCACGATTACGCTTACCAAAAATCATGTTTTCTACCCCGTCTTTGTGCAGCAGGTTACACTCACCTACGATGCCAATGGCGGCACTTCGGAGTGCGGTAGCGTTTCGTACGACATCAACGCCACAGCCACACTCTGCACCGACGGCGCCGAGCGCACGGGCTACCGTTTCAACGGCTGGAGTACCACCAAAGACGACGCTTCGACCATAGTAACCTCGCTCAACATGAACGAAAGCCGCACGCTCTACGCTCTTTGGGAGAAATACCTCATCGTAACCTACAACACCACCAACTTGACCTTGGCCAGCGGCTGCGAAGCCGTGCAAGCCGACAAGGTGGCAGGCGAGACGGTTACGCTCTGCGGCACACCCACATCGACCCTCGGCTACACATTCGACCACTGGATCGTAACCACTACCGACGGCACAGAAACCACCTACGCTGCTGGCACAGTAATTACACTCTCGTCCGATGTAACCGTGCAGGCCAAGTGGGATGTACCCGATATTACCTTTACCTTTGTCAATCAAGGTGCTGGTGCCGAATACCAAAAAACCACTCAAGTTACCGTGCCGCAGGACACCTATCTTACTGCGCCCACATCGGTTACTGTGCCCACCAACTGCGATGGCAAAGTGTTTATCGGCTGGGCAAGCACCCAAATCGACGACGAAACCACCTATAGCGATGTAGCCGCATTGACTGCCGCAGGACACAAATTCCTGTCGCCCGGCGACAAACTGCTCGCCACAAACAGCGAGACAGACGCTCCACGCACATGGTACGCCGTCTTCGCCAGAACAGAATAACAGAAAACTGATACAACTCAAACAAGGACGCAGCCTGCTGCGTCCTTGTTTTGTTAAAGCGGTTATTTGGTTGTTTTTCGGGCGTGGCAGGCCGCGCCCCTTTTTGTGGATTTGGTTATTTGGAGAGTCGATAAATCGCAGTTGGTTGTTGTTACCGAATAATTCTTAATTATTCATTCTTAATTCTTAATTGATTTCAACCCCCTCCGTCGCTGTCGCTCCTCGTCCCCCTATCTTTCCGCTCCGCTCCAAGCAGAGGGACAGAATCGC
>CAVGYO010000172.1:0-3977 GCA_963633255.1 Erysipelotrichaceae bacterium
CAACCAATCAACCAACTTTCCTGCCATTTTGTCATAAAAACTGACAAATTCCGCTGTGGCACGAGGTTTGCTCGTATCAAAGCGTATCTGCGCAAGGTAGATGCAAGAAAACACGATTATTAAAACAAAAAACGATACAACTATGGGAAAAATTATTGGTATTGACTTGGGTACAACCAACTCGTGTGTGGCGGTACTCGAAGGTAACGAGCCAGTGGTAATCGCCAACAGCGAGGGCAAACGCACAACGCCTTCGATTGTGGCATTTATCGACGGTGGCGAACGCAAGGTGGGCGACCCTGCCAAGCGTCAAGCGGTAACAAATCCGCACAAAACGGTGTACTCCATCAAGCGTTTCATGGGCGAAACCTACGACCGTGTAACGAAAGAGATAGAACGCGTGCCATATAAAGTGGTGAAAGGCGACAACAACACACCGCGCGTCGATATCGACGGACGGCTCTACACACCGCAAGAGATTTCGGCCATGATTCTGCAAAAGATGAAAAAGACAGCCGAAGATTACCTCGGACAAGAGGTTTCCGAAGCGGTCATCACGGTGCCAGCCTACTTTAGCGATGCACAACGCCAAGCCACCAAAGAGGCGGGCGAAATTGCAGGCTTGAAAGTGCGCCGTATTGTGAACGAACCAACGGCAGCAGCCTTGGCCTACGGTCTCGATAAATCGAACAAAAACATGAAAATCGCTGTGTTCGACCTTGGTGGCGGCACATTCGATATTTCGATACTTGAACTTGGCGATGGCGTGTTCGAAGTGAAATCGACCAACGGCGACACACACCTTGGCGGCGACGACTTCGACCATGTTATCATCGACTGGCTGGCCGACGAGTTTCAACGCGAAGAGGGCGTAGATTTGCGCCAAGACCCGATGGCTCTGCAACGCTTGAAAGAGGCAGCCGAAAAGGCCAAAATCGAACTGTCGAGTTCGACCTCGACCGAAATCAACTTGCCATACATCATGCCAGTGAACGGCGTGCCGAAACATCTGGTCAAGACTTTGAGCCGTGCCAAATTCGAACAACTGGCCGATCGTCTGATTCAGGCTTGTCTGACACCATGCCAAAATGCGCTTGAGGCTGCAGGCTTAACCAAATCCGACATCGACGAAGTGATTTTGGTGGGCGGTTCTACGCGTATTCCAGCCATTCAAACGCTGGTCGAAAAATTCTTCGGCAAAGTGCCGTCGAAAGGCGTGAACCCCGACGAAGTTGTGGCTATTGGTGCAGCCATTCAGGGTGGCGTACTCACAGGCGAAGTGAAAGATGTGTTGCTGCTCGATGTAACGCCATTGAGCCTCGGCATCGAAACTATGGGCGGTGTGATGACCAAACTGATCGACGCAAACACCACCATTCCGACCAAAAAATCGGAAGTGTTCTCGACCGCCAGCGACAACCAACCATCGGTACAAATCAATGTGCTGCAAGGCGAACGCCCGATGGCCAGTCAGAACAAACAGATTGGTA
Source organism: Erysipelotrichaceae bacterium (assembly GCA_963633255.1). Lineage (GTDB taxonomy): Bacteria > Bacteroidota > Bacteroidia > Bacteroidales > Paludibacteraceae > W0P28-013. The sequence goes on from CAVGYO010000172.1 coordinate 1,491, forward strand.
TGTTCAACCTCGATGGCATTCCAGCCGCTCCGCGTGGCGTGCCGCAAATCGAAGTTACATTCGACATCGACGCCAACGGCATTCTGAAAGTTTCGGCCAAAGATAAAGCCACAGGCAAAGAGCAGACCATTCGTATCGAAGCCTCGAGCGGCTTGAGCGAGGACGAAATCAAACGCATGAAAGCCGAAGCCGAAGCCAACGCCGAAGCCGACAAAAAAGAGCGCGAGCGCGTGGACAAACTGAACCAAGCCGACAGCATGATTTTCCAAACCGAAAAGCAGTTGAAGGAGTTGGGCGACAAGATTCCCGCCGACAAAAAAGCGCCTATCGAGAAGGCTCTCGAAGAGTTGAAAGCAGCGCACAAAGCGCAAGATGTGGCTGGCATCGACCGCGCCACCGAGGCTCTGAACAACGCATTCCACGCTGCAAGTCAGGATATGTACAACGCCGCCAACGCACAAGGCGCACAAAACGCTGGCGCAGGCTTCAATGCCGAGCAGCAAGCGAACAACGCCTCTGCCTCGAACGACGACAATGTGCAAGATGCCGATTTCGAAGAGGTGAAGTAAAATTCTCCTTTTTCTATAAACACAACACGAGCCCGCTACGATAGCGAGTTCGTGTTTGCGTTATTCTTCGTTAAGCGTAGAGCCGCCATAGTGTGACGGCTCTGCTTTTTTTATGAACTTTCGCATTTTTGCACTTTTCACACTTTATAACCTTTGTACCTTCATACTTTCGCGCTAAATTTGTATCTTTGCGCCTCGAAATTAGACAATACTGCTGATTATGAACGAATTTCTCTCGGCGATTACGCAAAACACTGTTGCACAGACACTTATAATCTATTCGGCGATCATTACACTGGGTATGCTGATAGGCAAAATTCAGATAAAGGGCGTGTCGCTTGGCGTAACTTTTGTGCTTTTTGTGGGCATTTTGGCGGGGCATCTCGGCTGCAACATCGATTCTGCAGTGTTGGATTTTCTCAAAAATTTCGGTCTGATTCTCTTCATTTTCACCATCGGTCTGCAAGTGGGACCAGGATTTTTCTCGTCGTTCAAGACAAGCGGTCTGAAAATGAACGGGTTGGCCTGTTGCATGATTCTGCTCGGCGTTGGCACAACGGTGGGTTTGTCGTTCCTTTTTGCCAACTATGTCGATGCGCCAATGATGGTCGGCATTATGTCGGGTGCGGTAACTTCGACACCCGGACTTGGTGCAGCGCAAGAGGCGTTGCAGCAGTTGAGCGCGACGGGAGCAATCGAAGGCGAACTGCCGCCCATCAGTTTGGGTTATGCCGTGGCCTACCCGATGGGCGTGTTGGGCATAATTCTGACGATGATGCTGCTGCGTGTCATTTTCAGAGTCGATTTGAAAGCCGAAGAGAGCGGCCTGCAACAGAAGCAAACTTCGCACGAAAAGCCTGATATTCTGACTTTTCGCATTACCAATGCCAATATCGACGGACTCACTTTGGCCGAATTGAAACACAGTTTCGGACACGAATTTGTGGCCACGCGCCTGTGTGCCAACGATCAGGTGTCGATTCCGCACGCCGATACGGTGTTGCATCTGGGCGACCGCATTTTGGTGGTAACGCGCCACGCCAACGCCAAACTGCTGCAAAAATTGTTGGGCGAAACCATTGATTATGAGTGGAAAGACGACGAATCGACCATGGTTTCGCGGCGCATTGTGGTTACGCGCGACAGCATCAACGGCAAAACGATAGGGCAACTGCATTTGCGCAGTGCGTTCAATGTGAACATCACGCGTGTAGGGCGTGCAGGCATCGACCTTTTGGCGCGTCCCGATTTGGTGCTTCAGGTGGGCGACCGCATGATGGTGGTTGGACCGCTCGAAAACATCAAAAAAGCGGAAGCCATGCTCGGCAATACGCTCAAACGCTTGAACAATCCGCACATTATCACCATTTTCTTGGGCATTTTGTTGGGCATTTTGGTCGGCTGCATTCCCATCTATTTTCCGAATATGCCGATGCCTGTGCGCCTCGGATTGGCGGGCGGTCCGCTCATTGTCGCCATTCTGCTGGGGCGGTTCGGCTACAAACTGAAACTGATTACCTACACCACGCAGTCGGCCAACTTGATGTTGCGCGAGATTGGCATCTGCCTCTTTTTGGCCAGCGTTGGTTTGGCGTCGGGTGGGCGGTTTGTCGAAACGGTGGTGTCGCCCAACGGCCTTTTGTGGATTGGCTGCGGTGTGCTGATTACGATGATTCCGCCGCTCATTGTAGGCGTGGTGGCGCGTCTGATGAAATTCAACTTTTTCGCCATCTGCGGTCTGATTGCTGGCTCGCACACCAACATTCCGCCACTGGCCTATGCCAATGCGCTCACCGAAACCGACGAACCCGCTGTGGCTTATTCTACCGTCTATCCGCTCGCCACATTCCTGCGCATTCTGTCGGCACAAATACTCATCTTGGCGATGGCGTAGGGAATGATTGAATCATCGAATCAT
>CAVGYO010000173.1:0-3959 GCA_963633255.1 Erysipelotrichaceae bacterium
AGAAATCAGAAATCTCCAACATGCTGAAAGAACGACTTTTCAAATACCGTGCGCGCAAGAGCCATCTGCGGGAGAAGCAGTTTGTGGACTATGCGCACATGCAGCATATATTGCTGCTCTACGAGAGCGATTTGCAGGAAAATTGCGCCGCTATCGACAGCATTGTGCGTGCGCTCCACGCCGACGGCAAACAGGTCGATGTGGTGGGCTTTGTGGCAAAAAAGCAGTGCACAACACCGCAAACCGACCATTTTCGGCTACTCAACAAAGGGCAAATCGGTTTTTGGGGCAAACCCGACAAGGAGACGCTCGACGCCATCTGCACAAAAAATTACGACCTGATTGTGGATCTGACACCGCGCTTTTGTCTGCCGCTGCAATATCTGCTGCTCTACGCCAACGGTCGCTGCCGCATTGGTGGCGATGTGAGCAAATTTGGACTGATAGATTTTGCAGTAAAAATCCAACCCAACAAAGCCTACGAACAAACCCTCTGGAACGCCATTTCGCGCTATCTGAAAGAGATAAAACAACCGTAAAAAAGTGAGGAGTGGTGCGGCAAAGCCGCAATTTCAAATTTGAAGATTTGAAGATTTGAAAATTGTGGTGTCCAAAATTATTTGCACAATAATCAACCAATCAACTGATCAGCCAACCAGAAATTAGAAATTAGAATTTTTGCGATTAGCGAGAGCAGAGTCAAACTTGTTTGAACTATGCCGAGCGTAGCAAAAATGCGTGAAACGAAATTAGAAATTAGAGACAATATATGAACCAAAATAAACTGACTGGCATGGGCGTGGCGTTGGTTACGCCTTTCAAGAAGGACGGCAGCGTCGATTATGCAGCGCTGGGGCGGTTGGTGGAGTACCAAATTGCCAATCACGCCGACTATTTGGTGATTTTTGGCACAACGGCCGAAACGCCCACGCTCACCGACGACGAAAAACGCGACATCGCCCGTTTTATCATCGAAAAGAACGAAAAACGCCTGCCAATCGTTATGGGCATCGGCGGCAACAACACACGCACTGTGGTGGAGGCCGTGCGAAACACCGACTTGTCGCAGGTCGATGCGGTGCTGAGCGTGGTGCCGTACTACAATAAACCGTCGCAAGAGGGCATCTACCAGCACTACCGCGCCATTGCGCAAGCCACTGCCACACCCATCGTTTTGTACAATGTGCCGGGGCGAACGGGCGTGAATATGACCGCCGAAACCGTGTTGCGCCTCGCACGCGAATTTCCAAACATTGTGGCCATCAAAGAGGCGTCGGGCAAATTTTCGCAAATCGACGAAATCATCAAAAACAAGCCGAAACATTTCATGGTCATTTCGGGCGACGACGGCATCACTTTTCCGCTGATAACGCTGGGCGCAGTGGGAGCCATTTCGGTGGTTGGCAACGCCTTTCCACGCGAATTTAGTCGTATGGTGCGGCTGGCCATGCGTGGCGACTTGGTGGGCGCACGCGAGATTCACTACCGTTTCGCCGAACTGACCGAACTGCTCTTTGTCGATGGCAATCCCGCTGGCGTGAAAAGTCTGCTCTCGATGATGGGTTTCATCGAAAACGAACTGCGCCTGCCGCTGGTGCCAACCACGCTCAAAACCACCGAGCGCATGCGCGAAGTGTTGGAACAAATCAAAGCAATAGAGGAGTAATTCACCGCACTGTGCGCCGAATCGTTGTCATATTGTCGCTGACGCTGCTGCCGCTGCTGGCTGTGGCGCAACTCAACACCGACCGCGTGCTGGCCATCGGGCGCAATGCGCTCTATTTCGAGGATTATGTGCTGTCGATACAGTATTTCAACCAAGTTATCAAGGTAAAACCCTATCTCACCGAACCCTATTTCTACCGCGCCATCGCCAAAATAGAGTTGGAAGATTATCGCGGGGCGGAACAAGATTGCGACGCTGTCATCGAGCGCAATGCATTTATGCCGCAAGCCTACTATGCGCGCGGATTTGTGCGTATGCGGCTCGAACGCTATGCCGAAGCCGAAGCCGATTTTTCGCGTGCGCTGGAATTTGCGCCCGAAAATCCGATATACACGCTCAACCGCATCGAGGCGCGGCTGCAACTCGAACGCTACGACGAAGCCTTGGCCGATGCCGACAATATGCTGCGCCGCAACAAAAAATCGGCCGATCTGCTCTACGAACGCGGTCGCATACTCTTGGCCAAAGGCGATACGCTGAACGCACTGGCAGATTTCGACCAGTTGGTGGCGACCGACAAATACAATCCCGACCTGTGGGCGGCACGCGCCATCGCTCGGCTGCAAACAGGCGACAACCGCGGCGCACTGGCCGACTACAACGAAACCATACGCCTCGGCACACAAAACGCAGGCCACTACATCAACCGCGGATTTCTGAACTACGAAGCCAAAAACTACCGCGGCGCACTGGCCGATTTCGACCACGCCATCAGCCTCGACCCAACCGACGAAACGGCACGCTTCAACCGCGCCTTGTTGCGCACCGAAGTGGGCGACCTGAATAATGCCATCGACGACCTGACCGAAGTGCTGAAACTGAAGCCCGACCACGACAAAGCCCTCTACCAGCGCGCTTTGGTTTATGCCGAACTCTACGACTGGCGCAATGCCGAAACCGATTTCACCACACTCATCGAGCGACACCCGACCTTTGCGCCCGCCTACTACGGACGCGCACAAGCATACGAAAAAATGGGCAAACGCCGCGCCGCTTTCGACGACTACGACAAAGCCGAACAACTGCGCCAAGAAGCCAAACAACGCCAACAAAATACCGACGAAATCGATATGCGCCCCGACATCGCCCAGCAGGACGAAAGTCCGACGCACGCACGCACACGCCTGTTCGACGCAACCACGGGCAACACTGCCACCAACAACATTCGCGGTGCGATACAAAACACGCAAATCGATGTGTCGAGCGAGAAAAATTTTGTGCTGTCGTACTACCAAAAAGAGGACCCCGTACGCAAAAACGACCACTACAGCGCACTTGTGAGCCAACTCAATGCACAACACGCCCTGCCGGCAACGCTCAAAATCGTGAACCGCGAAATGTCGCTCACGCAAACGCTCATCAACCACCATTTCCGCTCGATCGACGAACTGTCGCGACGCATCGAGGTCGCCCCCGACAATGCACTACTCTACCTCGCACGCGGCATCGACTACGCACTTGTGCAGGATTTTTCGAGTGCCATCGCCGACTTTTCGCGCGCCATCTATTTCAAATCCGACATGGCACTCGCCTACTTCTGCCGTGCCAATATACGATTCAAAGAATTGGAATTCAGAACCAATAACGACGAAAACGCACCGCAACCCGAACAGTACGCCCACGATTTCGAAATGATAATGCGCGACTACGACAAAACGCTCGAATATGCGCCGAATTTTGCCTATGCGTGGTTCAATCGCGCCAATGTGCTCTGCGTACAGAAAGATTTTCAATCGGCCATACGCAACTACACCAACGCTATCGAATGCGACCACGACATGGCCGAAGCCTACTTCAACCGCGGCCTAACCTACATCTACATCGGCGACACCGAACACGGCATAACCGACTTAAGCAAAGCGGGCGAACTCGGCATATATCAAGCCTACAACTATCTGAAAAGAATGAGGAATTAGGAGTGAGGAATTAGGAGTGAGGAATTAGAAGTGAGGAATTAGAAGTGAGGAGTGAGGAGTGAGGAGTGAGGAGTGAGGAGTGAGGAGTTTTTTAGTTAGAAAGTGTGAAAGTATAAAAGTGCGAAAGTTCAAACATTCGATAATTCAATGATTCTGTGATTCAATGATTTAAGTGGCGTTCCCCCTTCGGGGGAAACGGGAAAGGGGGCCACGAGAACAATTAAGAATTAAGAATGAATAATTAAGAATTATTCGGTAGCCACAACCGATCAACCAATCAACCAATCAACCAATCAACCCAAAACCTTCACACTTTC
>CAVGYO010000174.1:0-3955 GCA_963633255.1 Erysipelotrichaceae bacterium
AACCAATCAACCAAAAACATAGAAACAACACTTTTTAATGAAAAATAGAATTTTCACACTGATACTGCTGCTGGCGGCTGTGGTGACGCAGGCGCAACAAAAGATCGATTTGCAGTTCGACGAAACGGAGTTCGATTTTGGCACTATTCGCGAAGAGGGCGGCAGCGTGTCGCACAGTTTTCGCTTTGTGAACACAGGTTCTGCGCCATTCACCGTGCAGCGTGTAACCGCCTCGTGCGGCTGCACCACGCCCGAATGGACGCACACCGCTGTGCAACCGCAGGAATCGGGCGTAATCCGCGTAACTTTCGACCCGACCGACCGCCCCGGACGCTTTCAGAAAGGCGTGCGCGTGGTCATCGCTGGCGAGAGCGGCACCATCACCGAAACGCTCGACATTTTTGGGCAGGTCGTGCCGCGCACCGAAACCATCGAAAACCAATATCCCTACCATTTTGGCGCGCTCTATTTTCGTGCGGCAACGGTGGCGTTCGACACCATAAATAAAGGCGCAACTGTGGAACGCACTCTAGAGGCGGTGAATGTGTCCGACGAACCAGTGCGGTTTGCGCTTCTGCTGCCCGATTACATAGAGTCTGATGCGCCCGCCGCCATCGCTCCCAACGACCGCCTGTCGATAACATTTCGCTATCGGTCGGACAAAAGTCCTGTTTGGGGCTTCGCTGCCGACGAGATTGGCGTGCTGGTGAATGGCAAACGCGAGGGCAATATGCGTGCGCAAGCCGTGCTGAAAGAGGATTTCAGCCAATTGTCGCGCGAGGAGCGCATCGCTGCGCCGATAGCCTCGTTGCAGACGCATCAGGTCGATTTTGGACAGGTGAAAATCGGCAAAAAACAGACGCAAACGCTGCTGCTGTCGAACTTTGGGCAAAATCCGCTGGTCGTTCGTGCCATCGTGTCGAGCGGCAATTATTTGTCGGGCACGGCAAAAAAAATGGTTGCGAAAAGCGGTAAATCGTTGAAAATCAATATCGAAATAGACGCAACCAACCTGCAACCATTCACATTTGTCAAAACATTGCAACTGATAACCAACGACCCGACCAATCCCGTGCAAACCGTTGTGGTAACATGGCAAACGGTTGAGTAACAGTCGTTTAGGAAAATATAAACTTCAAAAAAACGAAAAAATATGCCGCATCACATCGAAAATAGCAGCGAATTTCCTGGGTTGAATGTCAATTCGGGCGTGGTACAGCCGCCCATCGTCAATCCCTACATGAAACACCGCGTGAAGCGTGCGCACTACACCACCGACGAGTTTGTAGAGGGCATTTTGCGCGGCGATGTATCGATTTTGAGTCAGGCGGTAACGCTTGTCGAAAGCACCAACCCGACGCACTACAGCCAAGCGCAAGAGGTGGTCGAACGCTGTTTGCCGCACGCTGGTCGTTCGGTGCGCATCGGCATTACGGGCGTTCCCGGCGCAGGCAAAAGCACCTTTGTGGAGTCGCTCGGCATGGATTTGGTCAAGGCGGGCCACAAACTGGCGGTGCTGGCCATCGACCCGAGCAGCGAGCGGTCGCGCGGCAGCATTTTGGGCGACAAAACGCGCATGGAGGAACTCTCGGCCGCCAAAACGGCCTTCATTCGTCCTTCACCGTCGGCGGGTTCGCTGGGTGGCGTGGCACGCAAAACGCGCGAAACCATTGTGCTGTGCGAAGCGGCTGGCTTCGATACCGTTTTTGTCGAAACGGTGGGAGTAGGGCAGAGCGAAACGGCCGTTCATAGCATGGTCGATTTCTTTTTGCTGATTCAGTTGGCGGGCGCAGGCGACGAGTTGCAAGGCATCAAACGCGGCATCATGGAGATGGCCGACGGCATCGCCATCAACAAATGCGATGGCAGCAACAAAGAGAAATCGCAGATGGCGGCACGGCAATTCCAAAATGCGTTGGCACTTTTCCCAAAACCTGAATCGGGCTGGGATCCGCAGGTGCTCACCTGTTCGGCGTTCCACCACACGGGCGTGAGCGATGTGTGGCAGATGGTGTGCGACTACATTGCGTTTACCAAAGAAAACGGCTATTTCGCCGAAAAACGCCACCGCCAAAGCAAGTATTGGATGTACGAAACCATCGACGAAACGCTGAAAAACAGTTTTTATCACAACCCCGAAATCGAAACGCTGCTCGAAACTTACAAACAGCAGTTGGAAGAGAATCGCATCTCGTCGTTTGTGGCGGCGAAAAAACTGCTCGATGCCTATTTTGGGCAGAAATAATTTTTCGGGTTAGAATTTTTTGACTATCTTTGCGAAAAGTAACACACACTTAAGGGGACTTCTATAAATTCCCCGTTTTGTAAAAAAAATAATAACTGCTAGATTTCTGAATACTTTTGTGCGCTTTTTGTTTTTGGGTTGCATCTGTCTGACTTTCACTCAATTACAATGCCACCGCATTGCGTTTTCGCTCAAGTAAAACATCTGCTAACCCAAAATTCAAAAATCACTACAAAGAAATTTATAGAAATCCCCTTAAAAACGACAAAAATATGTTGATTATTGGCATCGCAGGCGGCACTGGGTCGGGCAAAACCACCGTTGTACGCAAAATTATCGAGCAGTTGCCCAAAGGCGAAGTGGCGGTGTTGCCGCAGGATTCGTACTATCGCGACGCTTCGGAAAAGCCGCTCGAAGAACGGTTGGAGATGAACTTCGACCACCCCGATTCGGTCGAATTTGAGTTGCTGGTGAAGCATGTGAAAGACCTCAAGGCGGGCAAAAGCATCGAACAGCCCATCTACTCGTATGTAACCTGCACGCGCGCCGCCGAAACCATCTTGGTCGAGCCTTGCGAAGTGGTCATCGTCGAAGGCATTTTGGTGCTGACAAACCCAAAATTGCGCGATTTGATGGATATGAAAATTTTTGTCGATGCCGATGCCGACGACCGCCTGATGCGCGTCATCAAGCGCGACATTGTGGAGCGCGGCCGCTCGGTCGATCGTGTGATGGAACGCTACGAAAACACTGTGAAACCGATGCACGAACAGTTTATCGAGCCGTCGAAACGCTACGCCGACGTGATAGTGCCGCAAGGCGGAAACAACCAAGTAGCCATCGACCTGCTGACCATGTACATTGCCAAAGAGTTGGGCATTGAGCGCGAAAATCAGGTAAAAAAAAGGGAAGGTAAAACCGCAAAACAGACAAAATAATGTACGATTCACAAGATTTGGACAAAATTCTGTTTCTCGACATCGAAACAGTGCCGCAAACCGCTTCGCTCGACCAACTGACGCCCGAATTGCAGCAGTTGTGGTGCGAAAAACTCGAAACACTGCGCCGCCGCATGCCCGACCGCTTCCCAGCCGACGACACGCCCGACTACGCTTTTCGCAATGGGGGCGGCGTGTATAGCGAATTTGCCAAAATCGTCTGCATCTCGGTCGGTGTCATTCACTACGAAAACGGTCGCCGCCTGATGCGCACCAAATCGTTTGCCAGCGACGACGAAGTGCAACTGTTGCGCGATTTTGCCACGATGGCCTCGAACTTTCTGCGCACGCCGAGGCACTACATTTGCGGGCACAACAGCAAAGAGTTCGATATTCCGTTCATCTGCCGCCGTATGCTGATAAACCGCATTCCGTTGCCGCAAGCCCTCGATGTGGCTGGGCGCAAACCGTGGGAGACCTCTTTTCTCGACACGATGGAACTGTGGAAATTTGGCGACTACAAAAGTTACACCTCGCTAAAATTGCTCTGCACCGTGCTGGGTGTCGCCACCTCGAAAGACGACATCGACGGCAGCGAAGTGGCCGATGTGTACTACAACTTGCACGACCTGCACCGCATAGCCGTTTATTGCGAAAAAGATGTGGTTGCCACCGCGCAAGTCTTCCTACGCATGAACGCTCTCGAACCGCTCGCCCCCGAGGCCATCACGCATGTGGAGTGAGCGTAGGAGTGTTGTTTGGAAATTTGGTT
>CAVGYO010000175.1:0-3924 GCA_963633255.1 Erysipelotrichaceae bacterium
GTCCAAAATCATTTGCACAATAATCAACCAATCAACCGATCAACCGATCAACCAAAAATCAATTCAACGCTTCAACAGAAAACTTTCACACTTTCACACTATTTTCGTATCTTTGCAGGTTAAAGTAAAAATTGAAACCGATGGTTCTCAACTACATTTGGATAGGGTTTGTGTTGGTGGCTGTGTTGGTGGCGTTGTTGCAGTTGTGCATCGCTGGCGACGGCTCGGCCTTGAACGCTGTGATGGACTCACTTTTTTCGTCGGCGCGCACAGGTTTCGAGGTTTCTATCGGTCTTACGGGCGTGCTGGCGCTGTGGCTCGGCATCATGAAAATAGGCGAACGCGGTGGCGCAGTAGGATTTTTGTCGCGTATAACGGCACCATTTTTTAGCAAAATTTTTCCCGAAGTGCCAAAAGGACACTCCGCCATGGGAACGATGTTTATGAATCTGTCGGCCAATATGTTGGGACTCGACAATGCCGCTACGCCACTCGGTTTGAAAGCGATGAAAGAGTTGCAAGAACTGAATCCGAAGAAAGACACGGCCTCGAACGCCGAAATCATGTTTTTGGTGCTGAACACATCGGGGCTGACACTGATTCCGATAACTATCATGACCTACCGCGCGCAGTACGGCGCCGCCAATCCGAGCGATGTGTTTCTGCCCATTCTGATGGCAACCTATTTTTCGTCGTTGGTGGGATTTGTGGCGGTGGCAGTGGCGCAAAAAATCAACCTGTTTCAGCGTAACATTCTGCTGACAATCGGCGGGCTAACGGCTCTGATTGTTGGACTGATTGCCCTGTTTTCGCAGATGGATCGCGACAGCATGACAACCTGCTCCACCATCATCACTAGTGTAACGCTGCTCGGCATTATCTGCGCATTTGTGGTGGCGGGAATGGTCAAAAAAATCAATGTTTACGACGCTTTTGTCGAAGGCGCAAAAGATGGTTTCAAGGTGGCGGTCGGCATTATTCCGTACCTTATCGCCATTTTGGTGGGCATCGGTATGTTTCGTGCTTCGGGTGCGATGGACTGGCTGCTCAACGGCATTGCGTGGCTCTTTGCTGCTGTTGGTTGCGACACCGATTTTGTGGGCGCACTGCCCACAGCATTGATGAAACCGCTCAGTGGCAGCGGCGCGCGCGGCATGATGCTCGATGCGATGGGTTCGTACGGCGCCGATTCGTTTGTAGGGCGGCTCTCGTGCATTGTGCAGGGTTCCACCGACACCACATTCTACATTCTCGCACTCTATTTTGGGTCGGTGGGCATCACCAAAACACGCAATGCGCTGGTTTGCGGACTTTTGGCCGACTTCGCTGGCATTGTCGCCGCAATTTTAATCGGCTACCTTTTTTTTCACTAATGAAGAATTAGTAGCAAGAAAAGTGAGGAGTGAGGAATTAGGAGTGAGGAGTGATGCGGCAAAGCCGCAATGACAGATTTCAAATTTCAGATTAGCCTCAAAAAAACAAATAACGATTCAACGATTCAACGATTCAACGATTTAACAACATGATAACTTACAACATCGAAAATGTGAAGATGCCTGCGCTGCGGAAGCGCGAGACGAACGATTGGATTCGGGCGGTGGCGGCAAAATACGGCAAAAAAGTGGGCGAGGTGGCGTACATTTTTTGCGACGATGCAAAAATTCTAGAGGTGAACCGCCAGTATCTGCAACACGACTACTACACCGACATCATCACATTCGACTATTGCGAGGGCAACACGCTGCACGGCGACATATTTGTGAGCCTCGACACGGTGCGTAGCAATGCGCACGAGTTTGGCACCACATTCGACGACGAGTTGCACCGCATTCTGATTCACGGCATTCTGCATCTGTGCGGACAGAACGACAAAACGCCCGCCGATAGTGCCGAAATGACGCGCAAAGAGAACGACGCTCTGAAAATTCTTCGGGCAAAAAACTGACTTTATGAAAAACTTGATACAAAAACTGGGAGGCTTCCGTGCGCTGGCGTTGTATCTGCTGGCGGGTGCGCTGGCTATGTCGTGCGCCAACCGTGGCGGCGGTCCACAAGGCGGTCCCAAGGACGAAACGCCGCCTATTCCGCTGGGCAGCAAGCCCGAAAATGGTGCGCGCAACTTCAATAAACAGCGCATCGAAATCAGTTTCGACGAAATCGTGCTGCTCGAAAAAGCCTACGAAAAAGTGGTAGTTTCGCCACCGCAAGACAAGGCGCACACCGCCAAAGCCTACGGCAAAAAAGTGGTGGTGGAACTGGCCGATTCGCTTCGCCCAAACTGCACCTACATTGTCGATTTTGCCGATGCCATAGTCGATAACAATGAAAAAAATCCGCTCAAGGACTACTATTTCACCTTTTCGACAGGCGCAACCATCGATTCGCTGATGATTGGCGGCACGGTGGTCGATGCGCGCACGCTGAATCCCGTCGAAGGGCTTGTGGTCGGTCTGCACACCAACCACGCCGACACCGCTTTCACAGCGCTGCCGTTCGACCACATAGCGAAGACCAACAAAGACGGGCGTTTTTGGCTGAAAGGCTTGCCCGAAGGTCGCTACAAAATCTATGCGCTTGGCGACCAAAACAACAATTTCCGCTACGATCAACCGACCGAAACAGCAGCGTTTTTGGACTCGATTATCGTTCCAAACATCGATTTTACCGAAGAATTTGACACCATTTGGCGCGATTCGGCGACCATCGACACGGTGATAACGCACCTGCATCCGAAATACACCAACGGCGTTGTGTTGCGCAGTTTCACCGCCGATTTTCAGCGGCAAAATTTCATCAAAGCGGCACGCACGGCGCAACATTCGCTCACGCTCTATTTCACTGCACCTGTCGATTCGCTGCCAAAAATCGAGCCGCTGAACTTTGTCATCGATAGTTGCCTGTTGCAGCAAAACACCACGCGCGACACGCTCACCTATTGGTTCCCCGACACGCTCGTGTGGCAGGCCGACACGCTCTCGTATGCGCTGACCTACCAGCGCACCGACTCGCTCGAGCAGTTGTCGTGGCAAACCGACACGCTCAATACCATTTTTCGGCACAAAAAAGCAACGGACGACAAAAAAAGTTCGCGCCGCAGAAAAGACGACGAAAACAAACCGAAAAAGACCGAGTTTCTGAAAGTGAACATAAACGCCTCGAACACCTTCGACCTCTACAACCCTGTGCGGCTCACATTCGATGTGCCGACCGTGTTCGATACAATAGCGCAACTGCTTGTAGAACAGCGTGTTGATACGCTTTGGCAGCCCGTCGATGCGTCGCTGTGTCGCACCGATAGTTTGGGCATGATTTACGAAATTCGCTATGCGTGGCAGCCCGAAAAAAGTTACCGCATCACCGTCGATTCGGCTGCGTTTGTCGGTTTGACGGGGCTGCACACCAACAAAATAGAGGCGACGCTGAAGGTGAAATCGCTCGAAAGTTACGCCACTTTTTACCTGATTTTCCCCAATCTGCAAGGCAACGAGATAGTGGAACTGCTCGACAAGAGCGAAAATGTGGTGCGCACGCTGCCCGCCAAGCCCGAAACGGTGTTCGAGTATCTGAATCCGGGCGACTATTTTCTGCGCCTTTTTGTCGATGAAAATGCCAACGGACGCTGGGACACAGGTGCTTACGCCGAACTGCGGCAGCCCGAAGCGGTCTATTATTTTCCCTACAAACTGGCCATGCGCGCCTTTTGGGACATCGAAGAGACTTGGGACTACAACGCGCTGCCCATCACCCAACAAAAACCAAAAGAGTTGATAGAAGCAGCCGCAAAAAAGAAAAACAAGTAGAGAGTGAGCAGTGTTCTTGAGTTAGGAATGAGGAGTGAGGAGTGATGCGGCGTTGTTGGGCGCGTGGCTTTTCCCCCTTCGGGGGAAACGGGAAAGGGGGCCACGAGCAAGGCAATAAATAATA
>CAVGYO010000176.1:0-3895 GCA_963633255.1 Erysipelotrichaceae bacterium
TGTCTTGTCGCGCCGCTTCTGATGCCGTTGGGCAAGATTGTTGAATTGTTTATTTGAAGATTTGAAGATTTGAAAATTGTCGGTGTCTAAAATTATTTGCACAATAATCAACCGATCAACCAATCAACCAAAAATCAGTTCAATAATTCAATAATTGTTGACTTATAGGTCTTTTTTTTGCATTTCCGTGTAGAAGATTTGCTTTTTTGCAAAACTTGTACTACCTTTGCAGGTGAAAGTCGGCACGCTTCCAAAGCGTTGGAAATAGCGGTGAGCGGCTATAAAAAAAAGCGTAAGTTTTTCTTCTCACGAAAATCGCCAATTTTCAAAACAACGAAGAACAATCTGGACGCCACCTGTTGCGTAGGCACACGCAACACAGTGGGTGATTGTGTGTATTTCGTTGGTGGCGTTTGGCGATGCCTCGTGAGAGATATACTTTATCTCCCGCGTTTTTTTTTATACCCTATTACAAACTCGCCAAGCAGGGAGATGTGGCAAAAAACAAACAAACAATAACATGAAAAAAACAGCATTATTCCTGTTTGGCGCGCTCTGCCTATTGTGCGCCAGTTGCGAAAAAGAAGAAGACGATTTCCCGTATTACAATTCGGGATCTACTACGAACCCAGGAACAACAAAACAAACTGGAACTATTCAATGCATAAACAGCACAAATGATTCGTACCGTGTAGAAATAGAAGGAAATTCATCATACACACATACTATACAGGGAGGATACTCCTATACAGTAACTGTAGAATATGGTTATTACAGCATTACGGCAACACAATTAAGCGGATATATTTTCTACCCTACAGTAAAAACATATTCTGGATATGTGAATAGTTCAAAAAACAAGATGATTGTTACTTGGTAAAATTAAAGACTCCCTGCGCGCCGTTGTCGTCCCAATGGTTTGAGCGAAATTTGATAGAAAAGAGAAGCGTTCCGCATCGGTTGCGGAACGCTTTCTCTTTTGCTGTGTTGCCATAGGGTTATTTCTCGTCTTCGATGGCGGCTTGTGCTGCGGCCAAGCGTGCGATAGGCACACGGAATGGCGAGCAACTAGCGTAGTTCATGCCTACGCGTGCGCAGAATTTCACGGAACTCGGTTCACCGCCGTGCTCGCCGCAAATGCCTGTGCGCAGGTCGGGACGAATGGCGCGACCTTTCTCCACAGCCATTTTGATGAGTTGCCCTACGCCATGCTGGTCGAGCACTTGGAACGGATCGACTTTCAGAATCTTCTTGTCGAGATAAACGGGCAAGAAACTGGCGATGTCGTCGCGGCTGTAGCCGAAGGTCATCTGCGTGAGGTCGTTGGTACCAAACGAGAAGTATTGCGCTTCGGTGGCAATGCGGTCGGCAGTGAGGGCAGCGCGTGGCGTTTCGATCATCGTGCCGATTTCAAATTCTACCTCGATGCCTTCTTCTTTGAACACCTCTTTTGCTACATTCAGAATAACCTCTTTCTGCTGTTTCAACTCGTAGAGAATGCCGATGAGCGGCACCATGATTTCTGGCATTGGGTTTTTGCCCTCTTTTTTCAGTTCGCACGCTGCGCCCAAGATAGCGCGTGTTTGCATGGCGGTGATTTCGGGGAAGGTGATGCCCAAGCGGCAGCCACGGTGTCCAAGCATCGGGTTGTTTTCGGCCAGCGAAGCCACGCGTTGTTGAATCTCTTCGACAGGAACGCCCATTTCGCGCGCCATAATTTCTTGTCCCTGCAAATCGTGAGGAACGAACTCGTGCAATGGCGGGTCGAGCAGACGAATGTTCACTGGGCAGCCGTCCATCGCTTCGAGAATGCCTTTGAAGTCGGCTTTTTGGTATGGCAGCAGTTTTGCCAACGCTTTTTCGCGACCAGCGGCATCTTTGGCGAGAATCATTTCGCGCATAGCGATGATTTTCTTATCGTCGAAGAACATGTGTTCGGTACGCGTCAAGCCGATACCTTTTGCGCCGAAAGCGCATGCCACTTGTGCGTCGTGTGGCGTGTCGGCATTGGTGCGCACTTGCAGTTTGGTGTATTTGTCGCAAAGGTCCATCAGTGCTTTGAAATCGCCACTCAGTTCGGCGGCTTTGGTCGGCACTTGACCTGCATACACTTGTCCAGTGGAGCCGTTAATCGAGATGTAGTCGCCCTCTTTCAGCACCAATCCGTCGATAGTTACGGTTTTGGCTTTGTAGTTCACATTGATGGCGCCAGCACCCGACACACAGCATTTGCCCATGCCGCGTGCCACAACGGCTGCGTGCGAGGTCATACCGCCGCGTGCGGTGAGAATGCCTTCGGCGGCCGACATACCAGCCAAATCTTCGGGCGAGGTTTCGATGCGCACCATAATAACACGGTGTCCGTCGTTGTGCCAAGCCTGTGCGTCGTCGGCGTGGAACACGATTTGTCCGCAGGCAGCACCTGGGCTGGCGGGCAGACCTTGTGTCAGCACTTTCGCTTTTTTCAGTGCATCTTTGTCGAACACGGGGTGCAACAGTTCGTCGAGTTTTTGCGGTTCGCAGCGCAGGAGAGCGGTCTTTTCGTCGATCAAGCCTTCGCGCACGAGATCCATCGCAATTTTTACCATAGCGGTGCCAGTGCGTTTGCCGTTGCGTGTCTGCAAGAACCAGAGTTTGCCCTCTTGCACGGTGAACTCCATGTCCTGCATATCGTGGTAGTGTTTCTCGAGTTTATCTTGAATCGAATCGAGTTCTTTGTAGATTTCGGGCATAGCCTCTTCCATCGACGGGAATTTTTCGGCGCGTTCGCTTTCGCTGATGCCTTGTAGTTTTGCCCAGCGGCGGCTACCCTCGACGGTGATTTGTTGCGGTGTGCGTATGCCAGCCACCACATCTTCGCCTTGCGCATTTACCAGATATTCGCCATTGAAAAGGTTTTCGCCAGTGGCAGCATCGCGGCTGAAGCAAACGCCTGTAGCCGATGTGTCGCCCATGTTGCCGAATACCATTGCCATAACCGAAACGGCGGTGCCCCATTCGTCGGGTATGCCTTCCATTTTGCGGTAGAGAATGGCGCGTTCGTTCATCCAACTGCGGAACACGGCGCAGATAGCACCCCAAAGTTGTTCCATCGGGTCGGTGGGAAAGTCGCAGCCAGTCTGCTCTTTGATGGCGGTTTTGAAGCGTGCTACCAGCAGTTTCAGTTCGTCGACATTCAGGTCTTTGTCGAGTTTGATGTTGCGAATGCTTTTTACCTCTTCGATGATAGCCTCGAACGGGTCGATGTCCTCTTTGTTCACAGGTTTCATGCCGAGCACCACATCGCCATACATCTGCACAAAGCGACGATACGAGTCGTAAACAAAGTGCGGATTGTTGGTCTTTTTGGTCATGCCTTCTGCCACTTCGTCGTTCAAACCGAGGTTGAGAATGGTGTCCATCATGCCCGGCATCGAGGCGCGTGCGCCCGAGCGTACCGAGACGAGCAGCGGGTTTGTAGCGTCGCCGAATTTGCTGTTCATCAGCGTTTCGACATGTTTCACAGCCGCCAATACATCGTTGCGCAGCAGTTCCACAATTTTTTCTTGTCCCACTTGATAGTACTCGTTGCAGGTGTCGGTAGTGATGGTGAATCCTGGCGGCACAGGCACGCCGATGAGGTTCATTTCTGCAAGGTTTGCCCCCTTGCCGCCAAGTGCTTCACGCATCTTGGCGTTACCTTCGGCCTTACCGTTGCCGAAAAGATAAACGCGTTTTTTGTTGTCCATAAAGCGTATTGATTGGTTAAAAAATTGATTTTAATTAGGGCTTGCAAAGGTACAAAAAAAGTTTGAAAGTGTGCAAGTTTTCTGTTGAATTGTTGAATCGTTGAAGCGTTGAATTGATTTTTGGTTGATCGGTTGATTGGTTGATTGGTTGATTGGTTTAACGCATT
>CAVGYO010000177.1:0-3830 GCA_963633255.1 Erysipelotrichaceae bacterium
GCGAAATCGGACTATACCATAACGAGCAAGAACTCTTTTCGCTTATCGACTATGCTTTGACGCACGATATGTCTGCACAAGCGCAAGCCGCCCGCGAGTTGGTTGTCCGCAAACACACTTTCCCCAAACGCATAGAAACCATTTTGCATGCATTGCAATCAAATGATTTAGAATAGCACACACTAAAAAACTCACATTCCTATGCCCTCCGTTCTTTTTATCTGGTACAAGCGTTCCCGAAGCATTCCCGAAGCATTTCCCAAGCATCCCCGAAGGAAGCGGTCAGGCAAGCAAGCGCAACTTCGAACTACTGCATTCTAAAAAGGCGAGGCAAACTTTTGATTGGAGGCAATCGATAGACTCGTTCGTTTTTAGTCGACAAAATTTTTGTGTGTGTTGCGATATAATCGATTAATCCGTATGTCTCTGCGTTTGATGCATTTTACAAAACACACTTTTTGTTCAAAAGTGTATTTTCAAATATACAACTTGTTAATCGGGAGCTGTTTTCGCAAGTGAAGTAACGATTTTTTTCAATTCAAAATGATGAAGGTTTCGATTATTGTTCCTATCTATAATGTGGCGCAGTATGTTGAGCGTTGCATGGAGTCGCTGCGCAATCAAACAATGCAAGATTTTGAGGTCTTATGTGTTGACGATCATGGACAAGACGCAAGCGTAAGTATCATACAAGAGTACATCTCTGCTAATGGATTGGGTGAGCGGTGGCGCGTGTTGGAAACGCCAACGAATAGTGGCCCTGCTGTGGCGAGGAATATTGGCATACAGGCTGCAATAGGCGAGTATATTGCCTTTGTAGATTCAGATGATTGGATCGAACCGGATATGCTCGAGGTGCTATACCGCAATGCCGTGGCGTACCAAGCCGACCTTAGTTCAGGGGCTTGCGTTTGGGACTACCCCGATGGCATCCGCTGCATTGCGTGCAATCCGCATGTTGGTAGCGGCACAATAGATAGACAACAGCGGAAATATCTGTTAAAACACTATGTGAGTAATTTCTATACTATGCTTTTTCGCCGTGCGTGGTTGCTTGACAACGGTATTTTGTTCCCTAATGCCAAGAGTGGCGAAGATAGTAGTTTTATGGGGCAGTGCTACTTGATGGCAGAGCGAGTGGTGCAGATAGACAAGCCTATATACCATTATGTAATACATAAGCAGTCTATCAGCCACAGACGTGGTGTGTGGCGTGGCGGTGAGAAAAAGAAAGCCTTCGATGCCCTCTTGCTTTATGCACAAGAACATGGCATCTGGCACGAATATAAACTGGTACTGCACTGGGTGTATTTCAAGAAAGTAATAGTAACATCAATCATAGACTATATTCACTCATTATGAATACTAATAATGTGAACATCAAGTTTTTCTGCCGTTCGTTCGACCTGCGGCTATACCGTCTATCCAAGGCTTTCTACGAGGGGCTAGGATTCCCTTGCGTGCGGCTCACCGACCAGTCTGCCGACGGCTATTTTTATACCATGCTTGCCGACACCGATTGCGATATTGCCATCAATGTCGATGAAGATTGTTTCATCACCGACCCGCAAGCGGTGCTCGATTTGGTTGATTATGTGGTCGCGAATGGCTATGCCAATGCAGGCTGCTCCGATGGGGGACAACATACGCGTGCCGGCAATCCTATCGTGACCAACCCGTTTTTCAATATCTTCGACCTGCGTCTTATCCGCACCAAGTTCTCGCGTGAGGCGGTGCAAGCATTCCGCTACGCAGACCACAAGGAGGCCATGATAGCCGCCTTCGATACCACATCTTTAGGCGGGCGCTACACATTCGATCGCCCTAAAATCATCGAGCCTTACTACCAATTCTTCCTGTGGTTGGCGGCGAATTTCCGGACGCTCTATCTGACGCCTCAGCGCCACCACGACGGCATTTCCACACTGTTGTACGATCCACAGGGACGCCAACTCTGCGCTCATTCGTGGTTGTCGCGTTTCTATTCTGTACCTTCGGGAGTGGTTCGGGTTTTTCAGCCATCTGCGGGCAAGCAGAAGGGCCGCATCGATGCACTGATACACGAGTCAGCAGCACAGCGTGGAGGCGAAGTCGTGTTGCCAAAGGAGCATTGGTACGATACGCTTCATTTCGCTGCCGACAAGTGTGTGCGTTGGGTCATCAAGGTTCCCCAGCGTATCGCTGCATGGCCCGCCAAGTACCGCCGCTACCATAGCAAGGACTAATTCGCTATATTTTTTCCATTTTGTTCAAAATTTACGCTGTACTGAATAAAAAACATACTTTTTTGTTCAGTATAGTGCTTTTATTGAATAAATTTTGTAACTTTGCGGTTGAATAAATCGATAAAATTATGCGTACAATTATCGAAAATCAGCGCAAGGAACGCGATTTTTTGCTGTCGCACTCGTATGTGTCGCGCCAAACAAAGTATTGCGCTAACGATTTGTTGCAGAGCAAACAGATAAAACTAATCACAGGTCCGCGCCGCGTTGGAAAATCGACTGAGTCGCTGCTGCTGTTGCGTGGGCAGAATTTCGCCTATCTCAATTTCGACGACCAGCAACTGCTCGACGCTTGGGACGAAAATGCCGTCTACGAAATGCTGCAACAAGTCTATCCGAATTTCGATTTTTTGCTTCTGGACGAAGTGCAAAATTTGCCGCATTGGGATATTTGGGTAGCAAAACTCTATCGCCTTGGTGTAAATATGGTGATAACTGGTAGCAATGCGCGGCTTTTGAGTGGCGAAATGGCATCGTTGCTCACGGGACGCTATGTGCAGATGGAGATGCTGCCGTTCAGTCTTTCGGAATTTTTTGCGTGGCACAAAACTAAATTGAGCAAAACAAAATCGGCAAAAGCAAAAAAACTTTTGACGGAATATCTGCAGTGTGGCGGCTATCCCGAAACGCTTGCTGCGCGGCCGTTGTTGGTCAACTATTTGTCGGCACTTTTCGATTCCATTGTACTGAAAGATGTGGCGCAAAGACACAAGGTGCGCAAAATTTCCGATCTAGGCTTATTGGCTTCCTATCTGCTGTCGAATTTTTGTAATGCGTTCAGTATCAATGCAATAGCGGATAGTCTTGGTTTCTCGAGTGTTGCTACTGTGCAAAAATTTATGAATTATTTGAGCGAACCATATCTTTTTTTCTATCTTTCGCGCTACAATAGCAAATTGAAACTGATGAAAAAAGCGCCACAAAAAGTCTATGTGGTCGACAATGGATTTGTGGCAGCAAAGGCTTTCAGTGTGAGTGATAATTTTGGGCGGTTGCTCGAAAATCAAGTGTTTGTGGAACTTGTGCGCTGCGGATACAGCACCGAAACTTCGCTTTTTTACTATCGCTCGCGCAACGATAAGGAGGTTGATTTTGTTACACGCAATGGCACGGTGGTGGAGTCGCTTGTTCAGGTGTGCTACGATTTGGAGCAGCCGCGTACGATTAAGCGCGAGGTCGATAGTCTTGTAGAGTGCGCTGGCGAACTGCATTGCACTAACCTTACCATTGTAACAATGAACGAGAATCGCACCATCGAAAAAGATGGATATGTTATAAAAGTCGTTCCAATAAGCACTTTCTCGTGCGATATGCAGAAAAAATCAGTCAAAAAATGACGCTGCAAATTTTCCATTTTTGTTCAAAATTTACGCTGTACTGAATAAAAAACATACTTTTTTGTTCAGTATAGTGCTTTTATTGAATAAATTTTGTAACTTTTGGATTGCTTAATCTGCAAAAATTGGCGGCTGGGGTATTTTCTGAAAAAACAAGTCGGTGTAGTCGGTTACTTCGTCGGGTATCGGTTCGCCGTTGGTCAGATAG
>CAVGYO010000178.1:0-3823 GCA_963633255.1 Erysipelotrichaceae bacterium
TTGCCGACATTCGGATTGCCGACGATATTTACAAAACCTGCTTTGTGCATTTTTTTATTTTAGTTTGAAAGTTATTTAGTGTGAAAGTAATTTAGTTTGAAAGTGTGAAAGTTTTGTTGAATCGTTGAATTGTTGAATCGAAAAAGTAATTTTCAAATCTTCAAATCTTCAAATCTTCAAATTGCGGCTTCGCCGCATCACTCCTCACTTGTCTTGCTACTTGCTACTCACATCTTGCTACTAATTATCAATTATTTTCGCCTATTTTTTGCCTTTACATCTTGTTGCAGTTCCCAGTGTTTGGCGTGGCGCACATAGGCATCGATCGACATATCGGGGCCGAGCGTAACTGTTTCGTCGTCGAAATACTTGATGGGCGAGAGGTGGTCGAACGCAATGCGGCGTTTGTTCGGCTCGTAGTCGAGAAACATGGCAATGTCGGCATCGTATTCGAATATGCGTCGGCAGAGTGTCTGCTCGTCGTTTTCGAGTATCGGCAAACCGAGTTGCGGGCGGTTGTCGTGGTCGAACCACAGCACATCGATGAATTTGCGTTGTGTGGTGGCGTTCGCTCCTTGCCAGCCCAACAGCAGATAGACTTTTTGCCGCTTGTGTCGGTAGGCAATCGCCCGATAATAGAGCGCACCGTACCAATTTTCGGCCGATAAAGTTGCATACTCGTCGGTTGCGAATGGGGTGTTCGATTGTGTAAAGTGTGTGTATTCGCCAGTGGCAACTTGCACAAATCCGTTGTAAACAAAACCGCTGTCGGTGGGTACATTCCATGTGTAGATGCGCAGCAGACCGTCGTCGGAGAGTGTTTTCCCGACGAATTTCAGGCTGCCGAAAGGTGCAGCGAACGAACCGTCGAGCGACAATGCTTGGGCGAAAATGGCGTTGATGGTGTCGTTGTAGCGCAGGTTGGCTTGGGCGTCGGTCGATTGCTCGATGTTGGCAAACAGACGCGCCATCTGCTGCTCACATTCGGCGAGCGACTGCGCTTGTGCGCACAATGTCCAACAGGCAACCGCTGCAATTACTCCAATTTTTAGCCGTTTTCTCATCGTGTCAAGTCTCTCTCTTTTTCAACGACCGCTTGTGGCAATTATTGCTTCCAATTTGCTGTTGAATTTTTTTGCTTTCAGCAATTCGCTGATTGTCAGATGCATACGGTAGCACCAAAAGTGGTGCGGATTGCTCGGGTCGTTGATGCGCTCGCCGTCGGCATCGTAGAGGCGGAGTGTGGCGTCCATCGCCAAATAGTCCTGCAAAGGCAGAATGGCGAGCATACTATTGGCGTGCATTTGCCGCGTTACAATCTGTTCGGCAATGGCTGGTGTGCAACTTTCGGGTGCTTTGCCAGCGTTGTGCAGCGCATTGTTGTAGTAGCGTTGTGTTCTGTCGGGATTTTCGTGCCACCAACTGCGCAGCGGCGAGGTGTCGTGCGTGCCAGTGCTGCAAACCGAGAGGTATGGCGTGCGTTGTGGATCGACAAATTCGGCGGAAAAATCTTTTGGCATACGCTCTATTTCGAGGCTGAGAATCTGCATATCGTTCATCACTTGTGGCACGCAAGCGGGCATCATGCCGAGGTCTTCGCCACAAACGAGCATGTTGGTGGTGCGCAGCAAGGCGGGCAGTTTGCGTTGCGCCTGTATGCGCCAAAATTCGTTCTGCCGATGGTAGAAATAGTCCTCGTGAATCTGCTCCATGATGTGCCGATCGCGCTCGCTCAATGCGGCAAAACTGCGCGATTTGTGCACCATGATGCGTGGGTGGAATTTGCCTTGCTGGTACACATCTTCGATGAAAAGTACCTCGGTGTGGAGTTCCAGCAGTTTGTCGCGCAGCACGCGCTCTTTGTCGCCAAAGTGGTCGCTCAACTTGCGCTGTGTGTCGAATTCGGGCTTGAACTGGAGCGTGCCGTTCGGTTGCTGGTCGAAGTATTTTTTGGCGATGGCAGTCGCTTTGTCGCCAAAAAGTTCGGTCAGCATTTGCAGCGTGATATAGGGTTTGAGCATGCGCTCGCGGTCGAAATGCAGGCCATAGTTTTCGATTTCGCCAACGCACATTGGCATGGCAGGATTGAAATAGCCGAGCAGCCCCCAGATGGCCGATTGTGGAATCTCCCAGATGCGGAAAAATCCCAAAATGTGGTCGATACGGTAGGCATCGAAATAGTTGGCCATGTTCATAAAGCGGTGTTTCCACCACGCAAAATCGTCTTTTGCCATTTCGTCCCAATCGTAAGTAGGGAAGCCCCAGTTTTGCCCCGTTTCGGAGAAATCGTCGGGTGGTGCGCCCGCTTGCTTGTCGAGGTGGAACAGGTGCGGATACATCCACGCATCGACGCTGTTGGGGCTGATGCCGATGGGCAGGTCGCCTTTGAGCGCAACGCCGTGTGTGTGGGCGTAGTGGCGCACTTCGGCCAACTGTTTTGCCAAATGGAATTGTACAAAATAGTGCAATTCTGTTTCGGGTGCATGTGCTGCTGCAAAGCGTTTCACGGCTTTTGCGTCGTAAACGCTCAGTTCGTTCCAACGACGAAAATCGGCGGTTTTGTGCTGGTCGCGTAGCACGCAGAACACGGCATACGGCACGAGCCAATGGCTGTTGTTGGCAAAGAATTTTTTGTATTCGGTTGCAGCGAAAGTGTTTGCTTTTTCCTGCGCAAAAATCAGGCGGATATAGTCCCATTTCAGGGCGTTCACGGCGGCGTAATCGACAAATGTCTTGGCGTTGAGTTGCTGGCGACGGCGGTCGAAATCGGCATTGGCTTTGGCATCGTTTAGGCGACCGATAGCCTCCAAATGCAGGTACATCGGGTGCAGCGCATAGACCGAAATGGCGCTATATGGATAGGAATCGGCGTTGGTTTTGGTGTTGGTGGTGTCGTTCACAGGCAAAATCTGAAGCAGTTTTTGCCCCGTGTTGTGCGCCCAATCGACCATCTGTTTCAAATCGTGAAATTCGCCAACGCCCCAGTCGCTTTCGCTGCGCAGCGAAAACACGGGAATGGCTGTGCCTGCGCCTTTCCAGTGGAATTCCTGCCGAAAATCGGCCGACAGTAGCGCGGTGTCGTTGCTGACTTGCAGTTGGCGGTTGTCGCCATCTTCCCAGCGGACAATTTTGCCCGATGCGAGGTCGTAAATCACAAATTTGTACTCGACATTTTGCAGTTCGCTGTATTTCAGTTTAATGAACCAATCGGCGTTGTCGGTGGCTTGCATTGGCAGCAAAAGGCATGCGTCCCAACCGCCCAATTTTCGGGTCGAACCCAAAATGCCAACGCCCTGATTCTCTTCGACGGCAGGCGCATTGACGAGCAGCAAGGTTTCGCCTATACCGATTTTTGGCAACCGTTTGGTGGCGTGTGTGCACCAAGCCTCGGCAAAGGGCGTTGTGCGAAAAACGCGCGCAGCCGACGGATAACGAAATGTGTCGAAAATCTGCGCGTCGTCGGGCATTTGCGGCAGTTGGCGTTGCTCGAGCGACTCCACAATTTTGGTCTGCTCTGGGTTCAAAACATAGTAGGCGTAGGTCGTTGGTTTGCCCTTGGGCGTGTATGTGCAGCGCCACAAACTATCGGCGATGTAGGTCATCGGGACGGTTTGACCTTCGATTTGCAGAAAAACATTTTGCCCCCAATAGGTGTAGCATTTCAGATTGAAAGTTATCATAATGGTCTGCTTTTATTTTTTCTGATGCAATTTTGATGCCAAAGTCGGTTGTTTTTTAGTTTGAAAGTGTGAAAGTGTGAAGGTTTTGGGTTGATTGGTTGATTGGTTGATTGGTTGATCGGTTGATCGGTTGATTATTGTGC
>CAVGYO010000179.1:0-3672 GCA_963633255.1 Erysipelotrichaceae bacterium
ACCAATCAACCGATCAACTAATCAACCAATCAACCAGAAATTAGAAATCTGCAAAACATTTTGGACACCGAAACAACCATAGTAATCCGCATTTATCCCGATTTGGCGACGGCGCAATATGCCGTGGCACTGTTGGCCGAGAGCGGTATCGAGGCGTTTGTGGGCGACCGCAACTGGCTGCAACTCTACCCGATGTTTGCACAGCAAGCCGATGGCTACAAACTGCATATTTTTGAGCGCGATGCCGAAAAAGCCACCGAAATTTTGAACGCAATAGACAATGAAACGAATTGTTGAACTTATCTGCTTGATAGCGGTGGTCTGCACCAGTTGCACGCACCGCCCCACCGACCAAGAGCGCGCACAGGCGTTGCTCGACTCGGCACAAACGCTCTACACCGCAGGCAAACTCGAAGCCGCCAAATTTCAGTTGGACTCGGTACACCAGAATTTCCCGAAATTAGTCGCCTTCCGCCGACAAGCCGACACGCTTGCATGGAAAATAGAGTTGAGCGAAATTGCACGAAATCTAGTCTATGTCGATAGTCTGCTGCCGCAAAAAATGGCCGAAGCCGAAGCACAAAAAAAGCCGTTTCTGTTCGAGAAAAACGAAAAATTTCAGCAATACGGCAACTACACCTATCGGCTGTTGCGCACAGAGTGGAACCTCGAACGCAACTATGTGAAACCCTACACCGACGAAATTGGACAAATGTATATTGTGGCGCACTACTGCGGCAAACCCATCGGCTACGACCGCATCAGGCTGTCGGTTGACGACATTTTTGCCGAGAGCCACCCAGCCGACGAAAGCAACAAAAATAGTTTCACCGACCTTGGCATAACGCACGAAACGGTGCTCTTCCGCGCCGATTTGTTGGGGCAACTGCCCGACTTTTGGACAGCGCACCAAAACGAAAAGGTAAAAGTAACATTCGTCGGCAAAAAAAATTATGCTTACACGCTCACACACGAAGAACTGCAGGCATTTGTGGCGACTTACCAACTGGCCACTACCCTGTCGGACATCGCCAAACTGAGCGACCTGCAAAACCGCTCGCTCGCAAGACAGAAAATTTTGAAGGCAAAATTATTTGAAAATTTGAAAATTTGAAGATTTGAAGATTACCTTTTCAATTCAACAATTCAACGCTTCAACGATTCAACGCTAAAAAATGATTCTCGACTCGATACATAATGCCGACCGCTACACTGCTCTGCACCCGCGTTTTGCGCAGGCGTTCGAGTTTTTGGCAGGAACAGATTTGAACAGTCTGCCCGATGGGCGCATCGTTTTGGACAGCGACAACCTGTTTGTCGATGTGGCGACCAACGCAGGTAAGCAGACTGCGCCGCTCGAAGCGCACCGCAACTACATCGACATACAGATGCCGATTTCGACAACCGAAACGATGGGTTGGCGACCGACTGCCGATTGTCACCAAACGCTCCAACCCTACGACGCTGCGCGCGACATCGCCTTTTTTGCCGACGAATACGCCACCAAATTTCAAGTGCAATGCGGACAATTCGTGGTATTTTTCCCCGACGATGCGCACGCACCTGCGATGGCACAACATTTGCTTAAAAAATTGGTAGTGAAAATAAAAGCACCAAAATAATATGGAAAATTCGTTGAAAATCATCAAAAACGACCCATTGCTCGAACCCTATGCCATGGCACTGCAAGGTCGCCACGACTACGCCGTGCAAAAAGAGAAAGAGTTGCTTGGGCGCGACAACCGCTCGCTCTCCGACTTTGCGTCGGGCTATCTCTACTTTGGCCTGCACAAAATCAAACGCAACTGGTTTCTGCGCGAATGGGCGCCAAACGCCACCGCCATCTATGTGATTGGCACATTCAACGACTGGAAAAAGAGCGAAGATTTTCGTCTGCAACCGCTCGAAAACGGCATTTGGGAAGGGCGTTTCCCCGAAAAAGCCATACAGCACGGCGACCTGTTCAAACTGCTTGTCGAGTGGAACGGTGGCTGCGGCGAACGCATACCAGCATGGGCAAGGCGCGTGGTTCAAGACGACAATACCAAGATTTTTTCGGCGCAAGTGTGGATGCCCGAACACGAATACAAGTTCCGTGTGAAGCACTTCAAGCCGCAAACATCGCCACTGATGATTTACGAATGCCACATCGGCATGGCCACCAATCAAGAAAAAGTCGGCACATACAACGAATTTCGCGAAAATGTGTTGCCGCGCATCATTCGCGACGGCTACAACTGCATACAGATAATGGCCATACAAGAACACCCTTACTATGGGTCGTTTGGCTACCATGTTTCGAGTTTCTTTGCCGCCTCGTCGCGGTTTGGCACGCCCGACGAACTGAAACGCCTCATCGACGAAGCGCACCAGCACGACATAGCCGTGATAATGGACATTGTGCACTCGCACGCTGTGAAAAACGAGGTGGAAGGGCTCGGTCGGTTCGACGGAACACCCTATCAGTACTTTCACGGAGGCGACCGCCGCGAACACCCAGCGTGGGATTCGCTCTGCTTTAACTACAATAAAAACGAGGTATTGCACTTTTTGCTGTCGAATTGCAAATTTTGGCTCGAAGAGTACCATTTCGACGGATTCCGATTCGATGGCGTAACATCGATGATCTACCGTAACCACGGACTTGGGCAAGATTTTGGCAACTATGCCGACTACTACAACATGAACCAAGACGGCGACGCACTCTGCTACCTCACACTCGCCAACAAACTCATTCACGAAGTCAATCCAAACGCCATCACCATTGCCGAAGAGATGAGCGGACTGCCCGAACTCGCCACGCCATTCAAAGATGGCGGCATGGGCTTCGACTACCGCATGGCAATGGGTATTCCCGATTTTTGGATAAAATACATCAAAGAGGTAAAAGACGAAGATTGGAAAGCGGGACACATCTTTTGGGAGATGACCAACCGCCGCAACGGCGAAAAAACCATTTCGTATGCCGAGAGTCACGACCAAGCACTGGTGGGCGACAAAACCATCATTTTCCGCCTGATCGACTCCGACATGTATTGGCACATGCAAAAAGGCGACGAAACTTTCCGTGTGAACCGCGGTATTGCGCTGCACAAAATGATTCGCCTCATCACCGCATCGACCATCAACGGCGGCTACCTCAACTTTATGGGCAACGAATTTGGACACCCCGAATGGATCGATTTCCCGCGCGAAGGCAATGGCTGGTCGTACAAATACGCACGCCGCCAGTGGGAACTGGTGGACAACGACCGCCTACTCTACCACGACCTGAACGCTTTCGACAACGCCATGGTGCAGCTCATCGAGGGCGAGAAAAAGTTCAACGAAACGCCCATCGAAAAGGTGTGGGACAACGAAGGCGACCAACTGGTGGCCTACAAACGCCGTGACCTGCTCTTTGTGTTCAACTTCAACGGTCAAAAATCGTTTATCGACTACGGCATTCTGGTGAAAAAAGGCGCGTACAAAGTGGTGCTCAACACCGACGCCAAGCAGTTTGGCGGCTTCGGCTTCAGCGACGACAGCGTAACGCACTACACACAGCCCAGCCATCTGAAAAACAAAGAGTGGCTCAAACTCTACATTCCGAGCCGCTCGGCATTGGTGCTGCGCTTGCAGTAGAATACGCCCAAAAGAGTGTTTTATTGCCTTGTGGCTTCGTAATAGGGG
>CAVGYO010000180.1:0-3635 GCA_963633255.1 Erysipelotrichaceae bacterium
TCGGCCGAAGTTACGCTTGAAGTTGTGGCCGAATAATCGCCACGCAACATACGACGAGAAAGTCCAAACCCGCAGGTTTGGACTTTTTCGTTATTGGGAACTTTGGGATTTATTGAAGCGGCGAATTGATTTCTGGTTGATCGGTTGATTGGTTGATTGGTTTTGATTTCTAGTTTCTAGATTTCTAATTTCTAGTTTTCGGTAGCCGAAACGCCGCAATCTTCAAACAAAAAAGTCTTGCCTCTTGTATCTTGCGACTTGCTACTTGCTACTAACATTGTCAATTATCAATTGTCTGCGGCTTCGCCGCATCACTGCTCACTCCTAATTCCTAACTCCTCACTCAAAAAAAGCACTTCTCACTTTTTCGCTACTTGTAAATAAGGAATATACACGGCACTTTGCCGATGTCGGGGAGTGATTTTTTCCAGTGGGCGATGGTGCGTGTGCGTATGTTTTCGTTGGCTCCTGTGATGTCGCTGGCGATGCAAAGTTTTGTTTGCGGTTGCAGAATTCGACACAAGTCGTCCACCATTTGTCGGTTTCGGTAGGGCGTTTCGATAAAAATTTGCGTCTGATTTTCGGTGTAGATGCGCCGTTCGAGCAGTTTGAGCCGTTGTGCGCGGTCGTTTTTGTCGATGGGCAGGTAGCCGTGGAAGGCGAAACTCTGTCCGTTGAAGCCGCTTGCCATGAGCGACAGCAGTATGCTCGACGGTCCAACCAGTGGCACCACGCGTATGTCGCATTTTTGCGCCAACGCCACCACATCGGCACCGGGATCGGCTATGGCAGGGCAACCCGCCTCGCTGATAATGCCGATGTTTTCGCCCTGTTCGAGCGGGCGCAAGTAGCTGCCAATCTGCGCAAGATCGGTGTGCTGGTTCAGTTCGTAAAAAGTCAGCGCATCGATGTCGATATTTTTGTCGATCTGTTTCAGAAAACGGCGTGCCGTGCGTACATTTTCGACCACAAAATGTTTCAACTGCGCCACGATGGCGGCGTTGCCGCTGGGCAAAACCTGCGCAAGCGGCGCACTGTCGCTCAACACAGTCGGTATCAGATAGAGCGTTCCCACGGTCGGACGATTATTTCACATTGGGCAATTCGAGGCCAAGCCCTTTTTTCTTGTCCCACGCCTTCAGCACAAAACCGAGCAGCAGCGCTGCAATGCCAAGTCCAGCCAGCATCACAAGCGGCCAAGTGTAGTCGTAGCCCACAGGGTCGGTAATGCCAGGATTGGTGGCGTCGAGCACTTTGCCGATGAGCAGCGGGAAGAGCCACAATCCGATATTTTGAATCCAGAAAATGAGCGCGTAAGCCGAGCCGATAATTTTTTCGTCCACCAATTTCGGAACGCTCGGCCACAAGGCGGCTGGCACGAGCGAAAACGATGCGCCCAACACCAAAATAGTGATGTATGCCACCACCACGCCACCAACCGCATTTCCTTTGAAACAGGGCAGCACAAACGCAAATGTAAGGTGGCACAAAATGAGTAGCAACGAGCCGATAACCAACATCGAAGCGGCCTTGCCCTTGTGATCGACATAGTTGCCAAGCACAGGCGTGATGGCCACCGCCAGCAGCGGGAACACCGCAAAAATAGTTTCGGCCGTGCCGCGCATATAGCCCATGTAGCAATAGCCAACGAGTGCGAGTACCGCCACCGCCATCAGCGTGTATTTCAGCGAACGATTTTTGATGAAATTGCTGGCAAATGCACTGACAGCGACCACCAACATCACCACATATTGAATGATGGCAACTTGGCTACTGCTCCAAAACGAATCGGCTTCGGGAACGGAGAGCGACAGGTTGCACTGCAACATATTCACCGCATATTTTTGGAAAGGGAAAATGGCGGAATAGTAAAGCACGCAAAGCAGTGCCACGAGCCAAAAACCACCGCTCGAAAGAATTTTGCCGATATCGCTGATTTTGAACGGATCGTCCTTCTCTTCGGCCTCGCCCGTTTGTGCATCGAGTTTTTTATCCATAAAGAAATAGACCACAAACATGATGAGCGCAATGCACAGCAGCACCACGCCAAAGGCCACCGAGCGCGACACATCGACTGTGCCGCCCAAGCGTGCAAAAAATGGCGAAAAAATCATGCAAGTGGCCACGCCCAAGCGCGCCAACGCCATTTCGGAACCCATGGCCAGAGCGGTTTCGCGGCCTTTGAACCACTTCACAATGCCGCGCGACACAGTGATGCCGCCCATTTCGGCACCGCAACCAAAAATCATGAATCCGATGGCGGCAAGTTTGGCCGACGCAGGCATTCCCTCGTAGAATGGCGAAACGCCCAATTCGTCGAACAGCGGCACATAGTTGAGATGCGTGGTGAACCACCCCTCGACACTACTGCCGATAAACGCTTCGGAGATGGCAAAATATTTGATAAGCGCACCAACCAACATCACCGCACCCGAGAGCAGCGCTGTGAAACGCACGCCCATTTTGTCGAGAATAATTCCCGCAAAAATCAGGAAAAACACGAACACATTGAGAAATGTTTCGGCGCCTTGCATCGTGCCAAAAGCGGTGGAATCCCAGCCGCGCTCGCTCTGCATCAGATCTTTGATGGGCGACAAAATGTCCATGAAAATGTAGGCGCAAAACATGGCCAGCGCCAACAGCAACAGTGCAGTCCAGCGTGCCGCACTGCTGTCGCGTAAGGTTTGAATCTTTTCTACCATAATTTTTTTTTGATTTTAACGATAACTTTGACAGTTATTCAATTGTCTTGCTACTTGTATCTTGTTACTTGCTACTATTCGGTGCAAAATTACAAATTATTTCGTAGAAAACCGCTATCTTTGTCGGGTAAACAATTTTTGCTGCCGAAGATGGACATTGTTTTGATTGTGCTTGGGGCGATTTGCCTATTGGTCGGGCTTGTAGGAGCGATTGTGCCTGTTGTCCCAGGCGTGCCACTCGGTTATGTGGGGCTGCTTTTGTTGCAATTTACCAGCCGTGAGCCGTTTTCGCTGACATTTTTGTTGGTGTGGGCGGCGGTAGTTGTGGTGGTGCAACTGCTCGATTCGCTGCTGCCTGTGTGGTCCACCAAGTGGTCGGGCGGCGGCAAGGCGGGTGTGTGGGGCAGCACTATCGGTCTGTGCGTGGGCTTCTTTTTCGGGCCGTGGGGCATTGTTGTCGGTCCATTTTTGGGTGCGCTGGTCGGTGAACTGATTGCTGGCAAAGAGATGAAAGCCGCTCTAAAATCGGGCGCAGCGGCGTTTGTCGGCTTCCTTTACGGTACACTCGCCAAACTCATCGCCTCGGGTTTGATGATCTACTATTTTGTCGCAGCACTGATTTAGTTAGAAGTTAGGAATTAGGAATGAGGAGTGAGGAGTGATGCGGCGAAGCCGCAATGACAATTAGTAGCAAGTAGCAAGTCGCAAGAAAGATTTTAAGAACATAGAAAATAGAGCATAGACTTATAGGGGCGCGTGGCGTTCCCCCTTCGGGGGAAACGGGAAAGGGGGCGACGAGTAAGGCAATGAACAATTAACAATGAATAATGAATAATAATTGCGGCGGTGGTGATCGCGAAAACCAGAAATTAGAAATCTAGAAATCTAGAAATCAAAACCACGCTTATGAAAAAAAGTACAAAAATAACGCTC
>CAVGYO010000181.1:0-3620 GCA_963633255.1 Erysipelotrichaceae bacterium
TAATTGTCAATCGTCTGTTTTCTCTCACCTATAAACTAGTAAAAAATGGAAGTTCGCATAGAGCCGACTTGGGGAGCGCAACTTGCGCCAGAATTTGAGAAGCCTTATTTTGTGCAACTCGCCGAGTTTGTGCGTCAAGAGTATCGCACGCAGCAGATTTTTCCGCCAGCGAAACTGATTTTCAACGCTTTCGACCTCTGTCCATTCGACCGCGTGAAGGTTGTTATTATCGGGCAAGACCCCTACCACGGCATCGGACAGGCGCACGGGCTGAGTTTTTCGGTGAACGAAGGTGTGGAGATTCCGCCGTCGCTGCGCAACATATACAAGGAGATTCGCGACGACCTCGGCATCGAGCCGCTGCCACACGGCAATCTCGAACGCTGGGCGCGACAAGGCGTGCTGCTGCTCAACGCCACGCTCACCGTGCGCGCCAACATGGCGGGTTCGCACCAAAAACACGGCTGGGAGCAGTTTACCGACTGCGCCATACGCACGCTGGCAACGCAGCGCGAACATATCGTGTTTATGCTTTGGGGCAACTATGCGCAACAAAAAGCGCAGTTTATCGACCCCGCAAAGCACCTGATTTTGCGTAGCGTGCATCCGTCGCCGCTCTCGGCTAGCCGCGGTTGGTTCGGCTGCAAACACTTCTCGCAAGCCAACAACTACCTGACACAGAACGGATTAGAGCCGATTGATTGGCGATAAAAAGCGAGTACAAATTTATTCGCTTCAACAATCAACGAATTGTTCGGGCGCAAAATTACCACGCAAATAGTGGGCGGTTGGCCATCAAGGCATTTACTTCGGCACGGACGGCGGCGCGCGTGTGTTCGTCGTCGGGGGCGCAGAGCACACGATCGATGAGCGCAACTATCAGCGGCATTTCGTCCTCTTTCAGGCCGCGCGTGGTGATGGCTGGCGTGCCAAAACGCAGTCCCGATGTTTGGAACGGCGAGCGCGTGTCGAACGGCACCATGTTTTTGTTAGTGGTGATGTCGGCTGCTACCAAGGCTTTTTCGGCCAGTTTGCCCGTCAATTCTGGGAATTTTGTACGCAAATCGACCAACATCGAGTGGTTGTCGGTGCCGCCCGAAATGATTTTGTAACCGCGGTCGATAAACGCCTGCGCCATTGCAGCGGCATTGCGTTGCACCTGCTGTTGATAGGTTTTGAACTCGGGCTGCAACGCCTCGCCAAAAGCCACCGCCTTGGCCGCAATGACATGCTCCAGCGGGCCGCCTTGCACACCCGGGAAAACGGCAGAATCGAGCAACGCCGACATCATTTTCACCTCGCCTTTGGGCGTAGTTTTACCCCACGGATTCGGAAAATCTTCGCCCATCATGATGACACCGCCACGCGGACCGCGCAGCGTTTTGTGCGTGGTAGAAGTTACGATGTGTGCGTATTTCACGGGATTTTCGAGCAATCCAGCGGCAATAAGTCCGGCGGGGTGCGCCATATCGACCATGAAAATTGCGCCAATTTCGTCGGCCACACGACGGATGCGCGCATAGTCCCAATCGCGGCTGTAGGCCGATGCGCCAGCGATAATCAGTTTCGGGCGTTCGGCGCGTGCAATGCGCTCCAACTGGTCGTAATCGACACGACCGTCGGACTCTTTCACATTGTACTCGAGTGCGTGGAACATCAATCCCGAAAAATTGACGGGTGAGCCGTGCGACAGGTGTCCGCCGTGCGCAAGATTCAGCCCGAGAAACTTGTCGCCGTGGTTGAGGCACGCCATGAAAACGGCCATATTGGCCTGCGCACCCGAATGCGGCTGCACATTGGCCCACGCTGCGCCAAAAAGTTGTTTCAGACGGTCGATAGCGAGTTGTTCCGCCTCGTCGACCACCTCGCAGCCGCCGTAATAGCGCCGCCCGGGATAGCCCTCGGCGTATTTGTTGGTCAAAACCGAGCCCATGGCATGCAGCACTTGGTCGCTCACAAAATTTTCGGACGCAATCAGTTCGATGCCTTTCAGTTGGCGTTCGCGCTCGCGTGCGATAATGTCGAAAATGGCGTTGTCAGGTTTCATGGCAATATAATTTTGGGGTTTCAAATTTTATTTGATTTTTGGTTGATTGGTTGATCGGTTGATTGGTTGATCGGTTGATTATTGTGCAAATAATTTTGGACACCGACAATCTTCAAATCTTCAAATTTTCAAATCTTCAAATGATTTTGTCTATGCTCTATGTTTTTAAAATCTTTACTAAAAAATTTCAATTTCTCCTTCGAAAACGAGTGTGGCCGTGCCTGTGAGATAGACATGGTTGTCGTCGCGCCACGCCACTTGCAGGTCGCCGCCGAGCAACGACACCACCACTTCGCGCCCCGTTTTGCGGTTCTGCACGGCAGCCACCACGGCAGCGCAAGCGCCTGTGCCACAGGCCATTGTCTCGCCAGCGCCGCGTTCCCACACACGCATGCGCAGGTGCGACTGGTCGATGACCTGCACAAACTCCACATTGGTGCGTTGCGGAAAAAGTTCGCTATATTCGATGGCTGCGCCGCGGCGTGCCAAATCGAGATTGGCGATGTCGGCATTGAAAATGACCGTGTGCGGATTGCCCATCGACACGCAAGTGATGTCGTACACATCGTCGGCAATGAAAACCTGCGTATCGACAATGCGCTGCTGCGGCAAATCGACGGGAATGCGCGCCGCCTCCAAAATCGGTTCGCCCATATCGACCGTAACGCGCTCTACCCTACCGTTTTCGACAAAAAGCGTGAGCGTGCGCACGCCCGCTTTCGTTTCGAGCGTGAGTCGTGTTTTGTCGGTCAGGCCAAAATCGTACACATACTTGCCGATGCAACGCGCTGCATTGCCGCACATTTCGGCTTCGGACCCGTCGGCATTGAACATACGCATACGAAAATCGCAGGTCGCCGAAGGCAAAATCAGCACCAATCCATCGGAGCCGATGCCCTTGTGGCGGTCGCTCCAAAGGCGCGCCAACTGTTCGGGATTTTCGAGCGTATGCGCCAAGCAATCGACATAAATATAGTCGTTGCCGATGCCGTGCATTTTTGCGAATTTGACTTTCATAGCCATCTTATTTTTTCTTGCGAACGCTCCAACCGAAGTGTCCGATTTCGTCGCCAAGTTTGTGATAATGTCCGTGCGAATAGGCGATTAGTTTGGCATCGGCAAGGCGAAATTCGCCCGTTTTTGCATCGATAAAGCGGTTGTCGGCCTGCACATTCACCACCTCGGCAATGAACATATCGTGGCTGCCAAGCGGCAAAATCTGTTTCACCTTGCACTCTATCGACAGCGGCGATTCGAGAATGATTGGAGCCGCCACTTTTTCGCCGCGCTGCGGTGTGAGGTGCATTTCGGCAAATTTGTTGCAATTTTTTCCGCTACGCACACCGCACCAATCGGTAGCAAATGCGAGTTCTTCGTTGGTGAGGTTCAGCACAAATTCGCCTGTGCGCTTGATGATGCCGTACGAGTGCCTTTCGGGACGAATCGACACATAGCACATGGCTGGATCGGAGCAGATTGTGCCCACCCAACTCGCTGTCATCACATTGTATTCGCTCTCGTCTGCGCCGCACGACACCAAAACGGCGGGCAGCGGGTAGAGCATTGTTCCAGG
>CAVGYO010000182.1:0-3419 GCA_963633255.1 Erysipelotrichaceae bacterium
GCGAACTCACAGTTACTGCCACCTATGAGAAAAACACCACAACGGCCATCGGCAACACCACGGCAGCCGAGCCTGTCTGCTACACCACCAACAACACGCTCTATGTGAACAATTTGCAGGCTGGCAGCCACCTCGCCTTATACGATGCCACTGGACGATTGATTGCCCAACGCCGCCACTGCAACGAAACCGAACATTTCCGTCTGCCCAATGGCATCTACATCATCAAGATTGAAACCAACGGACAAACCACACAGATTAAAGCAGTAAAATAAAAACAGCCATGGAAAAATTCAGATTCCTGCCGATTGCACTACTGCTAGCGGCGGCAACGGCAAACGCCGAAGCACCGATAGGCTACTACAACGCCGCCGAAGGCAAGTCGAACACTGCGTTGCGCACGGCTTTGGAAGGCATCATCGACAACCATACCGCCATTTCGTACGACGATTTGGAGGAATACTATCCCGACATCGACGCGCGGATCGACAACTCCAACCTTGTGTGGGACATCTACTCCACCTGCGAATTTTCGTTCAGCGACGCCAACTGCAGCCAAAAAGCCGTGTGCGACTGCTGGAACAAGGAACACACCGTGCCGCAAAGTTGGTTCAACAAAAAAGCACCCATGAAAAGCGACCTGTTCCATGTGCTGCCCACCGACGCACGCGTGAACAATTTTCGCGGCAACTTGGCTTATGGCGAGGTGAGCGACCACAGCACGCCAGTGTGCAACGACTCGCACGCATTGGGTTGGCGTAGCAGCAGCGCATTCGAGCCTGTCGATGAATTTAAGGGCGATATTGCGCGCATCTACTTCTACATGGCCACGCGCTACGCCAGCGACTGCTCCGGCTGGAGCGGCGGCATGTTTGGTAGCGATACCAACGGTTTCAAATCGTCGGTAGCCACCATGCTCATAAAGTGGCACCGCAACGACCCCGTTTCGGAAAAAGAGACCCTGCGCAACGATGCCGTGTACAAATATCAGAAAAACCGCAACCCGTTTGTCGACCACCCCGAACTGGCCGAACACCTTTGGGGCGACAAAAAGAGCCAAGCGTGGTACAGCAGTAGCAGCACGGAGATCAAAACAAATGTCATAACAGGCCTCGAAATTTACCCAAATCCTGCAAGCGACTTTGTAACCATCACTGCCGAAGCCACCGAAATCCGCTACAGCATTGTGTCGCTTTCGGGGCAGACGCTGGCGCAAGGCGACATCACCTCGGGGCAAAACATCGCACTCGACAATATGCAAGCAGGCGTATATCTGCTAAAAATCGTTGCCGATGGCCGTCAGCAAGTAGAGAAATTACTCATTACGAAATAGACTTTTTTACCTACATAAAATGAAAAAACAGATTACACTTTTCTGCACCATCGCACTTTGTGCCGCTGCAGTGCACGCCGAGGCACCAGCCAACTACTATGCCAAAGCCGAAGGAGAATCGGGCGACGACCTGCGTCAAGCCCTCTACGAAATTATCGGTAGCCACACAAATGTAGGCTACGATGGACTGTACAATGTCTATCCTACCAGCGATGTAACCGCCGATGGCAAGGTGTGGGACATGTACTCCACCTGCACATGGGAACACGGCAAGAAAAAGTGCGGCAACTACTCAGAAGTATGCGACTGCTACAACCGCGAACACTCTGTGCCACAAAGTTGGTTCAACGAAGCCAACCCAATGAAATCCGACGCTTTCCATGTCTATCCCACCGATGGCAAAGTGAACGGACAGCGCAGCAACTACCCATTCGGTGAATGTTCGGGCGGCAAAAACTTGGGCGGCAAAGCCCTCGGACGCTTGGGCAGTTCCACATTTAGCGGCTACTCTGGCATAGTGTTCGAACCCGACGACCAGTATAAAGGCGACTTTGCACGCACCTATTTCTACATGGCCACCTGCTATGCCAACAGATGTTCGAGTTGGGGATACACCTTTGGCAGCAACAGCGGCTTGAGTACCTATGGGGTCAATCTGTTTATGAAATGGCACCGCAACGACGCCGTGAGCGAAAAGGAGACCGACCGCAACGATGCCGTGTATGCCAAACAGAAAAACCGCAACCCGTTTATCGACCACCCCGAACTGGCAGAGTACATTTGGGGCGATAAAAAGGGTCAGAAATGGTACAGCAACGGCCAAACGCCCATCAAACAGGTGGCGTTCGAGAGCCTCGTGCTATACCCAAATCCAGCCAGTAGTTTTGTAACCGTTACCGCCGAAACAGCCGAACTGAACTACACCATTTTGACCCTTTCGGGGCAGACGCTGGCGCAAGGGCGCATCGCTTCGGGCGCAAGCATTGCGCTCGGCGACCTACAAAACGGCCTCTACCTGCTCCGCCTCGAAGCCGACGGCCGCCAACAAGTAGAAAAACTGATGGTGAACAGATAAAAACACCAACAAACACACCCGCAGGCGGAGCGCAACAAAGCAGTTCCGCCTTTTTTTCGTACATACACCAAAAAATCGTAACTTTGCAGGGCTAATTAGTAGCAAGTAGCAAGACAATTGATAATTGATAATTGATAATTGATAATTGATAATTATTCAACAATTTGAAGATTTGAAGATTTGAAAATTTAATAATTGCTTTTCAACGCTTGTCGTCGTGCGGGATTTGCAATCCCGCACCAGCATAATATAAGGATTTGTAATCCGACAAAAAGTGGATATTCAAAACAAAATACAAGGCAAAGTCTATTTCATAACCGATGCCGTAGTCGATTGGGTCGATATTTTTACGCGGCCAAAATACAAACACATAATTATCGATTCTCTAGAATACTGTCAGCAAAAAAAAGGACTGATTATCTATGCTTGGGTACTAATGCCCAACCATTTGCACATAA
This sequence comes from Erysipelotrichaceae bacterium, assembly GCA_963633255.1. GTDB lineage: Bacteria > Bacteroidota > Bacteroidia > Bacteroidales > Paludibacteraceae > W0P28-013. The sequence goes on from CAVGYO010000182.1 coordinate 2,867, forward strand.
TAGTTGGCATTGAAGACAAAAACGACATCTCCGAAATTTGGCGAGATTTCAAAAAGTTTACAAGTAAAAAAATTGTAGAAGAATTACACAATGACGCACAAGAAAGTCGCCGCGAATGGATGCTAAATAGATTTGAATACGCTGGAGCAAACGATAAAAAAATCAAATCGCATAAATTTTGGCAAGTTGGCAATGTTCAAGAAATCTTCTTATTCGATTATTTTATTCAAAAATTAAATTACATACACGAAAATCCCGTGAAAGCCGAATTTGTCGATAAACCAGAGAATTACCGCTACAGTTCAGCAATTGATTATGCTGGGGGAGATGGGCTGCTACAAGTTGAAATTGTGGTATAGCCACAAAACGGATTACAAATCCTAATAATATCCCGCGGTCGGATTACAAATCCGACCTGACCACAGCGCAAGAAAGAGATTTTGAAAATATAGAAGATAGAACATAGACTTTTTAATTGACAATTGATAATTATTTGAAGATTTGAAGATTGTCGGTGTCCAAAATCATTTGCACAATAATCAACCAATCAACC
>CAVGYO010000183.1:0-3375 GCA_963633255.1 Erysipelotrichaceae bacterium
GAACAGGGGTCCCCTGAGGTTGATAGTCTTTGCTGGCAACAATGTATTTTGTCGGTTGCTCATAATCGCACACCTCTCCCAGTTTCACATACTCCACCCCGTCAGGGCAGAGCGTTTTAATCATATCATCGAATTTGCACATGGTTTTCAGTTTTTAGTAGCCTCTCTGTTTGCGTCGTTCATTGTGCATTTGCTCCTTAATGCCGCCATTCTCCTTGAAATGGTTTTTTTGCCATTCAATCAAGCCCTTTATCATCACATCGGTTTGCAGAATCAGCGTAATGGCAATGTTGCAGATTGTTTCCGCCGACCGCTCTGGCATCTTTTGCATGTAGTCTTCGGGCGCATTGTGGGTGCGGCAGTAGCGGCGCGTCTGCTCCGCTTTCGGCGAGTTTATGGGCCATTGCTCCAAGCCGTGCACACGCAGATAGTCCTTGTAGTCCTCCAGCAGTTCGTGCAGGCTGGCGCGGTTCACATTGGTGAGTTTTATCTCCATCTCGGTGGATGTGATGCCGTCGATGTTGCCTTCCACTATGTTCTGCTTGCCAGAGCGAGCCGCCTGTATCATCTGGTCAATGGTTCGGTCGCCCCTCTCCAGAAACTTGTGTGCAAAGTAGTAGGTAATGTCGTAGATCACGACAGCCTTTTTGTAGCACACAAGCGTGGTGTAGTCCTTGCCTTGTCGGAGAAACTGCTTGTCGACTGGATGCTTTTCCATAGATTTTTTTGTTTTAGTTGTTAATGACTTTGTTGTTGTTCTTGTTAGGGCCAATATGCCCATTATGCCCAATGGGCATATTGGGCATAATGGCCCTCCAGTTCTTTCACAATCTCGTCAATATTCTTTCTCAAAGTTTCCTCACGCGCCACAATCTCGGCGATGCGCGCGTTCAACTCCTTGATATCCACCTTTTCGCGCGTGTCCTGCTGCTCTACATAGGTAGATACGCTGAGGTTGAAATCCTCCGCCTCGATGTCGGCGGTGGTTACTACATGCGAGAAATGCGCTATCTCTTGTTTGCTTATATGGGCTTGGTAGATTTTCTCGATATGTTCGGGAAGCAGTTTGTTTTTGTTGCCCTCGTGCCCAAACTCGTTGCTTGCGTCGATAAAGCACACGCGGTTGTCGCTCTTGTTCTTTTTCAGTATCAGCAAACAGGTTGCAATCGATGTGCCGAAGAACAGGTTTTGTGGCAGTTGTATCACGGTGTCCACATAGTTGTTGCTCACAAGATAGCGGCGAATCTTCTGCTCTGCACCGCCGCGGTAGAGAATGCCAGGAAACTCCACAATCGCCGCCGTCCCCTGTGCGCTTAGCCACGAAAGCATGTGCATGGTAAATGCGAAATCGGCTTTCGAGCGTGGAGCAAGCACTCCTGCTGGCGCAAAGCGTGGATCGTTGATGAGCGTCGCGTCGTTGTCGCCATCCCATGGTATGGAGTAAGGCGGATTTGACACGATAGCGTCAAACGGCTCTTCGTTGGTATGCAACGGAGTGCGCAGCGTGTCGCCAAGCTGTATGTCGAAATGGTCGTAGTTCACGTTGTGCAAGAACATGTTCATGCGGCAGAGGTTGTAGGTCTTGAGGTTTATCTCCTGTCCGTAGAAACCGTCTTCCACATTCTTTGCGCCTAGCACAAGGTTGAAATTTAGAAGCAGCGAACCGCTACCGCAAGCCGGGTCGTACACCTTGTTTACCGTCTTGCGCCCGGCTGCCGCAATCTTCGCAAGCAGGTAGCTCACCTCGCTCGGAGTGTAGAACTCACCGCCCTTTGTGCCAGAGTTGAGCGCGTACATCTTTATGAGATGCTCGTAGCAGATGCCAAACACGTCAAGACCGCTCTCTATATAGGTGGTGAAATTAAGGTCGCGCACGCTTTCGAGCAGTGTAGTAAGCAGTTCGTTGCGCTCCGCTACGGTAGTACCCAGTCCGTTGTCGTTGGTATTGAAGTTGCTGAAAAGCCCCTTTACGTCGTTTTCGCTTGCCTCGCCGATGGCACTCTGCTCAATGGCTTTGAAATTGTTGGCGAGCGTAGTGTTGAGTTCCGTATTCTTCGAAGCACCGTTAGCCACGTTGATGAAGAGTTGCGACGGAAGAATGAAAAAGCCCTTGGCGTTGATGATTTGCCTGCGTGCGTTCTCTGCCGTGGCATCGCTCATGTTGGCATAGTCGGGATTGGGTACTCCTGCGTCAGCCATGAGCTGGTTGCAGTAGTCGGTGATGTTCTCGGAGATGAACCGATAAAACAGTGCGCCGAGCGTGTAGTCCATAAACTGCACTGGCGACACCTTGCCGCCATGCACAAGATTGGTGGCCATGCGCCAAATGAGCGAACCAAGTTCATTTTTAAGTTCTTCGGTGTTTGTCGATGTTTTCATTGAAATATATACTTTTCAAAAAGTTACGATATAACTGCAAATTAGCGTTTTTATCCCAAATTTCGGAACGAAATGCGTGATTTAGCATAAAAGAAGTGGCAAAACAAGAATCATTGGCTGTTCGAAGTGCTACTACAATGCAAAGATAACAAAAATTCTTTTGAAATGGGATATTTGTCCAAGTATTCGCCCCTAATTTTGGAGAATGAAAACTCGGGATATGTCGATTTGTGCTATCTGAACCGACTTTTCACGCGGCAGTATGGCGTTACGCCGCTGCAATTCAGAAAACAAAATTCACATTTGTATGGTATGTTAAATGGCTGATTGGCAGAAAAATAAGCGTTCCCAAAAACAAAGACGGCTCTGGAGTTTCGTCCAAAGTCGTCCTCGTCAAATAACTTTTCAATTCTTTTTATCACTTTATCACAAAATTATTTGCATTTTTTTTGTATAAACATCTGATTTTCTGCAAGTTATTCTTTTCGCAGCAGATTCACACGAATGCGGATTTGTTGGTTGGGGTGTTCGTCGGGGAGAATGCCCGAAATGCGGCACTCGAAAATTCCGCCGTGCCCAAAATCCAATAGCATGGCCAGTTCGCTATTGCAGTTGGCTGGAATGTAGCCCACATGAACCGCCTCCAAATTTTTACCGCCAACCTTAACGACTTGTGTATCAACACCTTCGGGCATCTCTTTGGGGACATAGAAGAGTGCGATGGCGTTGTTGTCGTATCTGTTTTCGTCTTCGCGTACCATGTAAAGACGGTCGCCAGCCTTCATTTGCGCCCGCACGGCGTAGCCATCGTAGTGTTCGAACGCTGCCAAATTGCAGTTCAGAAATTCGATTTTGTTCTTTTTGAGTAACATAATTTTGCAGTAAATCAGGGATTTCGCAGTTCGTTGTTGAGCCTTCGTGTCTGATTTCGAGTGCAAAATTAGCCTATGCGACTGACACCAGAAGTCAGCCGTTCAAAAAAAATGCAAATTTAGT
>CAVGYO010000184.1:0-3369 GCA_963633255.1 Erysipelotrichaceae bacterium
GTCCAAAATCATTTGCACAATAATCAACCAATCAACCAATCAACCGATCAACCAATCAACCAGAAATTAGAAATCAACAACCAATCAACTAAATATCAATGAAAAAACTCTTGATAACAATTTTGCTGGCGTTGCCGATGGGTTTGTTGGCGCAAAACGCTGCGACTGAGGCAAAACAAGACACCGCACAATCGCTTTTGCAGCGCGTCATCGGCTGGTACGACGAAAATATGAACTACGGCAGCATCACCGCACTGATGACCATCGAGAGTTCGTTCATTCCGTTTCCGTCGGAGGTGGTGATTCCGCCCGCTGCCTATGTGGCCAGCAATCCCGACAATTCGATGAACATTGTGCTGGTGGTGGTTTTTGGCACGATTGGCGCCATTTTGGGCGCGCTCATCAACTATTTTTTGGCACTCTGGCTCGGACGACCGATTATCTACAAATTTGCCGACAGTCGGGTAGGGCGGCTCTGTCTTTTGAGCAGCGAAAAAATCAAAAAAGCCGAAGACTATTTCAACGATCACGGCAAAATATCGACTTTTGTCGGGCGGTTGGTGCCAGGCATTCGCCAACTCATCTCCATTCCTGCGGGATTGGCGCGTATGAATATGGGCGCATTTTTGCTCTACACCACACTTGGCGCAGGTGCGTGGAACATTATATTGGCACTTATCGGCTATCTGGCGCACGGACAGGCCGACCTTATCGATAAGTATAACCACGAACTCTCCATAGCGATGGTGGCGTTGGTGGGCGTTGGAATTTTGTGGCTCATTGTGCGCAAAATTGTGAAAAAACGGCGCGAAAAATCGCACACCGAAGCATGAAACACTACGGACTGATAGGGCGCACGCTCGTACATTCGTTTTCGCAAACCTATTTCACGCAGAAATTTGCCAACGAAAACATCGAGGCCGACTATACGCTGCGGAGTGTGGCCACGCCCGATTTGCTGCCAAGCGTTTTGGCCGAGGCGTGGGACGGACTGAATGTAACCATGCCCTACAAAACCGCCGTTGTGCCGCTGCTCGACGCTCTCTCGCCCGAAGCCCAAACCATTGGGGCGGTCAATACCATAAAGTTCGACCGACAAGGCGACCGCTGCCGCATGGTGGGTTACAATACCGATGCCATCGCTTTTGAGCAGTCGCTGCGACCATTGCTTGCGCCACACCACGACAAAGCCCTTGTGCTGGGCACTGGCGGTGCATCGCGGGCGGTTACTTTTGTGCTCGACAAACTCGGCATCGACTGGATTTATGTGTCGCGCGAAGCAGGCCCACGCCGCCTCGACTACGCCGAAACCGATGCCGAAGTGGTGGCTGCACACCGCCTGATAATCAACACCACGCCGCTCGGCATGTATCCCGAAGTGGAGGGCTATCCCGACATTCCCTACCACGCACTGACACCGCAACATCTGCTGTTCGATTTGGTCTATAATCCCGTCAAAACCCAATTCCTTGCCAAAGGCGAAGCCTATGGCGCAACCATCAAAAACGGCACCGAAATGTTGCACCTACAAGCCGAAGCCGCCTACCGCATTTGGACAGCGACAGAATAGGTACAAAAATCTTAATTTTGTTAAAAACTATCGGCTGCAGGTGGCGGTAGAATGGATTTTTATTTGTAACTTTGCAATCCATTGTGGCTAATAAATTGTTGCTTATGGAATTGCAAGAACTCGAATCTATTGTGTTTGGCGGCAAACCGCTGATTTTGAGCGAAAAATCGCTCGAAAAAGTGGACGAATGCTACCGTTTTCTGTCCGAATTTGCCAAGGACAAAGTCATCTACGGCATCAACACGGGCTTCGGTCCGATGGCGCAATACCGCGTAACCGACGACCACCTGCTGCAACTGCAGTACAACATCATACGCAGCCACTCAACAGGGGCTGGGCAGCCATTGCCTGCCGAATGTGTGAAAGCCGCCATGGTGTCGCGGCTCTGCACTTTTCTCAATGGCAAATCGGGCATTCACACCGACACGGTGCGGCTGTTGCAGGAGTTTATCAACCGCGATATCATTCCTGTGATTCCCGAACACGGAAGCGTGGGCGCAAGCGGCGATTTGGTGCAGTTGGCGCATCTGGCACTGGCGTTGATAGGCGAGGGCGATGTGTTCTACAAAGGCGAACGCCGTGTGGCTGCCGATGTGTTGCGCGAAAATGGTCTTGAACCGCTGAAAATGTATCTGCGCGAAGGCTTGGCCATAACCAACGGCACCGCTGTGATGACGGGCATTGGGCTGGTCAATCTGGTGCGCGCCAAACAGTTGTACCGCGCGGCTATAAGCGCATCGGTGCTGGTAAACGAGGTGGTGTCGTCGTACGACGACTTTATGGCACCCGAACTGAACAGTTTGAAAAACCACGATGGACAGAACGAAGTGGCGGCCGAAATGCGCCGTTTGTCGGCAGGAAGCCAATGCCTCTACAAACGCGCCGAAAAACTCTACAACCACCACGAAGAGGCCACATTCGACCACAAAGTGCAGCCCTATTACTCGCTGCGTTGTGTGCCGCAAATACTCGGTCCAGTACTCGATACCATTAAATTTACCGAAAAAATCTTGGTCGAAGAACTCAATTCGGCCGACGACAATCCGATAGTCGATCCCGAAACGCGCACGGTCTATCATGGTGGCAATTTCCACGGCGACTATGTGTCGTTCGAAATGGACAAACTGAAGATAGCCGTTACCAAAATGACGATGCTCATGGAGCGGCAGATGAACTACATTTTCCACGACCGCATCAACGGCATTTTGCCGCCGTTTGTCAATTTGGGCGTGCTGGGGCTGAACTACGGTTTGCAAGCGTCGCAGTTTACTGCCACATCGACCACTGCCGAATGTCAAACGCTGTCGATGCCGAACTATGTGCATAGCATTCCAAACAACAACGACAATCAGGACATTGTGAGCATGGGCACCAATTCGGCACTCATCTGCCGCCGCGTGGTCGAAAACGCCTTCCAAGTGATGGCCATTCACTACATGGCTTTGGTGCAAGCCGTCGATTGCCTGAAAATAGCCGACCGCCTGTCGCCAGCCACACGCAAACTCTACACCGATGTGCGTGCCATCGTGCCAGTTTTTGTCGAAGACACACCAAAATTCAAAGAGATAGAACGAGTGATAGAATACTTGAAAAAGTGAGAAGTTAGAAGTGAGCAGTTAGAAGTGATTTTTTTGAGTGAGGAATGAGGAATGAGGAGTGAGGAGTGAGGAGTTTTTAATTGATAATTGACAATGTTTAGTAGCAAGTAGCAAGACTTTTTTATTTGAAGATTTGAAGATTTGAGGATTTGAAGATTGAGGCGTTTCGGAGCGCAAAAATTCTTAATTCTAAATTCATAA
>CAVGYO010000185.1:0-3265 GCA_963633255.1 Erysipelotrichaceae bacterium
TGTTCGACCACGACATCCGCCACTTGGGTATCCGTGCTTTCGACGACAACACCAAGCGGGAGGTCTATGAGCGGCAAGGCGGTATCTGCCCGCTCTGCGGCAAGCACTACGAGATCGAGCAGATGGAGGCAGACCATATCACACCGTGGGTAGAGGGCGGTCGCACCATCGCCGACAACTGCCAGATGCTCTGCCGCGACTGCAACCGAAGAAAGAGCAGCAAGTAGTGATGCGCGCATTCGTCTGTGCAAGTTACTTGCCCGAAATGTAAAGGTATGTTGTGGTGTGTCCTTACAACATTGCACATGGGGCAAAGTAGGTGAATCCCGCATCTGGAACGGGATTGTTAAAGGCTGCCCGACGCAAAGAGAAATAATAATAAAATGTAGCGTCGATATGTACCTCCGCTACTTTGTAAAATTGGCGAAAGGCGAAATTTAACGCCCGCTGCAATTACCGCCTCTAACAAAGGATGCGGGCTTGATATACCCTGACGGATTGTAGGGAGTCGATTGACTACCCGAAGTCCGCCCGGGTTTATAGGTTTTTGGCGTGCGATTGTCAGTATAAAACTTATTCCGTTTGCGTTTTTTGCGGCAAAGTTTAGCCTCAATGCCTTTGGACTTGTAGTACTGCAATTCACGCTCGCTATGTGCTTTCATTTTGTTTGAAACATTATGGGGTACGATTACTTTCCGTTGCACAAACCGCCTCTAACAGGACGGATGGATTTGCGCCGCCTCTTAAAATCTTTTGGTATTGGCATTCTCTTTGGCAAACGGACGCCAACTCTTTTGAAAAATTCCTGCAAATGATGATAAAAGTATTTTTTTTTGGGGGGATCTTCTGATGACATAAACAACTCGCAACCACGAAAAAAAGCATCTTCGTTTGTGCCTATACTTTCGCACGCCTCACGAAAATAACGCGTGTGCCACGATTTTTTGAGCCACTTACAGGCATCTTCTTTTGTTTGGCAAGGCAAACCTTTCATGCGACAAAGATAGGACTTTTATATCAAAAACAAACACTCCCCCCCAGATTTATCGGGTGAGCCATTATCAAGGTGCGCTTGCGGTTGTATTCAATTACTTTCCGTTGCACAAACCGCCTCGCAAGGTATATACAGAACTTTGCGTGCTAATAGGAAGTTTGCTTTTAGAGGGGTGATTCAGCCTTACATTGTGCTTCCGTAAGAAAGCGACGACATCATGCCAACTACGAAAGATTAAACCGCTGTTACCTTTGAGGAGTCGCCTTGCTTTATTGAAATCATCGCCATCGAATTGCGTGCGCCAGCGGTATCCGTTTTTTTTTTGCCAGCACGCCTCTAAATAGCGTGCAGCATCTTCGCCTGTTGCGGGGTTTGGAAATTTTTTCATGCGACAAAGTTACAAATAATTTTTACGCCACATATAATCTGAAAATCAGCAAATTTTTTCTGCGTCTTCGTCGATTAATTTGAGTAGCCGCTCGACCGCTTGGCTGGAGGGAATGTTGCGCGCCACGCATTCGTTGCGGCGGTAGAGGCTTACGCGGTCTTTGCCTGCGCCCACATAGCCGTAGTCGGCATCGGCCATCTCGCCGGGACCATTCACAATGCAGCCCATCACGGCAATTTTCAGATTGCGCAGGTGCGCCGTGGCGGCTTTTATCTCGGCCACAGTGGTCTGCAGGTCGAACATGGTGCGCCCGCAACTGGGACACGAAATGTATTCGGTGCGACTTGTACGCACGCGTGCTGCCTGTAAAATGCTGAATGCCAGTGAATTAACATCTTCTATGGCGATTTTTTCGCTGCGGTTGGTTATCAGAATGCCATCGCCAAAACCATCGATAAAGAGCGGACCGAGGTCGGCGGCAGCCTTCAGTTGCAGCGCTTCCAAATCGCTTTCGGCATAGTCGCGCGCCAGCACCACAGGCGCATCGATGTGGGCAGCCGCAAGTCGGCAGAAAAAGGCGCGCATTTCGCCCACAGGATTTTGATGGTGCGAGTGCAACAGAATTATCTGCGGATTTTGGCGCAACTGTTCGAGCGTTTCGGGCGTGAGTTCATCGAGCGTGAGCGCACGCATTTGCGGTGCATTTTCGCCCAAAACAAAATCGGGTTGCGGTGTGTAGTTGCCGTTTTTTGTTGCGATAACCACGGGCGCATTGCTGCCGCCCACGCCATCGATAGCGGTGGAGTGGCGTTTGGTGTATTGCAGCCGACCGAAATCGCCGTTCGGCTCGTCGATGGGTGCATGACCAGCGCGCGCTGCAATGTAGTTCACAAGTTTTTGTGCCACAGGAATTTCGCACTCGGGCGGTTCGCTCAGCGACACACGCACCGTGTCGCCCAGCCCGTCGGCCAGCAGCGTGCCGATGCCCACAGCCGATTTCACGCGGCCATCTTCGCCTTCGCCTGCCTCGGTTACGCCCAGATGCAGCGGATAGTGCATATTGGCTTTGTCCATCTCGGCCACCAAAAGTCGCACCGATTGCACCATCACGCGCACATTCGAAGCCTTGACCGACAGCACAATTTGGTGAAACTGTTCGGCTTCGCAGAGGCGCAAAAACTCCATGCACGAGGCCGCCAAACCTTCGGGTGTGTCGCCGTAGCGGCTCATGATGCGTGGCGAGAGCGAACCGTGGTTCACCCCAATGCGCAGCGCAGTGCCGTGTGCCTTGCAGAGCGTGATGAGCGTATGCAGTTTTTCGCGTATCTTGTCGATTTCGGCTGCAAACTCCTCGTCGGTGTAGTCGCCATGCTTGCTGGCAACGAAATTGCCCGGATTGATGCGCACTTTTTCGACTAACTGTGCGGCTTCGTTGGCTACATTAGCATTGAAATGAATGTCGGCTACCAGCGGCACTTGGCAGTTTTTGCGGTGCAGTTCGGCGTGTATGCGTCCCAAATTTTGTGCCTCGCGCACGCCTTGTGTGGTAAATCGCACCAGTTCGCCGCCAGCCGCCACAATGCGTTCGGTCTGCGCCACCGAAGCGGCAATGTCGTTGGTGTCGGTGTTGGCCATCGACTGAATGCGTATTGGCGCATCGCCCCCGATAGTTATGTTCCCAACTTTTACCGCAGTTGTCTTGCGCCGTTTGTAGTTTATCATTGTTGCTTTGTTTATTTCAGATTTTTGGTTGATCGGTTGTTGATTTTGATTTCAAATTTCAAATTTCAAATTTCAAATTTTCAAATCAAAAATTTTCTCTTTATTGTTTCTTTTTTCGTTCATTTCTTTTGACGACCAAAAGAAACGAACCAAAGAAAAGT
>CAVGYO010000186.1:0-3236 GCA_963633255.1 Erysipelotrichaceae bacterium
TAACTATAATTCTCCACTTTTATCTCAAAATTTTCGAAGCGAATGGTGTCGCCAGCCACGATTTTGGCGCGTTTGCGGAGTTCGGTTTGACCGTTGCGCTGCACCAGACCTTCGACCACAACCTGTTGCGCCACACTACCCGACTCCACCGCATTGACGGCTTTGAGCAGGGCAATGAGCGGAATGAATGTCTCGCCACAGCGCAGTGTGAATGTGATTTTACGCATTGTTTTCGGTCTGATTACCAGCCAAATGGGTGGCGTGCCAGCGGCAATTTTGCCAGCGGGTGATAGTCGCCCACCAAGCCGATGGGTTTTGCATTGCGGATAGCGTGAACGATGTTTATCGATTCGCGCGCCTCTTCCACGCCAAAGCCCTGTCCAGCAAGAATGCGGCGATAACTTTCGGTGTGCAGTTCGGTAAATCCTTGGCTAAACTCGAACTCGCTGCCGTCGATACAGATGGTGCGGTAGGTGCGTTTTTCGCCCTGAACGGCATTTTCGGGCAGATTGTCGGCATTGATGCTGAGAAAATAGCGCACGCGAGCGCGTTCCAACTCGAGAAAACCTGCGCAGCGGTCGTGTGCCATCACATGCACCACATTTTTCGACACCTTGCCAAAAATCCATTGCAGCATATCGTAGAAATGCACGCCGATATTCGTGGCAATGCCACCGCTTTTGTGCACATCGCCTTTCCAACTAGTGTAGTACCAATTGCCGCGCGAGGTGATGTAGGTGAGATCGACATCGAAAATTTTGTCCTTGGGAGCGGCCTCCACCTTCTGTTTCAGAGCCACGATTGACGGGTGCAACCGCAACTGCAAAATGGTGTTGATGCGGTGGCCAGTTTCGCGTTCGACTTGCAGCAGTTGATCGACATTCCACGGGTTCAACACGAGCGGTTTTTCGCAGATGACATCGGCACCAAGGCGCAGACTGTAGCGCATGTGTGCATCGTGCAGGTAGTTGGGCGTGCAAATCGACACATAGTCGATTTTTTGGTCGGTCGATTTGATTTTCGAGCAGTGTCGGTCGAAAATTTCGAACTCTGTAAAAAAGTCGGCCTGCGGAAAATAACTGTCCATAATGCCCACGCTGTCGAACTTGTCGTAGGCCGCCACCAAGCGGTTTCCTGTGTCTTTGATGGCTCTCAAATGGCGTGGTGCAATGTATCCCGCCGCGCCTATCAATGCGAAGTTTTTCATGAAATCAATTATCTAATTATTTAATTTCCAATTACTTAATTATTTAATTTCCAATTATTTAATTATTTTGTTCTTTGATTTTTCAATCGTTTTTCTCGACGAATAGATTATTTTTGTTAGCAAACGCTGTAATTCGTTTATATCAGCAATCAATTTGTCGCAAGCGGGATAAGTATTCGAAAGTGAACATAGTAACAGCCAATAGGCGGTTTCTTCCGCTTCTTTTGCCGCTATTTTCATTTTATGTACAAAATCTATAGGGCTTTCGCCATGTTGTGCTTCGCGAACATTCGCGCCAATCGAAGTTCCAGAGCGCAGCAACTGATTGGCTATTACAAATTTTCGCTGACTTTCGAGTTTTTCGGTATACTCTATTATGTCGAGCGAAAATTGAAGAGATTTATCTAACAGGACATTCGGTTTGCGTGTTATTTCCAGATTCATTTCCCTAAAATTTATGAACTCTCCTATTTCACACAACAATTCAACAATTCAACGATTCAACGGTGTTACAATGCCATCGTGCAAGACATAGCGTTCGCCTGTGGCGGGGCATGTGGCTTGGCCGTTTTCGTCGAAGTGCAGGCGTTCGCCGTGGGCACTCACCCACCCTATTTGGCGTGCGGGATTGCCTACTATCAAGGCGTAAGGTTTCACATCTTTGGTTACTACCGCACCCGCACCAACGAGTGCATACGCGCCTATCTCGTGGCCGCAAACAACTGTGGCATTGGCACCGATGCTTGCACCACGCCGAATGATGGTCGGGCGGTACTCGCTCTTGCGCGACACATGGCTGCGTGGGTTCAGCACATTTGTAAATACCATCGAAGGACCAAGAAAAACATCGTCCTCGCAGATCACGCCCGTATAGACCGACACATTGTTCTGAATCTTCACATTGCGACCGAGGCGCACTTGCGGCGACACCACCACATTCTGCCCGATGTTGCACTCTTCGCCGATAACGCAGTCGGACATGATGTGCGAAAAATGCCAAATTTTCGTGCCGCGTCCAATGCTGCACCCCTCATCGACATAAGCCGATTCGTGTTTGAAATAGTCGTTCATTTTTTTAGTAGTAAGTAGCAAGACAATTGATAATTGATAATTGATAATTGACAATGAAAGTCGCAAGTAGCAAGTAGCAAGTCGCAAGATAATTGACAATTATTTGAAAATTTGAAGATTTGAAGATTGATTTTTCGCTTCATCAATTCAACGATTCAACGATTCAACAATTCAACAAAACTTTCACACTTTCATACTAAATTTGGAATGCAAAATTACAAAAAATGTGATGATGATGGCATCACCACAGCAGCACAAGGCGGAAACGCATTGCGCTAGGGACAAACGCGGCATCGAGTTCGTAGTCGAAATCGCTCATTGTGTAGTAAAGACTCACATTGCCAATGCCATATTCGTAGTCGATGGTTTCGGTGTAGAAAGTCCAAGTTGTGTCGGAAGTCTGCTCCTCTTTGTGGCGCACAAACGGCAACAGTTGTTGCGTGCGTCCTTCGGTGTCGGAGTTGTACTCGACATAGCACTGCACAAGTCCGTTGTCGTAAATTGTTTGCGTAAGTTCTGGCACATCGAAATTGGCGTAGAAATAGTTGTTGTTGGGCTGGTTGGAGTAATCCCACTGGGTAACCTCCAAGTCGACGATTTGCCATGATCCCACGCCGGGGTCGCCCTGTTCGCCTTTGGGACCTTGCGGCCCTTCGCACGCCACCAGCAGCAAGCCGATGAACGGCAACAAAAGAGTTCGTTTCATAATCAAAAAGTTTTTTGTTTTCTGTATTTACCAATTTGTATCGAATTTCGTCGAGCGGGATTTGTAATCCCACACTCGCTGTATTATAAGGATTTGCAATCCGTTTTATTGTTCTTTTTTTCGTTCATTTCTTTTGACGACCAAAAGAAACGAACCAAAGAAAAGTCGCGGCAGGGGCGCGAGCGTTGCCAAAAATTGGCGGTTTTGGTTTCGGCGTCGTTAAACTCGCTACGCTCAGACAGTAACGCCGCT
>CAVGYO010000187.1:0-3232 GCA_963633255.1 Erysipelotrichaceae bacterium
ACTTGCTACTTGCTACTAACATTGTCAATTATCAATTATCAATTGTCAATTGTCAAAGTCCCAGCAGTGCCACGATGCGGCAGATGGCGCAACCAGCGATTAGGAGAATGAAGACGATGTGTGCGGTGCGGCTGTGGTTGTTGGTGAGGTAGAAACTGATGGTGAGCGTCGAAAAGAGTAGCGGCAGCAGCAGTCGTGGGCCGTGCCAGCCGATGAGTGTGGCCAAAAGCAGCGTCAGCACCAAAGCGATGCAGTAAAAAGTGTAGTTGAGGCGCACATTCAGGTTGTAGATGGTGTTCGACACGACATAATTGCCCACGGCAATCACCGTAGTGCCGACCAATATCGCTATCAGTCCCCATTCCGACCACGCAAACGACGGCCATCTGATGGCATCGATAAAGAGCGGCGCAGTCAAAGCCTGCTCCAGCGTAGGCCACGCATCGACCAGCAAAAAGCACTCGACCAGCAGCAGCACTGGCATCAGCAGCCCAACGACAAAGGCGCAGAGCGTGCGCACCGATAGCGTGCTGAAAATAATCATTCCGACGAGCAGCACCAGCACCAACCAGATATAGGCGCGGTCGAAAGCGGCGGCGCAAGTCAGGGCAAGCCCAATTTTGAACGATTCGCCCACACATTCGCGCTGTTCGTTATACATCGATAGCAACTGCACCACAGCGTAGATGGTGAGCGCAAATGCCACAGTCGACGCATCGAAAAATTGCAGATGCACGCTACACGCCGCCAACAGCGGCAACAGCAGAAAAATCATGCTGCTGCGTACATTCAGCACACGATAGCGGTCGCAAATGGCTTCGAGCCAAATGGCGAGCGCAATCAGCAGCCAAAACTGCACAAGATGCGACCAAAACGCAGGCAACGAAAACCAAATAAAATGGTTCAAAAATGTGAAATCGTAGTGCGTGTTTGGCAGCGACAATCGGCAAATGTCGGGCAGAAACCAAAGCAGCGCAGCGGCGGCTACAAAGGCAATTCGTAGCAGCAGAGTGGGGGAATATAGGCGTTTCAGAAATTGCATGGCGTGCGTTCCAATGGTTTTGCAAAATTATGCAAAAATCGTGATATAACAAACGGAGCAACCGAAGTCGCTCCGCTCATTTTTTGTGCAGTGGCGTTTTTTTTAGCGCACCGCCATTTTTAGCGTCTGTCCATCGATCGACACGATGTAGTGGCCGCTGGCTGGCAGCGGCACTGCAGCAGCAGCGGTGTGCGCATGCCAAATGCAGCGTCCGTCGGTGGTATAGACGGCCATTTGGTGCGGTGCATCGGCTTGTAGGTGCAGCGTGGCATCGGCAGCCCACACAAACACTTTTTCGGCGAGCGTGGCGCTCAATCCAGTGCTATTTTTGGCCAACACAGCCATCGGCACATATTTGTCGGCGGCTCCGCGCGACGACAGTTTGATGTATGCCTCGTGTACGCCCTCTTTGTCCGACTCGAAAGTAACGGTGAATGTGCCGCCAGTGGCTTCGAGCGTGCTGGTCGAGAGTTTGAACTTGCTGGCGTTGTTGCCGCCTATTTTCAGTGCGATTGCTTCGTCCAGATTTTTGGCCGTTACGGTAATTGCCGTCGAGGTAACGGGCGTGTTCAACGGTGCAATCATCGTCAGCGTGGTCGAATCGGTCGAAATCACAGGAATGTCGGGACGCCCCCACGACACATCGTCGATGTAGTAGGTTACGCTGTTGCTTTTGCCATACAAACCCGCATAGCGGAACGCCATGAAAAATGTGTCGGCTACGGTTTCTTGCCCCGTCAAATCGACATGAAACTCGAACCATTCGCCGTTTTGGTCGCTGGCAGTGGGAATGCCCACTTCGAGTTTCTGTTTGAAAATGTCTTTGCCCGCAATGGTTTCGATGTAGTAGAGGTCGAACTGCGTGGTGTGGTTTTCGAACATATAATCGCCGCGCACACGGAATGTAAATATCTGATTAACAGCGTTTTTGTAATCCAACGGCGGCGTTACGAGCCACGCCACAATAGAGTCTGTGCTCTCCAAATCCGACATGAAACCAGTGATTTTGGCGCAGCGTTCGGTGATGTTGCCAGTCAACGGCACATCGCGTTCTACAAATCCCCACCATGGGCGCGTGCCTTGCAGCACCACATTTTGCCAGCCGTCGAGTTTCAAGGTCTTGTTGTGGTTGCTGTCGCCAATGCCTTCGAAATTTTCGCGCAACAGTGCCAGCGCATTGGTGGTTGTCCAGTCGAACGCCGTCGCCCAGTCGCGTGCGTCGGGGCTGGCATCGGTGGCTACGCCATTCACTGTCAGTGTTTTCGTTTCGCCGCCAAGCGTAACGAAAGTTATCTCTGCCGAATAGTTGCCCGCTTTCGACGGATTGAAATCGATGGGAATTTTAGTTTTGTCGTTTTCTTTGGGCAGCATGCTACGCCCGAGAATAAAACCAGTACCTGCTGGCGCAATGCTTGCGTACACATAGTCGATGCAGTTTTTGCTCGACAGGTAGATGGTGTCGCTCACATTCACGCCCACGGTGGTTGTGAAGTGCGGCAATGTGCTTGGCGTTAGCGTAATCGTTGGCGGATTGGCAGGATCGACACAGTTGCCCGCCAGCGACACACTGGTGAAACTGCTGGGTGCATCTTCGCTTTCGAACACCACCATGCCCTTGTGTTTGCCTGCGGCGGTGGGCTTGTACCACAGTTTCACCGTCTCGCCCGAGGTGGTAACTTCGGTCTTTTCCAACCGCCACATCTCCCGATTTGTGCCTCTCATATCTAGCGTTACGGGCTGGGTCAGGTTTTGTTGCACAATGGTAAATGTGGCAACCAACGCCTCTTCGCCAAGTTGCACTAGCGTGTCGCGCGTGGCGGTGGGCGTTACGCTGAATGCGGGCGTTGTGCCATCTTCGTCGCCTTCGGCACGGCACGGCATCAACAGCGCCGCCAGAGCCATTGTAAGCAAAATTTTCTTCATCGTTGTAGTTTTTACGAAATAACTAATTTAAGGGGATTTCTATAAATTTCTTTGTAGTGATTTTTGAATTTTGGGTTAGCAGATGTTTTACTTGAGCGAAAACGCAATGCGGTGGCATTGTAATTGAGTGAAAGTCAGACAGATGCAACCCAAAAACAAAAAGCGCACAAAAGTATTCAGAAATCTAGCAGTTATTATTTTTTTTACAAAACGGGGAATTTATAGAAGTCCCCTTAACGCATCTCTTTCACTTCGGTGCCAGCAAGG
>CAVGYO010000188.1:0-3227 GCA_963633255.1 Erysipelotrichaceae bacterium
TCGAAACACAAAACCTGATTTTTGACACTCGCCGCCCAATGCCGTGTCGGAATCAGAAAAGCCGCCAAACTATAATTCATTGTTAATTGTTCATTATTTATTGCTTGGGTTCGTAGCCCCTTTCACACGATAAGGAGAAAACCATGCGGTCAACAATGTTGCAATAATTTTCAAATCATTGGTTAAAAAGTCTTTTGTCTTTATTCTAATTTCTCATTTTTTCAAAGGTTCTCCTTGTGATGACACGGATAAAATCCTTATTTTGGTCGATGATTTGCGTTTTTGCAAATTTTTAACTATCTTTGAAGCCGATACCTGCTTGTCGGATAAAAGGGCTGTCTGATGAAAAGATTTGCAAAAATCGTACCAATGTTGTGCTGCCTCTTGTGGTGTGCCTCGTTGGCAGCGCAAACAGCCACTATTGTGCCGAGTTCGTATGTGGCAGGCAACGCATCGGTGGCCTACAATGCCGAGTGGCAGCCGTTTCAGAATCCAGCGGCGTTGGCGTGCGAGCAGAACTACACGCTGTCGCTGCTCTACGAAAATCGCTACATCACTGCTGAACTGTCGAACGCAGCGTTTAGCGTGGCCATTCCCACGAAATATATCAATGTCGGGGCGCAATTTTCCTACTTTGGTTATGCCGAATACAACGAAATGTTGGCGGCGGTTACCTTTGCGCGCACTTTTGGCAACATTTTTCATTTGGGTGTAGAGTGCGACTACTACGCTGTTTATCTGTCGCCGAGCGAGCGTTACAAAAGCACTGCCACGGTGCAAGTCGGTTTTCAGGTGCAGGTAGTGCCGTCGCTCACGATTGGTTTCAGCGCGTTCAATCCCATTTTTTCGAAAATCAAGAGCGATTTGACCGAAAAACGCTTGCCGTCGGTGTTTAGTTTGGGAACGAACTACCGCATTCACGAGAAAGTGTCGTGGTTGGTGCAACTCGACAAAGAGGTGCGTTCGCCGCTGCGTTGGGCTACGGGTTTTGAGTATGCACCGTTCGATGTGTTCGATGTGCGCATCGGTTGCTACGGCAGCGACTACACCGTGCCGACCCTTGGCGTGGGCTGCGGTTGGGCTGGTTTCAAATTTCATCTGCACTGCGAATATCGCAATCCGCTGGGCGTAACCATGCTTGGCACGCTTCAATATCGTTTCAAGCGATGAAACGCCTGATAATCATATCGTTGTGTGCTGCGTTGTGGTTGCCGCTTTTGGCGCAAGAAGAGGTGGCTATCGACCGTGTTATCGAAAAAATCTACGACTTTCTGATGGAAGATGTCGAAGAAGGCGAAGTGGATTACGGCGACCTTTACGACGATTTGGCGGCCATTTACGAATCGCCCATCAATCTGAACAACACCACGCCCGAAGAGTTGGCGCAACTGCAGTTTTTGAACGATATGCAGATAGAAAATCTGATGTACTACCTCTACAAGGTGGAGCGCATGCAGACTATCTACGAGTTGCAGTTGGTCGATGGGTTCGATTTGTTCACCATTCAACTGCTGTTGCCGTTTGTGCGCGTGGCGGCTTCGGGCGACGATGTGGCGTGGAATTTTCGTGATGTGATGCGCGACAGCAAACACACACTGACCGCGCGTTTCGATGGCACTTTCGAGCAGCGGCAAGGCTTTTCGTCGATTTCGCCCGAAGCATTGGCCGAAAAACCGAACGCACGCTATGTAGGCGACCCATTCTACACCTCGTTGCGCTACCGCCTGCGCAGCAGCAACAAGTTGGAGGCTGGTTTGACCATGGAAAAAGACGCTGGCGAGCAGTGGGTGGGCGATTACAACAAAAAACTGTTCGACTCCTATTCGGGATTTCTGCAGGTGAACAAACTGTGGAAGTTTTCGACCATCGTGCTGGGCGACTACCGCGCCAATTTCGGGCAAGGATTGGTTATCAGGCAAGATTTGAACATGGGCGCAACCGCCATGGCCACCAACATTGGCGCACGCACACGCGGTCTGAAACGCCACTCATCGACCGACGAATACAACTTTTTGCGTGGCATGGGCGCAACGGTCAAATTTGGCGACTTCGATGCCACGGCGTTCTACTCGTTTCGCCAGATGGATGCCGACACAAGCGGCGGCGCATTCACCTCGTTCAAAAAAGATGGCTACCACCGCACGCCGAGCGAATGTGCGCGGCAACGCACCGTCGGCACGCATGTGTTGGGCGGAAACATCTCCTATCGGTACAAGTTTTTTCGCATTGGTGCCACGGCTGTGCAGACCTGGCTCGGCACACCGATAGACTACACCCCGAAGCCCTATCAGCAGTACTATTTTCGGGGAAATAGTCAGTTTGCCGCCAGCATCGACTACCACCTTGTGTGGCGTGGGTTCGGTCTGTTTGGCGAGACCGCTGTAACGGGTTGGGGCGCAGTTGCCACGCTCAACACGCTCACCTTTGCGCCCATTTCGACCCTCAGTTTTGTGCTGTCGCACCGCTATTATGCCAAAAATTACGACCTGATTTTTGCCAATGCCTTTGGTCAGAGTAGCCACACACGCAACGAACACGGCATCTACATCGGCAGCGAAATAAAACCAGTGCGTAATTGGAAGATAGCCGCCTACGCCGACCTTTACAAAACGCCGTGGATAACCTACACTGTGCCGCGCCCCACGCAAGGCTACGCCACGCTGCTGCATGTGGAGTTTATGCCCAGCCGCCGCTTGTCGATGTATGCGCGCTTGCGCTATCGCTACAAGGAGACAAAAGCCGCCGACCTTAGTCAAGAAGCCACCACATTTTTGGCCGACAATCGCAAATTATCGCTGCGTTATTATCTGACTTACAGCGCATTAGGACTCGATTTGCGGAGCGTGGTAGAGTGGAATCGGGTGCGGATAGACCACGAAACACCGTCGCACGGATTTCTGTTGGCGCAAGATGTGGCATACACATTTCGTGCCATCGATTTGACGCTGAGTGCGCGCTACGCCTATTTCGATGCAACGGCCTACGACAACCGTTTTTCGCTCTACGAACGCGATGTGCCGAGTGCAGGTTTTGCACCGTCGATGTATGGCGTGGGCAGCCGCTGGTACTTGAATGTCGATTACGAAATAATTCGCGGTCTGAAACTTTTTCTGCGCGTGGCACAAACCTACTACACCGACGGACGCACGCAGATAGGCAGCGGTCTTACACAAATAGCAGGCTGCCACAAAACCGATTTTCGCCTGTTTGTGCAGTACAGTTTTTGA
>CAVGYO010000189.1:0-3209 GCA_963633255.1 Erysipelotrichaceae bacterium
CTATGCCGAGCGGAGAAAAAATGCGCGAAGCGAAATTAGAAATTAGAAATCAGAAATTAGAAATCTAAAAAATACTATGAACACTGTAGAACAAATGAACAGAGCGGCCAATAACATTCGTGTGTTGGCGGCATCGATGGTCGAGAAGGCAAATTCGGGCCATCCGGGCGGCGCAATGGGCGGCGCAGACTTTATCAATGTACTCTATTCCGAATTTTTGGAATACGACCCGCAAAATCCGCGTTGGGAGAGCCGCGACCGCTTTTTCCTCGACCCGGGACACATGGCACCGATGCTCTATTCGGTGTTGGCTTGCACGGGCAAATTTTCGTTGGACGAACTGCAACAACTGCGTCAGTGGGGCAGTGTAACGCCCGGCCACCCCGAAGTTGATGTGGAGCGTGGCATCGAAAACACATCGGGTCCGCTCGGACAAGGACACGCCTTTGCTGTGGGTGCAGCCATTGCAGCCAAATTTCTCAAAGCCAAATTTGGCGATGTGATGAACCAAACCATCTACGCCTACATTTCTGATGGTGGCGTGCAGGAGGAGATTTCGCAAGGCGCAGGACGCTTGGCGGGCAATCTTGGGTTGGACAATCTCGTCATGTTTTACGACTCGAACGACATTCAACTTTCGACCGAAACCGCCGCTGTAACTTGCGAGGACACCGCTAAAAAATACGAAGCGTGGGGCTGGCGTGTCATCAAAATCGATGGGCACGATGTGAAAGCCATTCGCGAGGCACTGACTGCCGCCAAAGCCGAAAAAGAGCGTCCAACGCTCATCATCGGACACACCATCATGGGCAAAGGCGCGCTAAAAGCCGACGGCTCGAGTTACGAACACAACTGCGCCACACACGGCGCACCGCTCGGTGGCGATGCCTACCGCAACACGGTGAAAGCGCTCGGTGGCGACCCCGACAATGCGTTCCAATTCTTTGCCGAAACCAAAGAAATATACGCTCGCCGCGAGGCCGAATTGAAAGAGATTGTTGCCAAAAAACGCGCTGCAAAAGCCCAATGGGCGGCTGCAAATCCCGAATTGGCAGCAAAAATGGAACGCTTCTTCTCGGGCAAAGCACCGCAAATCGACTGGAGCAAAGTGGAACAGAAACCCAACAGCGCCACGCGTGCCGCATCGGCAGCGGTGCTGTCGCAACTGGCCAAGCAGGTCGAAAATATGGTGGTGTCGAGTGCCGACCTGTCGAACTCCGACAAGACCGACGGATTTTTGAAACAGACGCACGCCATGACGCGCGGCGATTTCAGTGGCGCATTTTTGCAGGCTGGCGTGGCCGAACTCACAATGGCTTGCGTTTGCCTTGGCATGGCGTTGCACGGCGGCGTCGTTGCGGCTTGCGCCACATTCTTCGTCTTCTCCGACTATATGAAACCTGCCGTGCGCATGGCCGCTTTGATGGAACTGCCCGTCAAATTTATCTGGTCGCACGATGCGTTCCGTGTGGGCGAAGACGGCCCAACGCACGAACCTGTGGAGCAGGAGGCACAAATCCGCTTGATGGAGAAACTGAAAAATCACCACGGACGCAATTCGATGCTCGTGTTGCGCCCAGCCGATGCCGAAGAGTGCACCGAATGCTACAAACTGATGATGGAAAACACGCTCACACCGTCGGCCATCATTCTTAGTCGCCAGAATATCAACGACTTGCCAACCAACAACCGCGATGCAGCGAAAGGCGCATACATCGTAACTTGCGACGGCAATCCCGATGTGATTTTGGTGGCTTCGGGCAGCGAAGTCTCCACACTTTGCGAGGCTGCCACCATTTTGCGTGGCGAAGGCAAACGGATTCGGGTCGTTTCGGTACCGTCGGAAGGCTTGTTCCGCTCGCAATCGGCTGAATATCAGGAAAAAGTATTGCCGCATGGCGTTCGGAAATTCGGTTTGACGGCAGGTTTGCCTGTCAATCTCGAAGGACTGGTTGGTGCCGATGGCATTGTCTATGGTCTGGAATCGTTCGGATTTTCGGCACCCTACAAAGTGCTCGACGAAAAACTCGGTTTCACACCTGCGCAAGTGGCCGAAAACATTCGCAAATTTTTGGCATAAACACTATTGACAAAAATAGGGCAGCGGCTCATGCAATATGGGTCGCTGCTTTTTGATAAAATCACGCTATGGCAGCACAAAACAAACTTTTTCAACGCCTGATATGGCTGGTCGATACCATCTATTCGGCAGGGCAAATTTCGCGCGAAGAGATTGACCGACGGTGGGCGCATTCGACCTACAACGACACACACGCCACCGAATACGGCGAGCGGAATTTTCATCGCCACCGCGATACGATTTTCGAAATGTTTGGCATCGAAATTGTGTGCAACCACACCACAAAACGCTATTCGCTCGCCAACTTGGGCGATGCCGAAGGGCATGGCGTGCGCGCTTGGCTCATCGATACTTTTGCCGTAAAAAACATGGTCAATATCGCTGGCGATATGCAAAACCGCATTCTTTTCGAACAGATTCCCGAAGGCAGCCGTTTTCTCTCGACCATCGTTTCGGCCATGCGCGAAAATCGCCATTTGCAGGTTACCTACAAGCGTTTCGACCGCACCGAAGGGCATTCGTTTTTGCTTGCGCCCTACTGTCTGAAAGTGTTCAAACGCCGCTGGTACTTGGTTGGCAAGCCCGACGACCACCCCGAAGAGAGCGAGCCGCGCGTCTATGCGCTCGACCGTATGGAGGAGATTTTTGGCACCGACAAACCCTACAAAATGCCCAAAGAGTTCGATCCGCGCCTCTTTTTTCAGAATCAGTTTGGCGTGGATCATCGCCTGAACGAAGCCGAATTTATTCGCGTGAAAGTCGGGGCAGAGGCGGCCAACTACATTCGCACGCTGCCCATTCACAGCACGCAAGTAGAGGTCGAATGCAACGAGGCGTACAGCATTTTCACCTACCGTGTGGCGCCCACCTACGACTTTGTGCAGGAACTGCGCAAGCACGGCTCCAACCTCGAAGTGCTTGCCCCCGACCATCTGCGCAAAGCGTTTCGGCACGAATCGGCACTCCTCCGTCAGATGTACAAATAACTCAAGTTTGGTTGTTGATTCTGATTTCTAATTTCTAATTTCTAGTTAGTCGCAAGTAGCAAGTAGCAAGTCGCAAGAATTTATTCCGTTTTCCCCCGAAGGGGGAACGCCTTCGCACAATTAAGAGTTATGAATTTAGAATT
>CAVGYO010000190.1:0-3182 GCA_963633255.1 Erysipelotrichaceae bacterium
GTTTAACGCATTGGCGTTAATTTCTAATTTCGCTTCGCGCATTTTTTCTCCGCTCGGCATAGTTCAAATAAATTTGACTCTGCTCTCGCTTATCGCAAAAATTTCAATTTTCATTTGATTTTTGCTACGCTCGGCATTGCTCAAACTAGTTTGGCACTGCTCTCGCTTATCGCAAAAATTCTAATTTCTGGTTATTGTTGGAGCGTTGAATTGATTTTTGGTTGATCGGTTGATCGGTTGTGGCTACCGAATAATTCTTAATTATTCATTATTCATTCTTAATTGTTAATTGTTCTCAACCCCCTCCGTCGCTGTCGCTCCTCGTCCCCCTATCTTTCCGCTCCGCTCCAAGCAGAGGGACAGAATCGCACCCAACAACGCCGCAATAATCTTCAAATCTTCAAATAATTGTCAATTATCAATTATCAATTGTCAATTGTCTGCGGCTTCGCCGCATCACTCCTCACTCCTAATTCCTCACTCCTCACTCGTCTTGCTACTTGCGACTATTTAAGCACAGGGCGAACGGACCGTCCATAGATGCGGTTGTTGCCGACCCTGCCCACATTGCCCGAGTAGAAGTACGCGCTCCACGCGCTGTACGGGCCGTCCGTGCCGTCCGTGCCGAGCGAACTCGACCAGAAGTAGCCGTAGTAGCCCGCGTAGAGCAGGTCGTCGTAGTAGCGACAGCCCGCCGCAGGGAGAAAAATGGTGTTGCCGTTGGTGCCTTTCACTTCGTAGCCTTTCACACCGTTCAAGGTTGTCCAAGTCCAGGTGCATTTCTCGATGAGTTCTTGCCACTCTGCATCGGTTGGCATACGCCATTTGCCGCCCCAGTTGGCGGTGGCAGCATCGTCGGAGGTTTCGAGCGTGGTAAGGTTGTCGGTAAAGCCACCTTTACCATAACGGCTATCAGTGCAGTATTTGGTCAGTTCGTCGTACCCCGAACCATATTTGTAGGTATCCCACGAGCATGTGTCTTTTGTAGTGGTTTCGCCCCAAGCGTAATAGTTGCCGTACTCTTCGGGGTTTGTTGCGCCTACATTGCAGGTAGCCCATTTAGTGCCGCTCGGCAAGCCAAGATCGACATAGCCATAACCGTTTTCATGGCCAGTGGCGTCGTAGTTGATTTGGGTGTTGTTTGAGTTGTTTGAGTCGTTTTTCGGATCGTTGTTTTCGCAAGCAGCAAACACCGCTGCAGCGCAGCACAAGGCTGCAAAAAATCTGAGTTTTCTCATTTTAATTTAATTGGTTAAACACTCTTTGTGTATTTCTAATTTCTGGTTAGTAGCAAGTCGCAAGTCGCAAGAATTTATTCCGTTTTCTCCGAAGGGGGAAAGGCACTTTCGCACTTTCAAACCTTCATACTTTCACACTAAAAAACTCCTCACTCCTAATTCCTAACTCCTCACTCGTCTTGCTACTTGTATCTTGCTACTTGCTACTAATTGTCAATTAAAAAGTCTATGCTCTATGTTCTATGTTCTTAAAATCTCTCTTACCACTCACATCTTGCGACTAAATTTTTGCCATTCGAGGCGGTAGACTACCAGCACGAAAATCGCAAGCAAGGCGATGCGGCAGAGGTAACACGCCCAAACGATGTCGCTCAAATAGTGTATGACCAGCAGATAAACGCCCAACAGCGCAAGCGCAAGCGCAAAATAGCCGCCTATCGCTTTCAAATCGTACGGCACTTTCAGGTATTTTTGGCCAACGGCATACGACAACACCATGATGGTGAAATAGCAGGCAAACGACGCCCACGCCGAAGCCATATAACTCCAAATCGGCACAAATAAGATATTGATTAACAGCGTAATAACACAACCTATCAGCGAAAAATAGGTGCCGTAGATGGTTCTGTCGGTGAGTTTGTACCACAGCGACAAATTGAAAAATACGCCCTGAAAAATGTACGAAAACAGCACTATCGGCACCACGCGCAAGCCCGACCAGTAGGTGGGACTGATAATCAGTTTCAGAATGTCGAGGAAGAAAATCATGCCCAACAAAATGAGCAGCGAAGCGATGATGTAGTATTTCATCACATCGGCGTAGGCCTCCACGCTGTTGCGGTCCTTGTGCTGCGCAAACACAAACGGTTCGTAGGCGTAGCGGAACGCCTGCGTGAACATCATCATCACCATGGCGATTTTGAAACATGCGCCGTAGATGCCGAGTTCGGCCTGCGCATCGCCAGCCGTGTAGAGGAACGGGAATAGAATTTTATCGACAGTCTGGTTCATAATGCCCACCACGCCCAAAATGAGCAGCGGCAGCGAATAGCGCAACATTTGCCGCAGCACCGCCCACGAAAAATCGTACTTTTCGGCCACAATGGCAGGCAGCAGACAGAGCGTTTGAATGGCGGTGGACAGGATATTGGCCACAAAAACATAACCAACGCCGTAATCGGGTCGATAGAACCACGAAATGAGTTCGGGTTTCCACGCCATAATTTTCGGGCACGCCAGTAGGAAAAACAGATTGAGCGCGATATTCAAAAGCACAAACAGCAGTTTGAGCGCCGCAAAACGCACGGCTTGCCGCTTGTAGCGCAGGTAGGCAAACGGAATGCTCGCAAAAGCGTCTAACGCCACCACAATGCCAAGCATCGAGATAAACTCGGCGTGCGTGGCGTAGCCCAAAGCGTTGGCAATCGGCTGTTTGAGCAGCACGCAGCAAACGGCAAAAATGAGCGAAGTAGTGCCGACCGAAGTCAATGCCGTGGTATAAACGCGGTTTGGGCGCTGGTCGTCGCGGTTGGCAAAGCGGAAAAAGCCCGTTTCCATGCCGTAAGTCAGAACAACAATCAGCAAAGCGGTCCAAGCATACAGGTTGGTAACGATGCCATAGTCGGACTGCTGCGCCAGCACAAAGGTGTAGAGCGGCACGAGCAGCCAGTTCAGGAATTTACCGACAATGCTGCTCAACCCGTAAATCACGGTCTCTTGCGCCAATTTTTTCAGTCCCGACATGGATTTAGTGTGAGAGTTTTTTGTGGTTGATTGGTTGATCGGTCGTTGATTTTGATTTCAAATTTCAAATTTCAAATTGTTGAGCTGTTGAATTGGAAAAATAATCTTCAAATCTTCAAATCTTCAAATCTTCAAATCTTCAAATCTTCAAATAATTGTCAATTGTCAATTATCAATTATCAATTAAAAAGTTGGCTGTGG
>CAVGYO010000191.1:0-3180 GCA_963633255.1 Erysipelotrichaceae bacterium
ACTCATAATTAAACGAAGGCTTTCCCCCTTCGGGGGAAACGGGAAAGGGGGCCACAAACAAAATTAATAATTAAGAATGAATAATTAAGAATTATTCGGTAACCACAGCCAACTGCAAATAACCAATTCAACTCTTCAACAGTTCAACAATTTGAAATTTGAAATCAGAACCGATCAACCAATCAACCGATCAACCAATCAACTAAAAATCGATTCAACAAAACTTTCACACTAAAGGAATCATGAACAATCTCGAAAAATATCTGTTGTTGGGCGGTCACCTCTTTTTGGGCACCGTCTGTGTGGCTTTGGTGGCTTGGATAGTGCCGTGGGCGTACCATTTTGCAACCGATGGCTCGACCAAAACACCGTTCACGCTCTACAGTTCGGTGGTGGGCGATTTTGCACAGACACAGAGCCGCGACGGCATCATGCACTACACCGATTGCAGCGGCCACACCTACACCGCAGCGCAGTTCGATAGCATTCTGCCCGCTTTCTACTACCGCCAACTCCTTTCCGAAGGGCGGCTGCCCGATTCGCTCTGTGGTGTGGCGGTCAATCCACGAGTGATTCAGACCACAAATTTCAATTTCCGCACTGCGCCGAGCGATGTAAATCGCCCACAAGTGGCGCTCTATCCGCTGCTCGAATCACTGTCGGGGCGCGTCGATCTGCAGATGCCCGACGATGTTTTTCGCATTACCAACAGCGGCATCGAGTTCATCGATATGGCTACCAATGCGGTGAACAGCGACAAAAGCGACCGTTTCACGCAAATGTTGCTGAAAAAAGGGTTCACCTTTCCTGCCAAAATCGTGGCGGGCAACGGCACCAACCGCAAGGAGTACGACAATGGCTATCTTATTGTCGATTCCGAAGGAAAACTGTTCAATCTGAAGATGCAGCGCGGCCGCCCGTATGTGCGTGCTATCGCTTTGCCCGATAGCGTGGAGGTGCGCCACATTTTTGTTACCGAATTTCGCGACCGCCGTGCGCTGGCGTTCATTGGCGATGCGCAAAAACGCTTTTTTATGCTCGAAGCGGGCAGTTATGCGTTGCACCAAATCGACATTCCGCCGTTCGACCCCGCCTGCGAATCGCTCTCTATCATTGGCAATCTGTGCGACTGGACGCTCTGTGTTACCTCGCTGCAAAGCAAACATTACTATGCTATTGCCGCCGACAATTTGCAGCAACTCAAAACGCTCGCCGTTCCCGACGAAGAGCCAACTTTGGCGCAAAAAGTGGGAAAATGGCTACTGCCCGTGCAACTGCGCTTTCAGTCGCCACTCGACCGCGATGTGCGCCCACGCATAGCGTTTTGCGAGTAGGGTTATTTGCTCATCAAGTCCAACTGCACACGCACCGATTCGGTGTGAATGGCCTCCAAAATGGTGCGCAAAAAGTCGTCGCTCAACCCCAATTTTTCGCCGTCGGCAAGGCGTTTTTCTAAAATTTCGTTGTAACGACCCGTCTGCAACGCTGCCACGCTGTGTGCTTTTTTGTATGCGCCTATCTCGGTCGAAACACGCATACGCTTGGCCAAGGTTTCGAGCAGTTCGCTGTCGATTGCATCGATTTGGCGGCGCAAATCGGCCAATGCTTCGGTGGGCTGATTCGTTTTGCGAATAATCAACTGCTGCAAAAGCAGTCCGAGTTCGGCGGGCGTAATCTGCTGCTCGCTGTCGCTCAAAGCCGCATCGGGAGCGCAATGGCTCTCTATCATCAGCCCGTCGAACTGCAAATCCATAGCCTGCTGCGATAGCGGTGCAACCAGTGCGCGCTTGCCGCCGATGTGGCTCGGATCGCAAAAAATCGGCAATTTTGGCAGTCGGCGATGCAACTCTATCGGAATGTGCCATTGTGGCGGATTGCGGTATATTTTTGTGTCGGACAAGCCAAAACCGCGATGTACAGCCGCAATTTGGCGTATGCCAGCGTTGTAGATGCGCTCTATCGCCCCAATCCACAACTCCAAATCGGGATTGATGGGATTTTTCAGCAACACGGGAATGTCAGCACCACGCAGCGCATCGGCTATCTCCTGCACCGCAAACGGATTGACCGTGGTGCGCGCGCCGAGCCACACCATATCGATGCCGCCCGCCAACGCCTCGCGCACATGAGCCGCTGTCGCCACTTCGGTAGCAACGAGCATGCCCGTTTCGGCTTTCACACGCTGCAACCACGGCAAGCCTCTACTGCCAACGCCCTCGAAACAGCCAGGTTTGGTGCGCGGTTTCCAAAGTCCAGCGCGAAAAATCTGTATGCCGTGCTGCGCCAACTGCTGCGCTGTTGCAAGTGTCTGCTCTTCGGTCTCGGCACTGCACGGACCTGCAATCACAATGGGGCGCTGCGCAAAATCTATGTTCGGCAACTGTAACGGTCGAAAATCCATTTTTTTAGAACAAAGCAAAGATGAAATAATTATCTGATTTTCAGTTATTTAGTTGTTCGAAGATTTGAAAATTTGAAGATAGTCTGTACCCAAATTTATTTGCACAATAATCAACCGATCAACCCAATTCCCAAATCCACAAAAAAGGACACGGCATGCCGCGTCCCTACATTTGCACTCTCTTGCGACTTGTTACCAATCAGATAATCAGAGCAGTGCCTCTATCTTTTCTGCCAATTTAGCGCGCGGCACAGCCCCAATCACTTGGTCGGCTTGCTTGCCATTTTTGAAGAAAAGAATCGTTGGAACGCTGCGTATGCCAAAGCGTTCGGCCACGGCAGTAGCCTCTTCTACATCGGCTTTGCCCACCAGCACGCGGCCTTCGTAGGCGTTGGCCAGTTCATCGACAATCGGCCCCAGCATGCGGCACGGACCGCACCATGTGGCGTGAAAATCGACAAGAACCACAGGATTGTTAGCCAGCAGTTCATCAAAATTTTGGTCGGTAATGTGTTGTGTCATAGTTGTACTTTTTTATTAAAATACTATCAAATTTTATGCCAAAAATCGCAGTAATGCAGTGGTGGAAGTTTCTGTTTTTTTAATTTCTAAATTCATTTGATTTTTGCTACGCTCGGCATTGCTCAAACGAGTTTGGCACTGCTCTCGCTAATCGCAAAAATTCTAATTTCTAGTTTTCGGTACCAACAACGCCACAATAATTTTCAAATCTTCAAATCTTCAAATCTTCAAATAAACAATTCAACGCTTCCGTTACT
>CAVGYO010000192.1:0-3175 GCA_963633255.1 Erysipelotrichaceae bacterium
TTTTGGGTTAGCAGATGTTTTACTTGAGCGAAAACGCAATGCGGTGGCATTGTAATTGAGTGAAAGTCAGACAGATGCAACCCAAAAACAAAAAGCGCACAAAAGTATTCAGAAATCTAGCAGTTATTATTTTTTTACAAAACGGGGAATTTATAAAAGTCCCCTTTATCAAATAGTGAGTTCGCCTGCGCCTTGGCGTGTAATTTGTGGTTCGTCGCCAGTGCAATCGACTATGGTAGAGGGCGTTGTGCCGCCCGTGCCGCCATTGATGATGATGTCGGTCATGTGTCCATATTTTTCTTGCAGCAGTTCGGGGTCGGTTTCGTATTCCGACAGTTCGTCGTCTTTGATAGAGGCGGTCATCAGTGGGTTGCCGAGAGCGGCTGTGATGGCGCGCACAATGTTGTTGTCGGGTATGCGTATGCCGATGGTTTTGCGGTCTTTGAAAAGTTTTGGCAGTCGATTGCTGCCTGGCAATATAAATGTGAATGCGCCGGGCAGGTTCTGTTTTAGCAGTTTGAATGCGCTGTTGTCGATGCGTGCATATTCGCTCACCGCGCTGAGGTCGTGGCAAACGATGGCAAGTTGCGCTTTGCGTGGGTCGAGGCCACGGAAGCGGCAAATTTTTTCGATGGCGCGCGGTTGGTACATATCGCAGCCGATGGCGTAAACGGTGTCGGTCGGATAGATAACGATGCCGCCGTTGCGCAGTATTTCGGCGATGTGCGCAATGATTTTCGGGTTTGGATTTTCGTTGTAGAGTCGAACCATTTCGTGCGTTTGGTGGTTATTTGTAGCGGATATTGTCGATGAGTCGGATTTTTCCACAATAGACTGTAACACAGCCCACAATGTAGTCGGCGTCGTCCCATTTTTCGACCGATTGCAGCGTGTGTCCGTTCACGATGTCGAAATACTCCACATCGAGGTCGTCTTTGCGGTTGATGGCAGCCACCACAGCGTCGTGCAGTTCGTGTACCGTGGTTTCGAGGGCAAATTGCGTGCTCTCTTTCAACACGGCCGATATGTGTGTGGCGATTTGTCGCTGTTCGGGCGTAAGCAGGGCGTTGCGGCTGCTGAGTGCCAGTCCGCTCGACTCGCGTACAATGGGGCAACCCACTATTTCGATGGGGAAATTCATCACCTGCACCATGCGCCGTATGATGGCCAGTTGCTGAAAATCTTTTTCGCCAAAATAGGCTTTGTCGGGCTGCACAAGGCGAAACAGTTTGCTCACCACTTGCACCACACCATTGAAGTGCCCTGGGCGGAATTTGCCCTCCATCACTTGGTCGAGACCGCCAAAATCGAATGCAAACGGTGCAGCCATCTCGGCGGCATCGTACATCTCGTCGGGCGTTGGGGCGAACACATAGGCGCAGCCTACCGATTCGAGCAGACGCGCGTCGGCATCGAGCGTGCGCGGGTAGTTGGCAAGGTCGTTTTTGTCGTTGAATTGCGTGGGATTGACAAATACGCTCACAAAACAGCGGTCGTTTTCGGCCACGGCTCGGCGCACAAGCGTCAGGTGGCCTTCGTGCAGCGCGCCCATTGTCGGCACAAAACCGATGCGCAGCCCTGCCTTTTTGCAGTCGGCCACACGCTGGGCGAGTTCGTTTTTGGTAGTGATAATTTGCATGGCAAAAAAGTACTCGAAAAATCGTGCAAAATTAGCAAATAAAACGAATATGGTGAAATTTGGCGGTAAAAATTGTGTTTTTTGCTGCTTTTCTTTGTTTAGTTGTGGTGTTGTTTGGTGCTGATTTGCAAAAAATCTTGTACTTTTGCAGCGTGAAATAAACAAAAAGTATCACAAAAACTCAAAAAGTGTTATGGAAACTCAAAAAGTGATAGATAATTTGCAGCGTCGTTTTCCGAACGAACCCGAATATATTCAGGCCGTGCACGAGGTGCTGACTTCGATTGAAGGGGTGTATAATCGGCATCCAGAATTTGAACGCGCCAACTTGATTGAGCGCCTCTGCATTCCCGACCGCATCATTTCGTTTCGGGTTAATTGGGTGGACGACCAAGGGCGTGTGCAGACCAATATGGGCTACCGCATACAGCACAACAACGCCATCGGACCTTACAAAGGCGGTATGCGTTTTCATGCATCGGTTTGCCCGTCGATTCTGAAATTTTTGGCGTTTGAACAGACATTCAAAAATGCGCTTACCACGCTGCCGATGGGCGGTGCCAAGGGCGGTTCCGACTTTTCGCCACGCGGCAAATCGAACGCCGAAATCATGCGTTTTTGTCAGGCGTTGGTGCTGGAACTCTGGCGCAATATCGGCCCCGACACCGATGTTCCTGCGGGCGACATTGGCGTGGGCGGACGCGAAGTGGCCTATATGTATGGTATGTACAAGAAATTGGCACGCGAAAACACAGGCACATTCACGGGCAAAGGCATCGAGTTTGGCGGATCGCTCATTCGTCCCGAAGCCACGGGCTATGGCAACATCTATTTTCTGATGAATATGCTGAAAAGTCGCGGCATCAGCGACCTGAAAGGGCAAACCATCTGCATCTCTGGGTCGGGCAATGTGGCCACCTACACGGCCGAAAAAGTGCTTGAGTTGGGCGGCAAAGTGCTGACTATGAGCGACAGCGACGGTTACATCTACGACCCCGACGGCATCGATCGCAAAAAGTTGGACTATATTTTCGAACTGAAACAGGTTTACCGGGGGCGCATTCGCGAATATGCCGAAAAATATGGCTGCAAATATGTGGCTGGCGGTCGTCCGTGGCACGAAAAATGCACGATAGCACTGCCGTCGGCTACGCAGAACGAAATTAACGGCGACGACGCACGCGCCTTGGTTGCCAATGGCGTGATTGCCGTTTCGGAAGGTGCCAATATGCCTTCGACACCCGAAGCCATCAAGGTTTTCCAAGAGGCGAAAATTCTCTATGCACCTGGCAAGGCGGCCAACGCTGGCGGTGTTTCGGTGTCGGGTTTGGAGATGACACAAAATGCCATGCACATCAGTTGGAGCAAGGACGAGGTGGACGCAAAACTCCGCCAAATCATGGGCGATATTCACGCACAGTGCGTCAAATACGGCACGCAACCCGACGGCTCGGTCGATTATGTGAAAGGCGCAAACATCGCCGCATTCATGAAAGTGGCCAAAGCCATGATGGCGCAAGGGATTGTTTAAGTGAG
>CAVGYO010000193.1:0-3173 GCA_963633255.1 Erysipelotrichaceae bacterium
CGGGGGAAACGGGAAAGGGGGCCACGAACCAAATTAACAATTAAGAATGAATAATTAAGAATTATTCGGTAACCACAACTAACTGCAAATCACCAAATCCACAATTCATCAATTCATCAATTCATCAATTCAACGATTCAACGATTCAACGCTTCAACAGTTCAACAGTTCAACAATTCAACAATTCAACAAAACTTTCAAACTAAAAAAAATTATGGCCCAGAAACTGACACCGATGATGCAACAGTTCTTCGATATCAAGAACCAATATCCCGATGCGATCATCTTGTTCCGTTGTGGCGACTTCTACGAAACCTACGACAAAGATGCCGAGATGGCCGCCGAAATTTTGGGCATCACACTCACCAAACGCTCCAACAAAGATGCCAACGCAACCGCCATGGCGGGTTTTCCGCACCACGCACTCGACACCTATCTGCCAAAACTGGTGCGGGCGGGTTTGCGCGTGGCTATCTGCGACCAACTCGAAGACCCAAAACTGACACGCAAACTGGTGAAGCGTGGCGTTACCGAATTGGTAACGCCCGGCGTTTCGACCAACGATAATGTGCTGAATGTCAAGGAGAACAACTTTTTGGCAGCGGTGCATCTGGTCAAACAGCAGGCGGGCGTTTCGTTTCTCGATATCTCGACGGGCGAATTTCTTGTGGGCGAAGGCACGCTCGATTATGTCGAAAAACTCTTGAGCAGTTTCGCACCCAAAGAGGTGCTCTACGAATACGGCAAGCGGCGCGATTTCGAGGCGGCATTTGGCGCAAAATTTCACACGCAAGAGCAGGACGACTGGGTTTTCACTAGCGAGGCTGCGCACGACCGACTGCAAAAACATTTCGAGGTGCAGAACCTCAAAGGCTTCGGCGTGGACGACCTGCGGCTGGGCGTGGTGGCGGCTGGCGCAGTGCTTTACTATTTGGACGCCACGCACCATCAGCAGATAAGCCACATCACGCACCTGTCGCGCATCGAAACCGACCGCTTTGTGTGGCTCGACAAGTTTACGGTGCGCAATTTGGAACTCTTCGGCTCGACCAACGAGGGCGCACGCACGCTCTGTTCCGTCATCGACCGCACACTCACCCCGATGGGTGGCCGTATGCTGCGCCGCTGGATTGCCTTCCCGCTGAAAGATGTAAAACCCATCGAAGACCGTTTGAGTGTGGTGTCGCATTTTTTCAAATATCCCAAAGCACGCCACACCATCGCCGATTTGCTGGCGACCATTGGCGATTTGGAGCGCATTTTGTCGAAAGTGGCTGTGGGGCGCATCACACCGCGCGAAATGGGGCAGTTGCGTTACGCATTGGAGGCCATTGCGCCCATCAAAAAAATCTGTACCGACGCCAAAAATCCGATGTTGCAACGATTTGGCGAACAACTCAACGCCTGCACGCTCATTCGCGAACGCATTGCCAAAGAACTCACCGACAATCCGCCGTTGATGATGAACAAAGGCAATGTGATAGCCGCTGGCGTCGATTCCGAACTCGACGACCTGCGCAATATCGCCTTTTCGGGCAAAGATTATCTGCTGAAATTGCAGCGGCGCGAAGCCGAACGAACCGACATCCCAAGTCTGAAAGTGGGTTACAACAATGTGTTTGGCTACTACATCGAAGTGCGAAATACCTACAAAAATCGCGTGCCGTCCGACTGGATTCGTAAGCAGACTCTCGCCGAAGCCGAACGCTATATCACGCAGGAGTTGAAAGCCTACGAAGAGAAAATTCTCGGTGCCGAAGAGCGTATTGCAGCAATCGAAGCAAGGCTCTTCGCAGAGTTGGTGCTGGCCGTCGCTGATTACATTCCGCCCATTCAAATCGACTGCAACATTGTGGCGCAACTCGACTGTCTGCTCTCGTTTGCGCAGGTGTCGGAAGAGTACAAATACCAATGTCCCGTGGTGAACGACAGCGATGCCATCGACATCAAACAGGGGCGGCACCCTGTTATTGAGCGGCAGATGCCCGTGGGCGAAGCCTATGTCCCCAACGATGTCTATCTCGATAGCGACACGCAGCAAATCATCATCATCACTGGACCGAATATGGCTGGTAAATCGGCTCTGTTGCGCCAAACGGCACTCATCGTTCTGATGGCGCAGATTGGCTGTTTTGTACCCGCCGACAGCGCCACCATCGGCGTTGTTGATAAAATTTTTACGCGTGTGGGTGCCAGCGACAATATCTCGCTCGGCGAATCCACTTTTATGGTCGAGATGAGCGAGGCAGCCAGTATTTTGAACAACCTATCGCCTCGCAGCCTCGTGCTGTTCGACGAACTTGGGCGTGGTACCAGCACCTACGACGGCATCTCGATAGCGTGGGCCATTGTCGAATACATACACGAACGCGCCAACGGTCGTGCTAAAACGCTTTTTGCCACGCACTATCACGAACTGAACGAGATGGAACGCTCTTATCCGCGCATCAAAAACTACAATGTGTCGGTGAAAGAGATGGACAAAAAGGTGATTTTCATGCGCAAACTCGTGCGTGGCGGCAGCGAACACAGTTTCGGCATACATGTGGCAAAACTGGCGGGCATGCCCAAGTCGGTGGTGGTGCGCGCTGGCGAGATTCTGACTCAACTCGAGCAGGACAACCGCCAATCGGTGGCTGTGGGCAAAAATCTGGACGGTGCGCCCGTGCGCGAAGGGTTGCAACTCTCGTTCTTCCAACTCGACGACCCAGTGCTGGTGCAGGTGCGCGACGAGATAAAAAATGCCGACATCGACCGCCTCACACCCATCGAAGCCCTAAACAAACTCAACGAAATCAAGCGCATCATTACGGGAAAATAGCCTGTAACACAGGTGTTTGCGATGACGGCTGGTTCTACCAAAATGCCCCAATAGAGGGCTCGGAAAAATATTTTTAGCGGCCAGCAATAAATTTCCATAACCCCTATTCTCAGCCGCACAACCGATAGAGAAACGCTGCCTTTTGTGGCACAGATATTGCATAGTTGAGAATAGACCCGCTATTTCAGCAGGCTTTTCGTATAGGCAAACAAAACAAACCACTATGATTTACTATTTCTCAGCGACGGGCAACTCACGCTATGTGGCACAACAAGTAGCCGCTGCAATAGGCGATGGGTGCCAAGAGATTACCAACTCCGGCTCACCCGCTGACTTATATAACAAGCCTGAG
>CAVGYO010000194.1:0-3166 GCA_963633255.1 Erysipelotrichaceae bacterium
GAAATTAGAAATCTAGAAACAAAAACAATGAATATGTCCAAAATCAATCTGAATTACGCAAAATTGGAGGAGAATTACCTCTTTGTGGAGGTGGCGCAGCGTACCGCCAATTTTCAGAAAGCGCACCCCAAGTCGCATGTGATAAAACTTGGTATTGGCGATGTTACGCGCCCCATCGCTGCGGTGGCGGCCGACGCCATGATGCGTGCCAACGAGGAGTTGAAACACGCCGAAACATTCCGCGGATATGGCCCCGAACTCGGCTACAAATTTGCCAAAGCCGCCGTGCAACGCTACTATGCGCACCGTGGCGTGGCGGTCGATTTCGACGAACTGACCATCGGCGACGGCATCGGCTCCGATTTGGCCAACATCACCGACCTGTTTGCGTCGGACAATGCTGTGCTGATTCCCGACCCCGTCTATCCGCTCTACAAAGCCACTTCGATAATGGACGGGCAGCGTTTGAACTATCTCGAATGTTCGGCCGAAAATAATTTTCTGCCCACACCGCCCGATTTCCCGTCGGATATGATTTATCTCTGCTCGCCAAACAACCCCACGGGCGCCACATTCGACCATCAGCAACTGAAAGCGTGGGTCGATTACGCCAATGCGTGCGGCGCAATTATTCTGTACGATGCCGCCTACGAGCGTTTCATTAGCGAGGCGGACAAACCGCACTCTATCTTCGAAATCGATGGTGCGCGTACTTGCGCCATCGAGTTTTGCAGTATGTCGAAAACGGCGGGTTTCACTAGCGTGCGCAGCGGTTGGACTTTTGTGCCGAAAGAACTTGTGCGCGACGGCATGAGCCTGAACCGTATGTGGCAACAGCGCCAATCGACCAAATACAACGGGTCGCCATACGCCACGCAGCGCGGTTTGGAGGCCGCCCTGTCGGACGAAGGTCTGCGCCAAGCCGACGAAAATATCGCCTACTACAAGCAAAATGTGAAGACGATAACCGATGTACTCGACAAAAAAGGCATTTTTTATAGCGGAGGCCTCAATTCGCCTTACATTTGGTTGCGCTGCCCTAACGGCATGCCCTCGTGGGACTTTTTCGATTACCTGCTGAACACTGCGCAAGTGGTTGGCACGCCGGGCGTCGGGTTTGGTCTGCACGGCGAAGGCTTTTTCCGCCTTTCGACCTTCAACACGCACGAAGCCACCCAAGAGGCCATGGCGCGGATCGACAAATTGATAGTCGCTAACGAACGGTAGGCGAGAGATTATGCGTTAGCGAATTTCTCGGCGAAAAACAAATAGCCAAACAGACAAAACTCGGGCGTGCTGCGTCCGAGTTTTTTGTGCATATCGCCAAAATAGCGTAGTGCGCATGAAAAAAGAAGCGTCCTACTGACAGAACGCTTCTTGTTTTTGGGTTTTCTGACCGATTATTTTTCGATGCTGAGCAGTTCTACATCGAAAATCAGGGTCGAATAGGGCTTGAGTTTGCCGTGGTCGGCCGATCCGTAGGCCAAATTCTGCGGAATGTAGAGCCGCCATTTAGACCCAACGGGCATCAGTTGCAGCGCTTCGGTCCAGCCAGCGATAACCTGTTTGACGCCAAACACAGCGGGTTGGTTGCGCTCGACCGAACTGTCGAACACGGTGCCATCGATGAGTGTGCCGTGGTAGTGCACTTTCACGCGCGATTCGGCGGTTGGCACTGCGCCTTTGCCTGCTTTCAACACCTCGTACTGCAAACCGCTGGGCAGCGTTACCACGCCCTCTTTTGCGGCGTTAGTGGCGAGCCACTCTTCGTTTTCGGCTTTCCAAGCGCCATATTTTTTCAGTTCTTGGCGTTCTTTGGCCTCTTCGATATAGGTGAGTGCCTCGTCCATGTCTTTGATTTGGTCGTTTTCGGTGATTCCAGCGACGAAACCAGCCAAGTAGGCATCTTCGTTGAAGATTGCGGTCGAGTCGGCGGCCTCAATCAGGCTTTTGAAGTGCGGCATCATCTGATCGACCACCTGTTGGCCAATCTGCATACCGACCATTTCGGCTTTTTCGGAGGCGCTCAACTCTTTGGTGGCTTTCAGGAAGCCCTTGATAAAGGCGTCCATCTGCGTAGAATCGACATCGAGGCGAGCGAGATAGTCGCGCAAACCGCGTGTGGTGCTAACGCCATAGCAGTAGGTGAGCGTGTCGTTTTCGGTTTCCAGATTGGCTTTCGGTGCGCAGTTGCACGATGCGAAGCCCAACATTACGGTTGCCAGTGCGGCAACTCCAAAAATGTTTTTTTTCATTGTTTTAATTAGTTTAAGTTATTTCAATTTTTTTAGTCGCAAGTAGCAAGTAGCAAGTAGCAAGACAATTGATAATTGACAATTGACAATTGATAATTATTTGAAGATTGATTTTTCAATTAAACGATTCAACAATAACCAGAAATTAGAAATCTAGAAATTAGAAATTAACGCCAATGCGTTAAACCGATCAACCAAAAATCAATTCAACGATTCAACGATTAAACAGAACTTTCTCACTGTTATTATTTTTCAATTCCGAGCAGTTCTACCTCGAAAATCAGTGCAGCGTGCGGTTTGATGGCTTCGCCAGCGCCGTGTGCTCCGTAGGCGAGTTCGCTGGGAATGTAGAGCCGCCACTTGGCCCCGACGGGCATCAGTTGCAGTGCTTCGACCCAGCCCGCAATAACCTGTTTGACACCAAACACAGCGGGTTCGCCACGCAAAACCGAACTATCAAAAACCGTGCCATCGATGAGCGTGCCGTGGTAGTGCACACGCACACGGTCGTTGGCGGTTGGGCGTGCGCCGTTGCCTTCGGTCAGCACCTCGTATTGCAAGCCGCTGGGCAGCGTTTTCACTTCGGGGCGACGGGCGTTTTCGCGCAGAAAATCCTCGCTTGCTTTGCGCACATCGGCGTAGGCGGCTTCGGCTTCGGCATCTTTTTTGGCGAAATAGTCGCTCACCAACGCTTGCGCCTCTTGCGCCGAAATTTCGGGACGATGACCTTCGCACATGGCTTCGACACCGTGTGCAAAATCGGTGTATTCGATGCCTTTCACGCCGCTTTGGCGCAGGCTTTGCCCAAAGAGCAGTCCCAAAGAGTAACTCAACTTGTCCATATTCCTTGTTTTTGTTTCTAATTTCGTTTCACGCATTTTTGCTACGCTCGGCATAGTTCAAACAAGTTT
>CAVGYO010000195.1:0-3142 GCA_963633255.1 Erysipelotrichaceae bacterium
ACAACAAACCCATCGGCAGAATTAAATACGCACTAACTTAATTCCGCCAACGGGTATGCTCTATATTCTATGTTCTTAAAATCTCTCTTGCGACTTGCTACTTGCTACTTGCTACTAAAGCATTGAGTTATTTTTATTGCTTCCCGATGGCGGTGCGCAGAAAGGCTTCGAAGGCGGTGGGGTCGGTTTCGTAGTGAATGGGGGCGGCAAGCGCACGACCATCGGCGGGATTGACTACGATGTAGCACGGCTGCGAATTTTCGTGGAACAGGGCGGTCTGAATGTGACGATTTTTCTCACCCAACATTTCGATTTTATTTCCTTGATTATCAGATATTTGCAAATTTTCGGGCAAAGTTATAACTTTGTCGTCGACATAGAGGGCGCAGACCACAAACTGCTCGTTCAACAGCCGTTGTATGCGTGCGTCGGACAGCACTTTTTGCTCCACTTTGCGGCAATTCACGCAGCCGTGTCCCGTGAAATCGAGAAAAAGCGGTTTGCCGCTTGCCTTGGCACACGCCATCGCCTCGTCGTAGTCGAAATAGCCGTCGATGCCCGCCACCAGATGCAGTTGGTCGGCAAACGATGCTGCTCCGCACACGCTCGGCGTTTGGTTGTGCGCACCATCGACAACAATTTGACGCACATCGAAATCCTGCGTACTCATGGGCGGCAGCCAGCCCGACAACGCATTGAGCGGTGCGCCCCAAAGCCCTGGCACCATATAGACCACAAACGCAAAATCGGCGATAACCAAGAAAAATCGGAACCACGATTTCTGCACGGGCTGCTCATCGTCGAATGGGAAGCGAATTTTGCCCAAGAGATAGAACCCCATAAGCGCAAAAATCGTAATCCAAAGCGACAGATAGACCTCGCGGTCGAGAATGCCCCAGTGGTAGGTCTGGTCGGGCACGCTCAAAAATTTGAGTGCAAACGCCAACTCCACAAAGCCAAGACAGACTTTGAGCGTGTTCATCCAACCGCCCGATTTGGGCAATTTTTGGAGCAGATTTGGGAAAAAAGCGAAGAAAGTGAACGGCAACGCAAACGCCAGCGAAAAGCCCAACATTCCGACAATCGGTTTGAGGAAACCGCCGCCAGCCGCGCCCAACGCCACAGCCCCAGCGATTGGCAGCGTGCAACTGAACGACACCAAAACCAGCGTCAGCGCCATGAAGAATGTGCCGACATAGCCCGCTTTCTGCTCGTTGCCCGACGACTTGCCCACCCA
Source organism: Erysipelotrichaceae bacterium (assembly GCA_963633255.1). Classification (GTDB taxonomy): domain Bacteria; phylum Bacteroidota; class Bacteroidia; order Bacteroidales; family Paludibacteraceae; genus W0P28-013. The sequence goes on from CAVGYO010000195.1 coordinate 1,238, forward strand.
CGACGACGGCAGCGAAAATTCGAAATAGCCGAACAGCGACACCGCAAAAATCACAAAAATCACCGTGAAAAGCACGTTTGGCAGCCAATGTGTGCTGATGAAATTGGCAAAGCCCTCGCCAAAAATGGCCGACAGCACAATGCCCACAAGCACATAAATCAGCACGATGGAAAAGCCGTAGAAAACGGCCTGTCGCTTGCCGCCATGCTTCATAAAATAGGAGATGGTCATCGGAATCATCGGGAAGACGCACGGTGTCAGCACGCCAAGCAGTCCGCCGCCAAACGCCAGCAAGAAAAACCACAGCAGCGACATATCGGGTGCTGTTTTTCCGTCGGCAATTTGCTCATTTTCAGGCGATTGGCCAGCCACATCGAGCGAAAAATCGGCTTTTACAGGCACGCAGCGCCCGCCCGTGCACGCCTGTGCATCGATGCTGCCGCTGATTTTGAACGCCGCCTCGGAAAGCAGGCGAATGGTGCGCCGAAACTCGACTTGACCGACAAAAAAACGCTCCGTATCGTCGAATTCAGCATCGTAATGTTCGGTATATTTTGGTTCCTCCCAGTAGGCCGAAGTGTCGGCTAGCGCATAATTTTCGTTTTGCGCCAAAGCGATGGTCGTCGGCAGTGCCATGCCGTTCTGATACTGCGAATAGAGGTGCCAGCCATTGGCAATGGTGGCTGCAACAAGCACATCGGCCGTCGAATCGGAAGTCTGCTCGAGGCGATAGTGCCACGCCACGGGTTCTTCCATCTGCGCCCACGCCCCCACAGGAACGAGAAGCGCAAGCGTCAATATGTAGAAAAAATGCCGTATTTTCATTGGATTCTAATTGGGCGTTGATTATTTCAGATTTCAGATTTCAGATTTCAGATTTGGGTTGATTGGTTGATTGGTTGATCGGTTGATTATTGTGCAAATTATTTTGGGCACCGACAATCTTCAAATTTTCAAATTTTCAAATGAATTTTGTCTATGCTCTATGTTCTATGTTCTTAAAATCTTTCTTGCGACTTGTATCTTGCTACTTGCTACTAATTGTCATTGCGGCTTTGCCGCATCACTCCTCACTCCTAATTCCTAACTCCTAACTCAAGAACACTTCTCACTTGTTTCGATGAGTTTTTCTTCTTCGCAGCAGAAAACGCGTCCGGGGTAAACATTTAGGAACGAGTGGTTGTGTGTGGCGATGATGACGGCCGTTCCGCCGCGCGAAATTTCGTAGAGCAGCGAAAAAATTTCGTTGGCTGTTTCGGGGTCGAGGTTGCCCGAGGGTTCGTCGGCCACGATGATTTCGGGCGAATTGAGCAACGCCCGCGCAATGACCACACGCTGCTGTTCGCCGCCCGACAACTGGTGCGGCCGCTTGTAACCCTTTTTGGCCATGCCCACCACCGAAAGCACCAAATCGATCTGTTCGGCAATTTTGCGCTTGTCCTTCCAGCCCGTGGCACGCAGCACAAACTCTAGATTTTTATCGACACTGCGGTCGCCGAGCAACTGAAAATCTTGGAACACAATGCCTATTTTGCGCCGCAAGAGCGCCACATCTTTGCGTTTCAGTCGCGCCAAATTGTAGTCGAAAATGCGCGCATCGCCGCATTTAATCGGCACTTCGGCGTACATCGACTTGATGAGCGTGCTTTTGCCACTGCCAACTTTGCCAAGCAGATAGATGAACTCGCCGCGCTCGACGCTAAAATTCACGCCACGCAACACAGGCATCTCGTCCTGATAAATATCTACATCTTTGTATTCGAGCAACATTTTTTTATTGAGTTTGTAAAGTGTTGTGGATTTCTAATTTCTAGTTGATTGGTTGATCGGTTGTTGATAAGTTGAAAAGTGGTTCTATAACATTTCGTGTGGGTAGTCTAGTTGGAGGTTGCCAGTGACGAAGTA
>CAVGYO010000196.1:0-3074 GCA_963633255.1 Erysipelotrichaceae bacterium
AAAATCGGTGTCAAATGTGTAGTCGAAACTCCTATCGATATACTGCCAAAGTCCCGTGGCATCGACATTGGCCGAAAGGTATGGCACAAACGCAAAACATTTTCCCACAGGTAAATAGAGTGCCAGCGATGGCTTGTAGGCCACGCTTGTGCGGTAGGGTAGCACGCACATTTCGGCACAGAGCAGCGACACCCCGAGCAGTGTTACACGAAAATCGAGCAGCGACAGATCGACCGAGTGCCGATTGTTGAAAAAATCGTAAGTGTAGCCCGCCGACACCACCGACAGAAAATGTCTTCCCGAATGGTCGTAGAACCGCTGCGGCCAATGTTTGACCGTTGTAGAATTGTTTGTTGGCGTTGTGGCGTAATTTGACGATGTTCTTGTTGGTGTCGAAGCGTACGATGTGCGTGTCGTAGTGGTCGTCGAATACGAAGGCGCAACGGTGGTTCTTGTAACAATTTTTTCGCTGGAAAAATCCATCACGCAGTTGTATTTATGTACCGCGTGTGGCCTTATGGCAACTCCCAGCGTATTAAACACAGGGCTCAAAATGTTTTCGCGATGACCCAGCGACGGAACATCTTGGTCGATAAGCAACTGCATAACGATGTCCACCGCAGAATTGTAACCATAAGAACAGTTTTCGCCTAGATGGAACCTACTTCCACAGCGTCTTACACGATCAAAACATGGTGTGCCATCGCTACTATCGTGCCCAATGCCTCCTGTGCGCCCCATGTCGTTGGCATGGTAAGCTGCTGTTGCCGAAAGACATTGGTGCGGTGTCAGCATCGACAAATTTCTTACCGAAGGGAGCGTGTTGTAGAGCGACGAAATATAGTAGTTGCTGGGATCGTTGGGCGTGTGCGCCTGCAAAAATGTGCGCATAAAAAGTGCGCCATCGAGCCGTACCAAATTGGTCAGAAATATCACATCTTTTTCTTCGTCGGTCAAAAAGTCGGTATTGGCGGCGGTGTTTGCTTTTTCGATTTGCTGCGACGACCAGCCCAGCGATGCGGCAGTTGTAACCGCCGCGCCTGCCCACGCCAGTGGCACACACAGAACCACCAAAGCAAACACCAACCAATATCGAACAAAAGTATGCGACATAATTTCGCCAAATGTTACAAAAATAATCAGGAGCAGCCGCTAAAAAGCCAATTAAAAATCATTACAGCGATGAGTATGGGCAAAATTACCGACAAGATAGCGCTAATACAGCCTACTCCTCCGGCGCCACCCATAGCCGCTCCCGAAAGGCAACCTTGTGCTGGATTTATATCGCTATCGTCTGAAAAACTGGCGAATATTCCCAAAATGGCACCGACCACTGCAAATATAATCAAAATTATTAACCAACCAGGCATAATCAAACAAAATTAAAGGTTATCGTTTTGTAAAGTGCTGATTTCTTGCAGTTGATCGAACTTGCGTTGCACTGCTTGCTGGCGGCACTTGTCGAGTATTTCGTTGAAGCGCGGCAGGTTGCGAATGTTGTCGAGGTCGGTATCGACGGCAATGTGGTGGAAATTGCGGTAGCCCATCGATATGGATTTTTCGAATGCGTCCAGAGCCTGTTCGGTGCGTCCCATCAGTGCGTTGAGGCAGGCGGCATCGTAATAGTTGTCTTTGGTGGGGTATTCTACAAGAACGCTGTCCATCCACGCCAACGCTTCGGCATCTTGACCAAGGTAGTGGAGTGCATATTGCCTTACTGTGCCGTCGTAAGTGCTGTCGGTGGTCAACACTTGCTCGAAATCGGCTTTAGCTTGTAGGCTATCGCCTTTGATAAGGTGCAGTCGGCCTCGTTGAATATACAATCTCGCATTTGGTTTGAGTTCGATGGCGCGCGTAATGTCCGACAGTGCTGCATCGTAGCGTTTCTGCTCGAACTGCGCCATAGAACGCGCATAATAGCCAGCTCCGTTTGATGGAAATTTCTGAATGATATACGAGTAGTCGTTGATGGCGTTTGTGTAGTCATCGATGTTCAGGTAGCAATTGCCGCGATAGAGGCGACAGTATGCAAAATACTCTTCGTCGATTTTTAGCAATGCGGTGTATTCGGCTATCGCCTTGCTGTACTTATACAGCTTTAGATAACACTCTGCTCTGTAGTAGGGCAAGATGAACATATCCGCCTCTTGTATATAGGCTTCTATTGTGTTCAACTCTTTGATTGCATCTTCGTAGTACTCTTTTTCCATGTAGATGTTCGCCAGTACGACTGTGTAGAACGCTTTTAGCTTGCCTGTGTTTTTGCGGATCTGTTCCGAAACAGCATTGATCAAATAGGAGTACTGCATGTCGGCTGTAGCGAAAAGGAGTCTGTGGTCGCCAAAATCCCCCGTATTTTTGTATGAAAGATTTAGGTAGCGAATCTGTTGGTCGATGCTTTCGGTAATTTTGTCTTCGGCCAGCGACAATCCTGCCAACAGTTGCCACGCTTCTTCATTGTTGGGATAGAGTGCCGTAACAGATGTGAGTACAGTGCGTGCCTCGTCGTTTTGATCCATCAAACAGAGGCAGCGCCCTATCTGTACCAAATAGTTGCCGTTGGTGGGTGCGAGTTTACTGGCGGCTTGGTAGTCGGCCAAGGCTGCTGGAAAAATCATCAACTTGTAGTACAAATCGCCTCGTTGCAGATAAGCATCAGCGTCTTTCTTGTCTTTTTTGATAGCGGTGGTGCAGTCGTCCAATGCCTTTCGATATTCTCCCATCTTTTCGTACATTGCAGCGCGCAGTTTATATATTTCGCCGACGGACAGTTCCGAACTCTTTGCATATTTGAAAATCATATCGACATCTTGCAGCGCCTTGCCATACTCTTTTTGCATGAAGTTGGCAATCGACCGCCAGTAGTATAGCCGACCGTTTTTTGGGTATTTTTTCAACTCTACATTACACAGTTGCTCGGCTTCGGCATATTGTGCACTGTCAACTAGTTGTTCGATTTGCGCTGTTTGTTGCGCCACAAGCGACATCGCCGACAGACCGAGTGCCGCCACAAGAATTTTTAATCTGTTCATGGTTTTGAGGTTTATAAAATTTGTTTTTTTTGTTGAATAATT
>CAVGYO010000197.1:0-3010 GCA_963633255.1 Erysipelotrichaceae bacterium
TTTATTATTTATTGTCTTGCTCGTAGCCCCCTTTCCCGTTTCCCCCGAAGGGGGAAAGCACTTTCACACTTTTATACTTTCACACTTTCTAACTAAAAAACTCCTCACTCCTAATTCCTAACTCCTAACTCAAGAACACTTCTCACTTTTCAAAAGATTATTTCCGAATAAACTTATAGGCTTCCTGTTTTTTGTCGAAGGTAACGACCATCAGGTAGAGGCCTTGTTTCAAGTGGCTGACATTCAGGCTGTTGGTGTGGTATGCCGATTCTACCAAAGCACCGCTTACGGCGTAGATTTGCACGCGCTGTGGCAGTTCGTTCGAGGCGATGTAGATGGCGCCATCGGTGATGGTGGGGTAGATGTAGCCTATCTGCTCGGTGGTGATGTCGTCGAAGCCAACATATTCGTAGTCGTACGACGATGGCACTTCGGGCAGTTCAAGTTTTTTGTTGGTCAAGATGAGCAAGTCGCCGACCTGCAGTGTAACGGTGCTGCCGCCAGCCACGCTCGAGCCGCCAGCCAAGTAGTTGTACCAAGTGCCAGCGGGAATGGTGGCTGTTTGGGCATCGGTAGCCGAAAAGTTGCCGACCACATACACATTGCTTCCCCATTGAATGGTGCGAATGGCTTTTCCTGCACCAATAGAAACTGCCGTTGGGTTGCCCTCGAACACCGATGTGAGCAGTTGCGTGCGCAAGCGAATGAGTTGCGCCACCTGTTGGTAGGCCTGCATGCGTGGCCCTTCTTTGAAATAGTCGCGCGATTCGGGGCGTGGCTTTTTGCCCGTTTTCACATCTTCGTCGACCGATGGTGTCAGTTTGTAGTTGCCATTGTCGTCTTTGCCAAACTGCTCGTATTCGTTTTGATATTTCGAGTAGTCGTAGCCCAATTCATCGTATTGGTAGAACATGTGCGACCCATTGAGCAGCACATTGAAAGCGATGTTCAGCGGCACACGGTGGCTACGCACGGCTAGGTCGGTCTTCATCGCGCCATTGCCCCACTGTTTGGCTTTGAAAAAGTTGCGCTCCTCGTCGTGGCTGTTGCAGTAGGTGATGTAGCCATCACCTATGTTGGCACTGTTGGCATCGAGTCCATCGCCATCTTTGAGCCAACCCATGGCCGTTTGACCGTAGGCTTTGTTCAAGCCGCTGCCGCCAGCCCAGCAGATCATGCCTTGATTTACAAGTGTGGCTGCGCTCGGGTCGTTTCCCCAGTATTCTTGAATGAAATAGGCATCGGCCGAGGCGGCTTTCACGGTGTTGTTGTATTCGGCTAGATTTGCGCCGAGCGTGTTGCAATCCGCTCCGCAAAAGCCGTGCGCCAAATCCATGCGGTAACCATCGATTTTGTATTCGTCGAGCCAATACTGCAAGGCGCGTTTGAACATGGTTTTGGCAGGCGCAAAGTCGTGATTCCAATCTTCGTACACATTGTCGCTGTGCGGCGCGGTAACATTGAACCACGGATTGCTCGCAAGGTCGCTGCCGTAGGGGTAGAGCGCATTCATCGGATTCAGGCCTGTGGCGTGGTTGAATACCATATCGAGAATCACAGCGATGCCGCGTTTGTGGCACTCGTCGATGAGCGTTTTCAGGTCGTCGGCACTGCCGTAGGCTTTGTCGGGCGCAAAGTAGTGGTTGGGCGAGTAGCCCCAGTTGTAGTTGCCGTCGAATTCGGTGATTGGCATCAGTTCGATGGCGTTCACACCGAGATTTTCGATGTAGTCCAAACGGTCGATAACGCCTCGGAACGAACGATCGGGTGTGAAATCGTACACCCAAAGTTCGTAGATAACGAGGTTGTTTTTGTTTGGTCGTTTGAAATTGAGTGTGGCATCGCTCCACGCAAACGCTGGTTTGTTGGTCTGAATCACCGACACATAGCCATCGGCTTTTTCGGGATAGGCTTTCAGTGTTGGGTCGACGGTGCTGGGTTCGTATTGGTCGTCGGGGTGCAGCACTTTTTCGGCATAGAGGTCGTCGATGCGTTTCACTGTGCCATCGGCGCGCACCACCACATATTGGTAGGCGTACTCTTGTTGCGGTGTCAATCCATCGATTTCGATCCAAAAATAGTTGCCGTCGCGTTTCAGTTGGTAGTTGTTCGACAGAATCCAATTGTTGAAATCGCCCACTACAAATACATTGCGTGCTGGTGCTGTTTTGCTGGCTGCATAGGTGCAGAGCGTTACTTTGGTTGGGTCGTCGGTATTGTAGTAGTGGCCGTTGTCGATGCCGCTTGGGCGTGTGGCAACGGTGGCTGTTGTTGGCACTGTGGTGAATGCGCTGTCGGTAGCGATTTCGTCGCCCGCTTTGGCTTCGAGGCGGAATGCGTAGTCGCCCACTGCGCTGATGGTGGTGGAGTAGTCGAACGATGTGCCTGTGGCGGTTTTTACTACTGTGCCGTTCAGCGTCAGCGTGAGTGTGGCCTCTTTGGTGGCGTTGCAGGTGAGACTCACGGTACTGCCATTCGACGAAATTTCGCTCATCGCAGTGGTGATGCGCGCTGCAAGTCCGGCATCGGCCAGTTCCACGAAAATGTCTTTGTCGCCGGTTGCCTTGCCTTCTTTCGAACCGTTTTTACCGTCGTTGAAGACGAACGCCAACTTGGTTATTTCTTCTCCTTTGGCCAAACAGTCGTAGTATTCGTACATGTTGTTGATGACAAGTTGCCATTTGTCGCCCACTTTGGTCAGTTTATGCTTGTCCAAGGCACTGCGCCACTGGGGTGCGCACTGCCAGTTTGCCGTCGCGGTGCAGGCTCCCGTGTGCGCGTAGCAAGCGGTGGCTCCAACCATGCCTTTGTTGCCTTGTGTCGGGTCGAAAATGATTTTTATTGCACCCGAATAGCCTTTTTGAATGATGGCTGGCTCGGTAGTAACCTGTGCCTGCAGTGCAAAACTAGCGGCAAACAGCAGCGTGGCTGCGAAAACGAGTTTTTTCATGGCGTTTGTTTTATTTCGATTAACAATTTGCTACAAAGATACGAATTTAGTTCGAAAGTG
>CAVGYO010000198.1:0-3004 GCA_963633255.1 Erysipelotrichaceae bacterium
TGGTTGATTATTGTGCAAATGATTTTGGACACCGACAATCTTCAAATTTTCAAATTTCATTTGATTTTTGCTACGCTCGGCATAGTTCAAATAAATTTGACTCTGCTCTCACTAATCGCAAAAATTCTAATTTCATTTGATTTTTGCTACGCTCGGCATAGTTCAAATAAATTTGACTCTGCTCTCACTAATCGCAAAAATTCTAATTTCATTTGATTTTTGCTACGCTCGGCATAGTTCAAATAAATTTGACTCTGCTCTCACTAATCGCAAAAATTCAAATCTTCAAATAATTGTCAATTATCAATTGTCAATTATCAATTATCAATTGTCAATTATCTTGCTACTAAATTGTTTTGCAAAATTACAATTTTTTCCTGAATTTTGGCGCATTTAGCGTACAAAAAGCAGTTCGCGGTATTTGGGCAGCGTCCACATTTCGTCGTCCACAATCATTTCGAGCGCGTCGGCATTGGCACGGATTTCGTGCATCAGCGGGATTACCGTGTCGTGATAGGCCACGGCTTTGTCGCGTGCGCTCTCGAGGCGGTTGGCGGTGTGGCGGCAGGCGACCATTTCATCGACTTTTGCCACAATTTCGTCGACATGGCGTATGATGCGCTTCACAATCAGAATTTCGTGGGCGGCCAAGCGTTCGTACTGTTCGTCGCCAAAAGCGGCCTTCTCCTTCACTATATTGTCGAGCAGAATCGACTGGTAGCGGTTGGCCACTGGCACAATGTGATTCATTGCCAAATCGCCCAGCACGCGCGATTCTATCTGGATTTTTTTCGTGTAGGTTTCCCATTTCACTTCGCAGCGTGAGCGCAGTTCGGCTTCGGTCAGCACGCCCGTGTTTCGGAACATTGCCACGCTGTCGGGCGCAAGATATTGGTCGATGACGACTGGCACGCTGGTTTCGCAGTCGAGTCCGCGGTGCGCCGCCTCCTCTTTCCACGCATCGCTGTAGCCGTTGCCGTCGAAACGCACCGCCTTGCTTTCGGTGATATACTTTTTGATAACGGCAAATAGTGCGCGCTCTTTGGGTTCGCCAGCGGTCATGCGGTCGTCCACATCGCGTTTGAACCTGATGAGTTGGTCTGCCACGGCAGCATTGAGCGCAAGCATGGCAGCGCCGCAGTTAGCCGACGACCCGACAGCACGGAATTCGAAGCGATTGCCCGTGAACGCAAACGGCGAAGTGCGGTTGCGGTCGGTATTGTCGAGCAGAATTTCGGGAATATGCCCCACGCCGAGTTTCATCTCTTTTTTGGCGTTGATAACGATGCCTTTGTCGGCCGAAGCCCGCTCAAGTTTGTCGAGCGCCTCGGTAATCTGTTTGCCCAAAAATACCGAAATGATGGCGGGCGGTGCTTCGTTGGCGCCGAGGCGGTGTTCGTTGGTGGCCGAGGCAATAGAGGCTTTCAGCAGACCATTGTGGCGATTGACCGCCATCAGCACATTCACAAGAAAAGTGATGAATTGCAGATTGGTGTACGAATTTTTGCCAGGAGCGAGCAGATTCACGCCCGTGTTTGTTCCCATCGACCAGTTGCAGTGTTTGCCCGAACCATTCACGCCAGCAAACGGTTTTTCGTGGAGCAGCACGCGGAAATGGTGCCGCCGTGCAACGCGTTCCATCACCGACATCAACAGCAGGTTGTGGTCGTTCGATAGGTTCACCTCCTCGTAAACGGGTGCCAATTCAAACTGATTGGGTGCTACCTCGTTGTGGCGTGTTTTCACAGGAATGCCGAGCGTGAGAGCCTCGTTTTCGAGGTCGGTCATAAAAGCCAACACGCGTTCGGGAATTGCACCGAAATAGTGGTCCTCCAACTGCTGATTTTTTGCGCTGTCGTGGCCGAGCAGCGTGCGCCCAGTCAGCATCAAGTCGGGGCGGGCTTGGCAGAGCGACTCATCGACCAAAAAATACTCCTGTTCCCAACCGAGATAGGCATGTACGCGCGACACATTGCGGTCGAACAGGCGGCAAACATCTACCGCAGCGCGATTCAGCGCCGAAACGCTGCGCAAGAGCGGTGTTTTGTAGTCGAGTGCTTCGCCCGTGTAGGCCACAAAAACCGTCGGGATGCAGAGCGTGTCGCCCACCACAAACGCCGGCGACGACGGATCCCATGCCGAGTAGCCGCGCGCCTCGAAAGTGTTGCGTATGCCACCGCTCGGAAAACTCGATGCATCGGGTTCTTGCTGGTAGAGTACGCCGCCCGAAAACTCCTCCAACACGCGGCCGTCGGGCGTTTTTTCGATAAAAGCATCGTGTTTTTCGGCCGTGCCGCCCGTCAGTGGCTGAAACCAGTGCGTAAAGTGCGTTGCGCCGAGTTCGGTTGCCCACTTTTTCATGCCCATCGCCACCGCATTGGCAATGTCGCGACTCAGCGGCTTGTCGTTGTCGATAGCGTCGAACAGTTGATTTAAGATGGTGTCGGCGATGTACTCCTTCATGCGTTCGCGCGTGAAGACATTTTTGGCAAAAAACGCTGTTGGGCGTTCGTCGTGGCTGGCGACCTCCATCGGACGATGGTTGCATGCCGATTCCAAGGCTACAAATCGCAATGTACTCATACTTTTACCCCTTTTACTGAAAATTTACTGAAAAATTATTGAAGAAAAGACCTAAAATACCCTGTTTTTCAATTTTAATCCGATTAAAATCGATTTTCGACCGCAAAAGTAGGCTATTTTTTTTAATTATGCAAGAAAAATTGATTTTTTTTTTGCGAAAAGTAGGAGTTTTTTTTTGAGAGCATAGACGAAAAGTAGAGCCGTCACACTGTGGCGGCTCTACTTTTAATGAATAATTAACAATGAATAATGAATAATAGGTGAGAGAATATAGAGCATAGAAGATAGAACATAGACTTGTCGTTGTGCGGGATTTGCAATCCCGAACTCGCTGTATTATAGGGATTTGTAATCCGTTTTTATTATTTTTTTTCGTTCATTTCTTTTGACGACCAAAAGAAACGAACCAAAGAAAAGTCGC
>CAVGYO010000199.1:0-2999 GCA_963633255.1 Erysipelotrichaceae bacterium
TGCGGCGTTGTTGGTCGTAAAAATTCATAATTCTAAATTCATAACTCATAATTAAACGAAAGCGTTCCCCCTTCGGGGGAAACGGGAAAGGGGGCCACGAGTAAGGCAATGAACAATGAATAATGAATAATAATTGCGGTGGTGTTGGGTGCGATTCTGTCCCTCTGCTTGGAGCGGAGCGGAAAGATAGGGGGACGAGGAGCGACAGCGACGGAGGGGGTTGAAATCAATTAAGAATGAATAATTAAGAATTATTCGGTAACAACAGCCAACTGCGATTCAACAAATAACCAATTCAACAATTCAACAAATCAACAATTCAACGAAAAACTTTCACACTAACTCATGTCTCTTCTCGATTTGATATTGATATCGATAGGCTTGGCGATGGACTGTTTTGCGGTTTCCATAGCCAGCAGCATTGCTTATGGCCGCTACGATTGGCCAAAAATGTTGCGTATGGCCTTGTTTTTCGGGCTTTTTCAAGGCTTGATGCCGCTCATCGGGTGGCTTGCTGGTGTGAGTTTCGCCGAGCAAATCGGCAAAATCGACCACTGGCTGGCGTTTGTCATTTTGGGTTATTTGGGCGGAAAAATGTTTATCGAAAGTCTGAAAAAAGAGAAACCGCACGACGACCACAAAACGCCATTCGGTTCGCTGCGCATGCTGCTGGTGATGGCTGTGGCCACGAGCATCGACGCGCTGGCTACGGGACTTATTTTCGTGCCGCTGGGCAATTTCATCTTTACTGCCACCGCTGTGATTGGGCTGGTCAGTTTCGTTTTCACGGTTATCGGGTGCGTCATCGGTGTGTCGTGCGGCAAGCGTTTCCGCCTGAATGTGGAACTCATCGGCGGTCTGATTTTGTTTGGTATCGGCCTGAAACTTTTGTTGAGCCATTTGATAAATGGTTGTTGAACTCGTTGTAAATAAACGCATTACGAAAATAGTTCATCTCACATATCGCCACATCGACCGCGCCCGCTGGGAGATGGCTATTGCAGCAAGTGCCAACCGTTTGCCCTACGCTTGTGCGTGGTTTTTGGACGCTGTTTCGCCGCAATGGGAGGCACTCGTCGGCGACGATTATGCGTTTGTGATGCCGCTCCCCGTAAAGCAAAAATTTGGCGTGAAATATGTCGTTCAGCCGCGATGGACACAGCAACTCGGCATCTTTTCGGCGCAACCGATAACGCCCGAAATTGTCAGGGCATTTTTGGCAAAAATTCCCTATTTGAGTTACGATTTCAACCTGAATTATGCCAACGCCTTTGGCGAAATGCGACCTAACGCTGTCATCGATTTGCGCCACGACTACAACACCTTGCGGCAGGCTTACGACAGCAACACCAAACGCAATATAGCGAAAGCGCAGCGGCACAATTTGTCCGTTAAACCGATTGATAACGAGCAGTTTATACAGTTTTGGACAGCCGAAAATCGACAGATGCCTTTGGATTTGCCTCAAAAACTGACGCTCTTGTGCGAGGCGGCCGTAAAACGCGGTTGTGGTAAAATCAGAGGCGTTTTTTCGGCCGAAAATCAGTTGATTGCAGCACTATTTACCATCGAAATTTTCGATAGAATCGTCTATCTAACGCCAGTTTCGAATGCCGAAGGGAAGCAAAAATCGGCCATGTTTTTGTTGGTCGATTGGCTGCTGCAACGCCACGCCACAAGCGGCAAGTTGTTCGATTGCGAAGGCTCGCAAATTTCTGGCGTGGCGCGGTTTTACGCTGGTTTTGGCGCACAACCGCAGAACTATTTCACCGTGCATCGCTGCCGTCCGCAGTGGATGATAAAATTGATACACCGATGAAAGTACTCTTTTTCAGTGCGTGGTATCCGTCCAAGCGAGATGCGATGGCGGGACTTTTTGTGCAGAAGCATGCGGAATCCGTTGCACAACAAGGGGCAGATGTGCGTGTACTCTACTCCGATGCCACAAGCCACTTGGATAATTACCCCGCAGAGCATATCCGTCCATACGGAGAGAAATACCGCTACGAAACAGTAGGCAAAGAACTAATGGCGGTCTATCATTCAGTCTGTAACCCTCGCTCGTAGGTGCGTACAAGGGACAAGTACCACAGTAATTGTACGCCGATAACAATAGCGCCGGCTATACTATAGCCCGCAATGGCATAGAAGAAACTATGCTGCCAAATACCCATTCCTAATCCTAATAAACGCAAAACGATAAGCAGTACCTCTAAGTACAGCCCTATTTTCTGTTTCTTGAATATATCACTCAAAAAGCAGATAGGTGCGACTAAAACGGACATCAGTAGCCACGGCAACATAACACGGATATAAAGCCCGGAGATTTCCCATTCTGCCCCAAGCAGCCAACGAGTAAGTACCGGCAGAACAAAATACAACGCTGTAAAGCACGGTATGGCGACAGCAAGCGTAAGACACAGGAAGCGCAAGATAGTAGGGCGTATCGTAAGACGCTGATTGACACGATGTGCCGTGTTCTCGAACAGTACCTGATAGAGCGATTGGGAAATCATATTAAGAGGGCGGAAAGCAAGCGTCAGTGCCATACCCCAGAAGCCCAAATTTGCCAAGCCGAAGAACGGAGTCAGAAGCAACGAGGGCAATGCGCCGCTCAGATTATTGACTAATGCACGAGGGAGGGAGTACTTGGGAAAATTGGCGTACTCTCGAGCGGCGGTGCGACATTCCTCCCTGTCGATATGCAAGAGTTGGCGTAGTCCGTGTTTCCAAGCAGCAGCGATACTCATGGCTATGGAGCATAGAGGGGCAAGCACCGTGGATAGTAGAAGTCCGCTATGCAGAACACCCGCAAAGCCGAAAGACATCTTTGCCCCTGCATTGAGGACCGATTGCGAGAGTTGGTAGCGACTGATACGCCCGAACTGCCGTTGGCGTGTGTAATAGTAATTCAGCAGTATCCATAGCCCCGACACGGCGACATATATCGGCATTAACCAATAGTAGTGCGCAAGCGATGGTGTGTTGAACAGGTGCGC
>CAVGYO010000200.1:0-2999 GCA_963633255.1 Erysipelotrichaceae bacterium
GGTCTTTCGGTGCGGGGTCGTCGCTATACTGCGTTTTCCCCGGAAACAAGAAATCGGGGTACTGCATCGTAAATGTCAGCACCTCCACCTCATCGCCTGCCGTCAAAGCCTCGTGCGCCAGCCGCTCGTTGAACGCTGCCAACCCGCCCCGATAGGGATACGCCGTACCTAAAATCACAATCCGCATAGTCTAAACAAGCGTTTCGGAATTATTGTTTGACAAAGATACATTTTTTGTTTTGTCTGCCAAAAGTTTTTTGCGTTTTCGGTAGATTTTTGTGCCGACAACTCCGCACAGCGTAAGACCGAAAATGCTCAAACAGATGAGCGATAGCAGATTGCCTTTGTGAATGCTGTCGGGGTCGAAAACCATAGCCAGCGTGTGTGTGCCAGCAGGAATGGCAGCAGCACGAAGCATATAATTGACGCGTGCCAGTGGCAGTTCGTCGGCAAATTTGCCATCGTCGCCCACAAGGTAGAGTTTCCAGCCGTGCGGATAGTAGATTTCGGAGAATACCGCCACACGATTGCGCTCGTTTTGTGCCTGATAATCAAGACGATTGGGCGCATAATGCGTGAGTGTGATTGCATCTTCGTCGAATGCCATCAGCGGCGCAATGTCGGGCTTGGTGGTGTCCAACTTGTCGGCAAACGACTGCTCGACGACGGCGGTTGTGTGCAGGTCGATTTTGCCAATGGCGGCAATCTCGTCGTTGGCGTTATCCACAATTTGCAGGTTGTCGATAAACCAGCAATTTCCCATGGCATACGGATTTTCGACGGGAATTTGCTGTCCGTTTTGCAGCGGCACGATAGCATATTTCATGTTGAGCATATTCAGCACGGGGAAAATGCTGTCGCCATTGCAAGGCAGCACGAAACCGTTGGTCTGCATAATTGCTTGCATCAGCGGATTCATTTCGGGGACGATATGCACATCTATCAGGTCTTGATAACGGCGCAATTTCGCGGCCGAGTAGCCGCCAATCGATTTCAGATAGTACGAGGTGCGCGCCTCGTTGAAGGTGTTTGTCGCCAAGTTGAGTACACGAAAATGCGTGCTGTCCTGCAACAATTCCGATTCGTAAGGCAACATTTTGAATGTTTTGTCGCGATCTTTTGGCGCAATAAACATGCTGTCGTTGCAGAACCGTTTGTCTACCGTCCACATATCGGCCACTACAAGAATGGCAAGCGCAATGCCGCAATAAAGATTGATATTTCGCTTCGATTCCTTATGGTAGCGGGCGTACGCATAGGCAGCGACAACTGCCACGCCAAGTGCCACAAACAGCAACGAACGCCATGCATCGTTGCGGAGTAGGGCAGTGCGTTGGTCGAGAATGGCATCGTAAATTTGCTGCCCAACCTGCCCTTTCCACTGCACATCGTACGACGAAGTTACATCGATTGCCCCTGCAAATAGTGCCACAATCAGGCAGATGCCGCCCGTAATGCCGCCTGCAACGAAAATGCTGGTTTTCAGGCGATTCCAAGGCAAACTCTTGTCGCTGATGGCTTTCAGTGCCAAAAATCCGAGCAGCGGCATGGTAATTTCGGCGACAATCAGGATACTTTCGACCGCACGGAACTTGTTATAGACGGGGAAATAGTTGAAAAATAGTTTTGTCAGCCACATACAGTTGTGTCCCCACGCCAGCATCACCGAAAAGAGTGTAGCCACCAACAACGCCCATTTGTACGGTCCGCCGACTATCAGCAAACCGAGCAGAAACAGGAAGCAGACGATAGCACCCATGTAAACAGGGCCGCTCGTAAAGGCTTTTTCGCCCCAATAGGTGGGCGCGCTTTGGCAAAATTGGCGGGCTTGGCGCGCTGGCACGCCCATTGCTTTCAAATCTTTTTCCAACGGCGAATCTTTGCCCAAATTGTAGCCGCTCGCACCGCCCATGTAGTTGGGAATCAGGAAAGTCATCGTTTCGTCGATGCCGTAACTCCACGCTGTGGCGTAGTCGATGTCGAGGCCTTTGGTCTTGTTGCTTTCGTCGGTCGCCTTCACAAGGTCGCTATGACCGCCGCGCATGGTCTCTTCGGCATACTCCTGATTGGTAAACACATTGGCACTGCCCATGCCCATGCCCACAGCAAACGCTGCGAAAAAAATCATTGTGGCGATACCAAACTGTTTCCACGCTTTCGCTCTAGCGGCAATGGTCAATTCTGCAAACCAAAAAATCCCAATCATCATGCAGATGTAGTACGACATTTGTGGGTGCAGAAAAAATCCGATATAAGTGAAAAACATCGTCAGCAATGCGCCCCAGCCGTACTGCTTGCGGTAGGTGAGTATGAACCCAATCACCACCAGCGTCATCCATGTGATGGAGTAACACTTGCCGTGGTGCGCCGCGGCGATAACGACAAAAAAGTAACTCGATAGCGATATGGCAAACGCCCCCGCCATGCTCAACCATTTGTCGATTTTGAATGTGCGGAGCAGGAGAAAAAAGGCGCACAAGTAGAACAAAAATATGAACGCTACATTGCGATTACCCCACGAGAAAAATCGCTTGACTGGGCGGAGCATTTTGTCCACAGTGTAGCCGCCATTGCCACCGATTTGGTAGTTTGGCATGCCCGAAAACATCGAACCCGTCCAAAAAGAGTAGTCGCCTGTGGCTTCGTGGTAAGCCACGCTCTCTTGCACCGCAGCACGACCACCGATGCCGTCGCCCGAGTTGATGATTTTTCCCTCCAACGCTGGCCAAAAGTAGATGGCTGCAGCAAACATAAACACAAGCCCAATCAACAGATTCGGCAAAATGTGCGTCTTAAAATTACATTTATTCATAGTTTTTCAGAATTTCAGATTTATAGTAGCAAGTCGCAAGTAGCAAGTCGCAAGAAGATTGACAATTATTTGAAAATTTGAAGATTTGAAAATTTGAAGATTGATTTTGTCTCACAGACCAACACTAATGCATTAAACTTTTCAATTTTTTCGACAAGCGAGAGCAGTGCCAAACTCGTTTGAGCAA
>CAVGYO010000201.1:0-2934 GCA_963633255.1 Erysipelotrichaceae bacterium
GAGTCAAATTTATTTGAACTATGCCGAGCGTAGCAAAAATCAAATGAAATTTGAAAATTTGAAGATTGAGGCGTTTTCGGAGCGCGAAAATTCTAAATTCTAAATTCTTAACTCATAATTAGGAATGTATTTGGCGTCGGACAAAATGAGCGATCTGATTTGCGGCAACCACGAGTCGCTGCAAGTGTTGAGCCGTTTTGCCCTGCCGCTGGGCTTCGGCGACAAGACCGTGGCGCAGGTGTGCGAAGCCAATCGCGTGCATACGCCCACTTTTTTGGCCATTGTCAATTACAAACTGCTTGGCGTGCAGCCAAATATCGACGATATTTCGCTCGATACGCTGATGGACTACCTGAAACGCGCCCACAAATACTATCTCGAATTTTGTCTGCCAACCATTCGGCGCAAACTGATAGAGGCCATAAATTGCGGCAGCGAAAACAACAAAATGGCGTTTCTCGTCATCAAGTTTTTCGACGAATATGCGCAGGAGGTCGATAAGCACATGACCTACGAAAACAAAACGGCTTTCCCCTATGTGGAGCAGTTGTACGCAGGTCATCGCGACGAAAAATACAACATCGACATCTACGCACGCCAGCACCGCGCTGTCGACGACCAGCATGTGGAGGCCAAACTGACCGAACTGAAAAATATCATCATCAAATACTATCCGTCGTCGGCCAGCAACGACCTGCTCAACTCGGCACTGTTCGACATTTTCACCTGCGAACACGACCTCGCCATGCACTGCCGCATCGAGGACAATCTGTTTGTGCCAGCCGTGCGGCAACTCGAAAATAGTTGCGACAAAATGGTGGCGAAACCGTCGCCCGAACATACCGATGCCGAGACCGAAAACCTCAGCGAACGCGAAAAAGAGGTGCTTATCGAAGTGGTTAATGGGTTGAGCAACAAGGAGATAGCCGACAAATTGTTCATCTCGATACACACGGTCATCACGCACCGCAAGAACATTGCCCGCAAACTGCACATACACAGTCCCGCAGGCCTGACTATCTACGCCATCGCCAACAAATTGGTCGATATCAACACGATAAGTTGATGCGCTCTATTTGCGCAGAATGTCGCGGCAGCGCGCCTCGTCGCCAATGAGTTCGATAGTTTGTTGCAGCCACTGGTCGAACCGCAGTTCGTACTCTATCGCCCCTTTCTGGAAATAGTAGCGTTTCACAATTTCTGCGCCGAGCAACTCCTCGATGTCGGGACGGAAACGCACCAAATCGCGCTCAATATCGGGCTTGAGCAGAGCCGCCAGTTGCTCGACAGCGGCTTTGGCATCGTCGTAGTAGCCCTCTGTTTTGATGGTTTTCATCATCTCTTCGAGTTCGTCGGCACTCTGCAATGTGTAGGTGAATCCGCTCGCTTTGGCGTATGCCACAAAATCGGCGTACTCAGCGTCGCTCAGCGCAAATGTGCTGGCTGGCGCAATGCTTTTGTGCGTGTTGGCAAACTGCGTGGCGTAGTCGAAAAAGATATTTTTGATGTAGAGATAGTAGGCAATGGTCAGTTCGTTGCGCCGTTTCAGTTCCACATCGGGCGTGATGCCGCCGCCGTCGCGCACTTTGCGCCCGTTGGCCGTCGAAAATTCGTGTGTCAGGCTATCGGGAATGCGCTGCAAACTGCCGTTTTCGTCGCGTTTGGCATAGTCGATGGCTTGCACGCACCTTCCGCTCGGAATGTAGTATTTCGCCGTCGTTACCTTCAGATAGGTGTTGTGTGGCAAGCGGCGCACATGCTGCACAAGTCCTTTGCCAAACGACCGTTCGCCCACCACCACAGCGCGATCCAAATCCTGCAACGCTCCCGCCAAAATCTCGGATGCCGAAGCCGACGAACCATTCACCATCACCACCAGCGGCAAATTGGGGTAGAGCGGCTCGTTTTGGGTCTTGTATTCGTTGAAACTTTGCGGTTGCAGCCCCTTCATACTGACGATTGGCGTATTTTTCGGCACAAACAGCGAGGCAATCTCTATGGCTTCCGACACCAAACCGCCGCCGTTGTTGCGCAAATCGATGATGAGGCGTTGCATATTGCCATTTTTCGACAGGTCGGCAAGCGCATTGCGGAAATCGGCCGCCGAATTTTCGGTAAAGTCGCCAAAAGCAATGTAGCCCACGCCATCGGCCACCATGCCGTAGTACTCCACAGGCGCAATTTGTATCGCTTCGCGTACAATTTTTTTGCGCAGCGGTTTCTGTCCATCGCGTTGCAGCGTCAGTTCCACCTCGGTACCTTGCGGACCGCGCAACATTTTACTCACTTCGCTGGTAGTCAAACCTTTGGCATCTTTTCCATCGATTTTCAAAATGGTATCGCCAGCACGCACATCGTGGCGTTGTGCAGGTTTGCCCTCGTATGGGTCGGAAATAACCACATAATCGCCCTTCTGCATGATGATAGCGCCGATGCCGCCGTATGTGCCAGTGGTCATCATTTTCAGTTGTTCCTCTTCCGATTCGACATAAAATATGGTGTACGGATCGAGTTTTTGCAACATACGGTCGATGCCCGCCTGATTTATCTTTTCGTAGTCGAAAGTATCCACATAATTGATGGCCAGTTCACGCAACACCGCATTGTAAATATCGGTGCATTCGGCTATTTTTTTGTAACGCTCTTGCGCCTCGACAGCCGTCGCCAGCAATGCCAATAACGCCAAAATAATGGTTGATTTTTTCATAATTGTTTTTCGTGCGCTCTTTTTCAAATGAATAATTAACAATGAATAATGAATAATAATTGTTTGATTTACAGCAATTTCATTGTCAATTATCAATTAAAAAAGTCTATGTTCTATGTTCTATCTTCTATGTTCTTAAAATCTTTCTTGCGACTTGCTACTTGCGACTTGTTACTAATTGTCATTGCGGCTTCGCCGCATCACTCCTCACTCCTAATTCCTCACTC
>CAVGYO010000202.1:0-2779 GCA_963633255.1 Erysipelotrichaceae bacterium
TGCTACTAAGTCAATTTTTCAAGCGCGTCAAGTGTTCTACCAACTTTTGTTCGGCGGCGTTGGGTTGTGGTTGCCAAATTTGTCGGCCGTTCAGTTTGTCGGGCGCATATTGCTGCTGCACAAAGTGGTTCGGGAAATCGTGCGGATATTTGTATTCTGTGCCATAGTTGAGCGATTTCATCAATTTTGTCGGCGCATTGCGCAGGTGCAGCGGCACGGGCAAGTTGCCAGTTTCGTTCACAATTTGCAGCGCACTATCGATGGCCAAATAGGCGGAATTGCTTTTTGGGCTTGTTGCCAAATAGATGGTCGTTTCGGCCAGCGGAATGCGTCCTTCGGGCCAGCCGATTTTCTGAATGGTGTCGAAACAGGCGTTGGCTAGCAACAGGGCGTTGGGATTGGCCAGTCCAATATCTTCGGCAGCCGAAATGACCAGCCGTCGTGCGATGAATTTCGGGTCTTCGCCGCCCGCAATCATGCGCGCCAGCCAGTAGATGGCAGCATCGGGGTCGCTACCGCGAATGCTCTTGATGAATGCCGAAATGATGTCGTAATGCAGTTCGCCGTCCTTGTCGTAGGCCATCGGATTTTGTTGCAGACGGTCGGTTACCGTGGCATTGTCAATCACAATTTTGCCATCGGCTTGCGCATTTGCCACCAGTTCCAAAATGTTGAGCAGTTTGCGTGCGTCGCCGCCAGCGTAGCGCAATAGGGCATCGGTCTCTTTCAGTTCGATGTCGTGCTGTTTCAGTTCCGTGTCGGTGTCGATAGCGCGCTGCGCCAGTTGCAGCAAGTCGTCCTCGTCGAGCGGCTGCAGCACATACACTTGGCAACGCGACAGCAGCGGTGTGATGACCTCGAACGACGGATTTTCGGTCGTGGCACCGATAAGCGTGAAAGTGCCGTTTTCGACCGCCCCGAGCAACGAATCTTGTTGCGATTTGCTGAAACGATGTATCTCGTCGATAAAGAGAATCGGGTTCGCTTGATTGAAAAAACGCGCCTGCTTGGCCTTTTCGATGACTTCGCGCACATCTTTCACGCCCGATGTAACGGCACTGAGCGTGTAAAACGGTCGGTCGAGCCGATTGGCAATGATTTTGGCGAGCGTAGTTTTGCCCACGCCCGGCGGCCCCCACAAGATGAACGACGACACATTGCCCGACTCAATCATCTTGCGCAGCACAGCACCGCTGCCCACCAAATGTTTCTGACCTATGTAATCGTCGAGCGTTTTTGGACGCAGGCGTTCGGCTAAAGGTTGCATTTTGCAGTCTGATTTGTATTGCAAAGATAACACTTTTTTTGCCAATATCAAAACTTTTTGCGTACAATCTGCCGACCATCGATTTTTGCACAAAATCAATAAAAAATGGCTGTTGGCAAAACCCACTTTTTTGACTTTCGTACTTTCAAACTAATTTTGTATCTTTGCAAGTTGCAAAAACCGACAGAATTATGATTCTACCTATGTATCTTTACGGTCAGCCTGTGCTGCGCAAAGTGGCTGCACCAATAGAAAAAGAGTATCCCGAACTGCAAACGCTCATTGCCGATATGTTCGAAACGATGTACAAATCGGAGGGCATCGGCTTGGCGGCACCGCAAATCGGGCTGCCCATACGCGTCATTGTTATCGATGTTTCCGTGCTGGCCGACGATTATCCCGAATTGGCCAATTCGAAAAAAGTGCTGATAAATCCGCAGATTTTGGAGACATCGGGCAAAGATATTTCGATGGAAGAGGGCTGCTTGAGTCTGCCCAGCATTCACGAAAATGTAACGCGCAAAGAGACGATACACATTCACTATTTCGACGAGAATTGGACCGAACACGACGAAATCGTTACGGGCTATTTGGCGCGCGTGATGCAGCACGAATACGACCATTTGGAGGGACATCTGTTCACCGACAGGGTGTCGCCACTGCGCAGGCAACTGCTCAAAAGCAAACTGACCAACATCGCCAAAGGCAAAGTGGCCTGCAACTACAAAACAAAGCATTGAAATGTGTGCGAAAAGGCAACACTCTGCATTCGCATTCAAGCACTTCGCAGTGGCGCAAGACCGCTGCGCCATGAAAGTCGGCACCGATGGAGTGCTGCTTGGCGCGTGGGCGCAAGTGGTCGAAAATGCGCACATTCTTGACATCGGCACTGGCACGGGACTTGTGGCGCTGATGTTGGCACAACGCTACCCTACCGCCATCATAACAGCCGTAGAGATAGCCCCCGAAGCCGCCCAACAAGCCACCGAAAATGTAGAAAATTCGCTATTCTCGGGACGGATAAAAGTGCTTTGCACCGATGCGCGCACGCTGCCCGACCACGAAAAATTCGACTGCATTGTGTGCAATCCGCCCTATTTCGACGAAACGCTGAAAAGTCCCGACAGCGCACGCGCCACCGCACGCCACAACGATCTGCTCACACCACACGATTTGCTGCAAATAAGCACTAAACTGCTGAAAACGAGCGGTTCGCTGCAACTTATTTTGCCAACTGCCTCTGCGAATAGGTTTATCGAGCAAGCAAAAACATACGTATTCGCACTCGAGCGTGCCACGCATATTTTTCCAACGCCACAAAGTGCCGAAAAACGCACATTGCTGCATTTTTGTCGCGGCAATCGGGCGGAAAATGCCGAAAACAGCCTTGTTATCGAACTGGAACGGCACATTTATAGCGACGCATACAAGCGTTTGACGCACGATTTTTATCTGAATTTTTGAAAAAAAATTTTGTTTCTTCAGAAAAAACGCCTAACTTTGCTTTTTGAT
>CAVGYO010000203.1:0-2880 GCA_963633255.1 Erysipelotrichaceae bacterium
TTTTTTTATGAAAATCGTGATTGCCGGTGCTGGCGAAGTGGGACATTATGTGGCAAAAATGCTTTCGAGCGAAAACCACGACATCATTTTGATGGACAGCGACGAGGAACGCCTGAAAGACATTCCATCGGCCTACGACCTGCTTACGCTCACGGGTTCGCCCACATCGATACACGACCTGAAAGAGGCTGGCGTGCCAACAGCCGACCTGTTTGTGGCCGTTACGCCGCACGAAAGCGTGAACATGACCGCCTGCATGCTGGCGACCAATCTCGGTGCAAAAAAGACCATCTCGCGCATCGACAACCGCGAATATCTGCTGCCCGAAAACGCCGATTTTTTCAAACGCATGGGCGTCAATTCGCTCATCTATCCCGAAATGCTCGCCGCTCAAGAGATTGCCAATGTGCTGAAACGCGGCTGGTTGCGCGAATTTCGCACCTTCGGCGATGGCGAACTCGTGGTGGTCTGTCTCAAAGTGCGCGCCAACGCCACACTCATCAACAAAACTTTCAATTCGGGATTTTTTGCACACAACCACTACCGCATTGTGGCGGTGAAACGCAATAATCGCACCATCATTCCGTGCGGTAGCGACGAAATTCTGGCCAACGACATCGTCTATTTCATCTGCACGCCCGACAACCTCGAATTTGTGCGCGAACAGGCGGGCAAAAAGGCGTTCGATGTGAAAAATGTCATCGTCATGGGCGGCAGCCGCATCGCCATCAACGCCATCAGAGCATTGCCCAAAAACACCACGGTGAAAATTATCGAAGCCGACCGCAACAAATGCTTTACGCTCTCCGAAAAATTGAGCAACGCGCTGGTTATCAACGGCGATTGTCGCAATATGGAACTGCTGCGCGAAGAGGGAATCGAAGATGCCGACGCATTTTTGGCACTCACCAGCGACTCCGAATCGAACCTGCTCGCCTGCCTCACCGCCAAACGCTTTGGCGTGGACAAAACCGTGGCCGATGTGGAAAATATCGACTACATCGATTTTGCCGAAAGCCTCGACATTGGCACCGTTATCAACAAAAAACTGATTGCCGCCAGCCACATCTACCAGCGCATGCTCGACGAAGATGTGCTGAATGTTACCTGCCTCACCTATTCCGATGCCGAAGTGGTGGAATTTGTGGTGAAACCGGGCGACAAAATCACGCGCAAACGCGTCGGCGACCTCAATCTACCATCGAATGTAAACATCGGCGGCATCATACGCGACGGCAAAGGCACCATTGTCAACGGCCAAACCGTGATACAACCCGACGACCATGTGGTGGTTTTCTGCATGGCCGACAGCGTGCGCAAAATCGCGGCTTTTTTCAACAACTGATCGCCCAACAGCCATGACCAAAACATTCAATCACCGCCAGTTTTTCAGAATTTTGGGGTTGCTGTTGTTCATCGAAACGGCATTTATGTTGGCGGCAGCGTGCGTTGCGCTCTGCTACCACGAACCAGATGCCAAGTCGCTGCTCGAGGCCTCGGGCATAACGGCGTTGGTGGCAATGGGCGGACTGCTGGTCGGGCGCAAAGCCGACCGCCACATCGGCACACGCGAAGGCTACAGCGTGGTGGCTGTGGTTTGGGTGGTTTTTTCGCTGTTTGGTATGCTGCCATTTTGGCTGTCGGGCTGCATTGCGTCGCCCATCGATGCGTTTTTCGAAACCATGTCGGGATTCACCACCACGGGCGCAACCATACTCACCGACATCGAAGCGCTGCCACACGGCTTGCAACTTTGGCGCTGCGTAACACAGTGGCTGGGCGGCATGGGCATTGTGGTGCTGTCGCTGGCGTTGCTGCCATTTTTCGGCGGCGGCATGCAACTTTTTGTGGCCGAAGTGCCTGGTCCAACCTACGACAAACTGCAGCCGCGACTCAAAAACACGGCGCGGCGACTGTGGGCACTCTATGTCGCACTGACAGTGGCAGAAACCATTTTGCTGAAAATCGGCGGTATGAACTTTTTTGATGCAGTGTGCCACGCCTTCACCACCATGGGTTCGGGCGGCTACTCCACCAAACAGGCGAGCATTGCGCATTGGACATCGCCGTTCATTCACTACACCATCATCGTTTTCATGCTGATTACCAGCATCAACTATGTGCTGCTCTACTTGGCCATCGTCAAACGCCAATTCGGTCGATTTTGGAAGGACGAAGAGTTGCGTACCTATCTGATAATCACCGCAGTAGCAACTATCGCCATCACTTTTGGACTGGGTTGCACGCAGGCCTCGCCCAACGACAATTTCGAGCCAATTTTTCGCAAAAGTCTGTTCCAAGTTACCTCCATATTCTCCACAACAGGCTTTGCCACAAGCGATTATGTCGGTTGGATGCCACTATTGCAGTTCATACTCGTTTTGCTGATGTTCAGCGGTGGCACGGCGGGTTCCACCAGCGGCGGCATGAAAGTAGTGCGACTGCTGCTGCTCGCCAAAAACGGCTACTACGAAATGAAACGGCTCATACACCCCAAAGCCATCTTGCCCGTGCGCATCAACGGGCATGTAGTGCCAGAAAAAACCATCAACAGCATTCACGCATTCATCATCATCTATGTGGCGCTGATTATCGTCGGTACGGGCGTTGTGGCGCTGTCGGGACTATCGATTGCCGAGTCGTTTGGTGCGGTGCTAGCCTGCATCAGCAATGTCGGCCCTGCCATCGGCACGCTCGGTCCTATGGGCGATTACGCT
This sequence comes from Erysipelotrichaceae bacterium, assembly GCA_963633255.1. Lineage (GTDB taxonomy): Bacteria > Bacteroidota > Bacteroidia > Bacteroidales > Paludibacteraceae > W0P28-013. The sequence goes on from CAVGYO010000203.1 coordinate 2,718, forward strand.
GCCCTCCCCGACCTTGTGAAACTCTTTCTCGCATTCATCATGCTCGTCGGCCGCCTCGAAATTTTCACCGTCCTGATACTCTTCTCGCCAGGCTTTTGGAAAAAATAGAGTAACGGAAGCGTTGAATTGTTTATTTGAAGATTTGAAGATTTGAAGATTTGAA
>CAVGYO010000204.1:0-2879 GCA_963633255.1 Erysipelotrichaceae bacterium
ACTAACAATGACTTGCCGTATCGACAAATGGTTGTGGGCGGTGCGCCTGTTTAAGACACGCAGTTTGGCAGCCGAAGCCTGTAAAAAAGGGCGTGTAACGCTACAGGGTGTTGCGGTTAAGCCGTCGCGCGAGGTGAAAATTGGCGACATTGTGCAAGTGCGCCGCACGCCGATTACCTACGCATTCAAGGTGGTAGGACTCACGCAAAACCGCGTGGGAGCGAAACTTGTGCCACAATTTATGGAGAATGTAACTGCGCCCGACCAGTTGGAGTTGCTCGAAGTGCTGAAACTCGACCAAAGCAACCGCCGCGCCAAAGGGCTCGGTAGGCCAACCAAAAAGGAACGCCGCGATTTGGACAGTTTTCTCGACGACGACGAAGCCTTTTTCTGCGACGACGAGTGGCACGACGAGCCTTAACGCAAACTTTTACAAGTTGCTCTCTTTCAGCCGTTCGGCGTTTTCGGCCACAATCAGATGGTCGATGCAATCTTGAATATCGCCGTCCATGAAAGCCGCCAGATTATATATGGTGTAGTTGATGCGATGGTCGGTGATGCGCCCCTGCGGATAGTTGTAGGTGCGAATTTTGGCCGAGCGGTCGCCCGTCGAAACCATCGTTTTGCGCCGCGAAGCGATGTCGTCGAGGTATTTTTGGTGCTCCTTGTCGTAGATGAAAGTGCGCAACCGCGCCAACGCACGCTCCTTGTTTTTGGGCTGGTCGCGCGTTTCGGTACACTCTATCAAAATCTCCTCGACCACGCCTGTGTTCGGATTTTTCCAGTTGTAGCGCAGCCGCACGCCGCTCTCCACCTTATTGACATTTTGTCCGCCTGCGCCGCTCGAGCGAAAAGTGTCCCACTTGATTTCGCCTTCGTTTATCACCACATCGAACTCTTGCGCCTCGGGCAACACCGCCACCGACGCCGCCGATGTATGCACGCGCCCTTGCGTTTCGGTAACTGGCACGCGCTGCACACGGTGCACACCGCTTTCGTACTTCAGAATGCCATAAACGCCTTCGCCCGTAACCGAAAAAATTATCTCTTTGTAGCCGCCCGATGCGCCCTCGCTGTAACTCGATACGCTCATTTTCCAGCCTTTCTGCTCGCAAAATTTGGAGTACATTCTGAACAAATCGCCAGCAAAAATGGCCGCTTCGTCGCCGCCAGTGCCGCCACGAATCTCCACAATGCAGTTTTTCGAATCCTCGGGATCGGCAGGCACGAGCAGCAGTTTTATCTCCTCTTCCAACTGTGGAATTTTCGGCTCAATAGCATCGATTTCGGTCTTGGCCATCTCGCGCAAGTCGGGGTCGCTCTCGCTATCGAGCAGCGATTTTGCCTCCGCCAGCCCATCGAGCAGGCGTTTGTACTCGTCGCGTTTGGCCACTATCTTTTGCAAATCGCTATACTCCTTGTTGAGCCGCACAAAACGCTTCATATCGGCAATAACAGAAGGGTCGGTTATCAGTGTTGCCACCTCCTCGAAACGCGCCGAAAGCCCATCGAGCCGCGAAAGTAAACTGTTGTTCATAAGGTCGTTAAATTGTTTTGGAAAACGCTCGAAACGATGTGCAAAGTTACGAAAAAAGTATGAAAGTCGCACCACACAGTTTCCATTTAGAAACGCAATTTTATAGTACCTAAATCTGCCCAACAACTTTTTTCGACAGACATTTGGCAGAATCAGAAAAAAAGCGTACCTTTGCAGCCGCTTTGCAGAGTTGTGGAGCGAAAAAATAATTTTATTAACAAACAAAAAGTTTTATCTGTATGATGAACCATTATGAAACTGCTTTCATTTTGACTCCCGTTTTGTCTGATGCACAGATGAAGGAAGCAGTAGAAAAGTTCAAGAATTTTCTCGTCGAAAACGGCGCAGAAATCGAGAACGAGGAGTGCTGGGGTCTGAAAAAATTGGCTTACCCCATTCAAAAGAAATCGACAGGCTTCTACGCCTTGTTGCAATTCAAAGGCGACACGCAACTGGTGGCCGCTCTCGAAACGCAATACCGCCGCGACGAACGCGTGCTGCGCTTCCTGACATTCCGTCTCGACAAATACGCGCTGGAATACGCACAAAAACGCATGAACAAAACATCTAACCAACAAGAGGAGAAATAAGACATGGCAAACAATACAGACATCCGTTACTTGACTCCCGTGGCAGTTGATAACAAAAAGAAAAAATACTGCCGTTTCAAAAAGAGCGGCATCAAATACATCGACTACAAAGACCCCGAATTTCTGAAGAAATTTCTGAACGAACAGGGCAAAATTCTGCCGCGCAGGCTCACTGGCACCTCGCTGAAATACCAGCGCAAAGTGGCTCAAGCCGTGAAACGCGCACGCCACTTGGCTCTGCTCCCATACGTAACCGATTTGATGAAATAATTTAGAGGAGGAACGAACCATGCAAGTGATATTGAAAGAAGATGTGACCAATCTCGGTTACAAAGACGATATTGTTACGGTAAAAGACGGCTACGGACGCAACTACCTGATTCCAACGGGCAAAGCCGTCATCGCAAGCGAATCGGCACGCAAAGTGCTGGCCGAAGACCAAAAACAACGCGCTCACAAACTGGCGAAAATCAAAGCCGACGCCGAAGCATTGGCAGCCAAAATCAATGGTTTGACGCTCACTATCGGTGCCAAAACCAGTTCGACTGGCGTTATTTTCGGCTCGGTAAACAGCATTCAAGTGGCCGAAGAGTTGGCCAAACAGGGCTTCGAAATCGACCGCAAAATTATCGTCATCAAAGACACCATCAAAGAGGTCGGCACCTACAAAGCAGTCATCAAACTGCACCGCGAAGTATCGGCCGAAGTTACGCTTGAAGTTGTGGCCGAATAATCGCCACGCAACATACGAC
>CAVGYO010000205.1:0-2879 GCA_963633255.1 Erysipelotrichaceae bacterium
AACTTGATAAACTTTCAAACTAAACAAAAATGAACCGCCTATTTCTGCTCGATGCCTACGCGCTTATCTACCGTGCCTACTATGCGTTTATGAAAATTCCGCGCATCAACTCGAAAGGGCTGAATACATCGGCAATTTTCGGGTTTTTGAACACGCTGCAAGAGGTGTTGAACCGCGAAAATCCGACGCATATTGCGGTCTGTTTCGACCCGTCGGGGCCGACTTTCCGCCACGAGGCCTACGAAAAATACAAGGCGCAACGCCAAGAGACACCCGAGGTAATCCGCCAATCGGTGCCAATCATCAAAAAATTGGTGGAAGCCTACCGCATTCCTGTGCTGCAAGTGACTGGTTTCGAGGCAGATGATGTTATCGGCACGCTGGCAAAAAAGGCCGAAAAAATGGGCTTCGACACCTACATGATGACCTCCGACAAGGATTATGGCCAACTGGTTTCGGCGCACACATTCATCTACAAACCGAAGTTCGGCGGTAACGGCTTCGACACGCTCGGCGTTCCCGAAGTGCTGGCCAAATGGGGGCTGCAAAATGTGGCGCAGGTCGTCGATCTGCTCGGACTGATGGGCGATGCAAGCGACAACATTCCTGGCTGCCCGGGTGTGGGCGAAAAAACGGCAGTGAAACTGCTGACCGACTTCGGCAGCATCGATGGGCTGCTGCAAAACACCGACCAACTGAAAGGCGCATTGAAGACGAAAATCGAAGAAAACCGCGAAAAAATCGAGTTTTCTTGCTTCTTGGCAACCATCAAAACCGATGTGCCTATCGACTTCGACGAGGAGCAACTGCAACGCCACGAACCCGACCGCGATGCGCTGGTGGCGCTCTTTTCGGAACTCGAATTTCGCTCGCAACTGAACCGCCTGCTCGGCAACGAACCCGACAAAACACGCAAACCGCAAGAAAAAGCCGTACAGAGTTCACTTTTTGCCGATGAAATCGGGCAAAATGAGGTTTCGACCCAACCTGCCGAAATGCTCCATTTCGAGTCGGTCGCCACAGTCGAACACAGTTACAAAATTGTGCAGACAGAGTCCGAAATCGACGGTTTAATCGAACTTTTATCGGGTGCAGAGGCGTTTTGTTTCGACACCGAAACGACCTCGGTCGAGCCGTTCAAAGCGGCGTTGGTGGGCATGTCGTTTGCCGTAAAAGCGCACGAGGCTTTTTATCTGCCCGTGCCGCAAAATCGCACCGAAGCGGAGAAACTTGTGGCACGCTTCAAGCCCGTTTTCGAGTCGAAAAATAGCGATAAAATCGGGCAAAATATCAAATTCGACCTGCTGATGCTCGACCGCTACGGCATAACGGTGCAAGGTCGCCTGTTCGACACGATGGTGGCGCACTACCTGCTCAATCCCGAACTGCGCCACGGCATGGACTATATGGCCGAAACGGTGCTGAACTACCACACCATTCACATCGAGGAGTTGATTGGCGCAAAGGGCAAAAACCAACTGACGATGGACCGCGTGCCGCTCGACAAAATAGCCGAATACGCCGCCGAAGATGCCGACATCACCCTGCAACTGCACGCTATTTTGGCACAAAAAATCGGTGAAAATCATCTCGAGCATCTTTTTTACGACATCGAAATGCCGCTGGTGCGTGTGCTGGCCAAAATGGAGAAAAACGGCGTTTTAATCGACGATTTTGCACTGGCGCAGTCGTCGCAAACAATGACGGCCGCCTTAATCAAAATCGAACGCGAAATCAAGCAGATGGCAGGCTACGACATCAATGTTGGCTCGCCAAAACAGGTGGGCGAACTGCTCTTCGACCGCTTGAAAATTGCCGAAAAAGCGAAAAAGACCAAAACTGGGCAGTATGTTACCGACGAAGAAACGCTGGAGTCGCTGCGCCAAAAACACCCGATTGTAGCGAAGATTCTCGACTATCGCGGACTGAAAAAACTGCTTTCGACCTACATCGATGCGCTGCCTGCACTCATCAACCCCACAACGGGCAAAGTGCATACCTCGTTCAACCAAACGGTTACCGCCACGGGGCGGCTCAGTTCGAGCAATCCAAACCTGCAAAACATTCCCATACGCGACGAGCAGGGCAAAGAGATTCGCCGCGCATTCATCGCCGAAAATGGCTGCCTGTTTCTGAGTGCCGACTATTCGCAGGTGGAACTGCGCATCATGGCGCACCTGAGCGGCGACAAACGCATGATAGCCGCTTTCGAAAACGACCACGACATACACGCTGCCACCGCTGCCAACATCTACAAAGTGCCGCTGGAATCGGTAACTTCGGAGATGCGCCGCAAAGCCAAAACCGCCAATTTTGGCATCATCTACGGCATTTCGGCATTCGGACTGGCCGAACGGCTCGGCATTCCACGCAGCGAAGCCAAAGAGTTGATCGACAGTTACTTCGCCACCTTCCCCGAGGTGCGCACCTATATCGACGAGGCAGTGGCAACGGCACGCAAAAACGGATTTGTCGAGACACTGCTGCACCGCAAACGCTACCTGCCCGACATCGCCTCGCACAACGCCACCGTGCGCGCCTTTGCCGAGCGCAACGCTGTGAATGCGCCCATACAAGGCACCGCCGCCGACATCATCAAAATAGCGATGGTGCGCATCGACCAACGCTTGGAACGCGAAGGGCTGAAAACACAGATGATTCTGCAAGTGCACGACGAATTGAACTTCAATGTGCCGCTCGACGAACTAGAGCGCGTGCAAACGCTCGTGCGCGAAGAGATGGAAGGCGCATACCAACTGCGTGTGCCGCTCAAAGTCGATATTGGCACAGGCCACAACTGGCTCGAAGCGCACTAAAAAAACAAGCGCGACCAATGGTCGCGCTTGTTTTTTATCTCTAGATTTGTGGTTGATCGGTTG
>CAVGYO010000206.1:0-2873 GCA_963633255.1 Erysipelotrichaceae bacterium
GCTTTGAAGTGCCTGATGGCAGGGATTTGACTATTGTCGTCCAATGCGATGTTTTAGTTTACACGGAAGCGGTCGATGCCCTCTTTCAGGTAGCCGATGGCCTGACTGGCGGCCGCTAAACCTGCATTGATATTGGCTTCGGCGGTTTCTGCGCCCATCTTTTTGGGCGTGGCAAATATGCGTGCGCCGAATTTTTCGCGCAGGTCGGCATACGATTCGGGCGCAACATCGGCCACATATTTCAGGTCGGGACGCTCGTCGAGAATGCGCGCCAAATCGGCTTCGTCGATAATTTCCTTGCGTGCCGTGTTCACCAAACAAGCGCCTTTCGGCAGCAGGCTCATCAGTGCGTGGTTAATCGACTTTTTGGTCTGATCGTTGGCGGGAATGTGCAGCGAAACATAGTCGGACTGTCGGTAGAGTTCGGCTATTTCGGCAACGGGCGTAACGCCTTCGGCTGCCATCTTTTCGGCGGCCACAAATGGGTCGAACGCCAGTACGCGCATGCCAAAACCTTGTGCCAATTTAGCGACGAGCCGCCCCACATTGCCGTAGGCCTGTATGCCGAGCGTTTTGCCCTTCAGTTCGGTGCCAGTGCCAGGCTGGAAGTTGTTGCGCGCCATATAGACCATCAGTCCGAGGGCGAGTTCTGCCACAGCGTTCGAGTTTTGACCGGGCGTGTTCATTGCCACAACGCCTTGTGCCGTGCAGGCCGCCAAGTCGATATTGTCGTAGCCAGCGCCAGCGCGCACCACAATTTTCAGTTTCGGCGCGTGTGCCACCACCTCGGCGGTAACCTTGTCGGAGCGCACAATAAGTCCATCGGCATCGGCCACAGCCGCCAACAGTTGCGCCTTGTCGGTGTATTTTTCGAGCAGAGCCAACTCGCAGCCTGCCTTCTCCACAATGGTTCGCATGCCCTCTACAGCGGCTTTTGCAAACGGTTTTTCGGTAGCAATTAGGATTTTCATATTCTTTGTAATTTCAATTTTTGGTTGAATTGTTGAACTGTTTAATCGTTGAATTGTTGAACTGTTGAATCGAAAAAGCAATCTTCAAATAATTGTCAATTATCAATTATCAATTAAAAAGTCTATGCTCTATATTCTATGCTCTATGTTCTCTTATCTATTATTCATTGTTCATTATTTATTGCCTTGCTCGTAGCCCCCTTTCCCGTTTCCCCCGAAGGGGGAACGCCAATTAAATCATTGAATCACAGAATCATTGAATTATCGAATGTTTGAACTTTCGCACTTTTATACTTTCACACTTTCTAACTAAAAAATTCCTCACTCAAAAACACTGCTCACTGCTCACTGCTAACTTCTCACTTTCTTACTACTATTTTTTCGCTTTTCTCCTTTGTTGGTCGGCACGGTGGTATTTTTGTGCGTTGCGATTGTGTTCGGCGAGCGTGGCAGCAAAGTTGTGCGAACCGTCCATTTTGTCGGAGGCGCACATGTAGATGTAGTTGCTGGGCGTGTAGTTCAGCACGGAATTGATGGCGGCGATGCTGGACACACGAATAGGACCAGGCGGCAATCCACGGTGTTTGTAGGTGTTGTAGGGAGAATCGATTTTGGTATGTTCGGCGAGTACGCGCGTGATGGTAAAGTCGCCGAGCGCATATCTGGCTGTGGGACAGGCTTGTAGCGGCATTCCGCGGCGCAAACGGTTGATGTAAAGCCCCGCAATAATAGGTTTGTCGGCAGCAACATTGGTTTCCTCGTCGACAATCGACGCCAAAATCATCACTTCGGTGGGCGTGAGGTGTGCGGCAGCGGCTTTTGAGCGGCGTTCGTCGTTCCAAAAATGGTCGTATTCGCGCTTCATGCGGCCAAAAAGTTCGCTCGCTGTCATGTCCCAATAGACCTCGTAGGTGTTTGGTATGAAGAGCGTGAGCGCAGTAGCGGGCGTTACGCCGTAGGTCGACAGAAACGCTGCGCTGTCGAGGCATTGAGCGATGGTGGCAGAGTCGAGCAACAGTTGTTTGTCGAGCCGCGCTGCCAACTCCGATTTCAGCCGTATGTTGTTGAATATCAGTTTGATAGGCTCTTGAGTGCCGAAAATAAGATGTTGCGCCAGCGTGCGATTTGTCATGCCGTCGGTAATGCGGTAGCAGCCCACTTTGATGCGGTCGTCGTACTTTTTGCGCCGCATATAGCGTTTGAACGGTGCGGCATCGGTCGTAAAGTTCGCCTGTTCGAGTGCGCGGCACACATCGTTTAGCGTCATATTCGGATAGACATAAAAGCGTGCGTTTTGACCTTCGCTCACCGAAAAAGCGGGTCGTCGCTCGCTTGCCCAAAGCCACACCACCGCCCCAAGAGCGATAGCAACCAAGATTAAAGTGGTGGAAATCAGTATATTTTTGCGAGTTTTCAGCATATTGCGTTGATGTATTTCATTCACAGCGTAAAGATATAGATTTTTTTTCGATTTTGTGGTACGCCACCCGAAATCGTGCGTTTGTTTTGCGTAAGAGGCTTGTTATCAGCGTTTTTTACTAAATTGGTGCAAGTTTCGTGCCAAAAATTTGGTGCAGCCAAAATTTTGTATTACCTTTGCACCGCATTTTTGGTAGCAGCATACGCTCCACTTTTTGGAAGGTTGGGTGAGTGGCTGAAACCAGCAGTTTGCTAAACTGCCGTACGGGTTACCGTACCGGGGGTTCGAATCCCCCACCTTCCGCATCGAGGCGAACAATCCAGCACGGATTTGTTCGCCTCGATTGTATTTTGGTGTGGTGGCAACCGCGGCAGCACTTTCTACAAAAAAAAGCCCACCGATTAAGGTCGATGGGAGAACCTAATGATTTCACAACGGAATAATCCTTATTGTGAATTGCTTCAAATTTTTGTACGGCAAAG
>CAVGYO010000207.1:0-2797 GCA_963633255.1 Erysipelotrichaceae bacterium
GTTGAATCGTTAAATTGATTTTTGGTTGATCGGTTGATTGGTTGATTGGTTGATTATTGTGCAAATGATTTTGGACACCGACAATTTTCAAATCTTCAAATAATTGTCAATTATCAATTGTCAATTATCAATTAAACACTCCTCATTCCTCACTCCTCACTTGTCTTGCTACTAATACGCGCAAGCAACTGTTGGGCGGTGCGGTGCAGCGTGGGGTGCGTCCAGTGGGGGTAGATTTGGCACAAGGGCTGCAGCACAAAAGCGCGCCGATGCATCAGTGGGTGCGGCAATGTGAGCGTGGCAGTGCGCAACACCAGCCCGTCGCAGTCAATCAGGTCGATGTCGATAATGCGGTCGGTGTAGCAACCACTTTCGGTTTTGGCAGTGCGCCCCATCTGCCGTTCGATGTGCTGGGTGGCGAGCAACAACTCGTCGGGCGTGCAGTCGGTATCGACCAGCAACACGCTATTCAGAAACGCATTTGGGCTATCGAATCCCCAAGGCGCACTCTCGCAGGGCGTGCTTTCGGCCACCACTACGCCAATTTGTTCGGCGATGAGTCGTGTGGCGCAGCGCAGATTTTCGGCGCGATTGCCAAGGTTCGAGCCGAGCGCAACAATGGCGCGCATCAAGCGTTTATCAGTGCGGCGTAGGCTTTGGCGTCGAGCAGCGCATCGAGTTCGGCGGCATCGTCCACCGTTGCCTTTATCATCCAACCTTCGCCGTAGGGGTCGGTATTGACCAATTCGGGGTGCGCCTCGAGTGCGGCATTCACTTCGGCCACCTGCCCCGACACGGGCATAAAGAGATCGGACACCGTTTTGACCGCCTCGACCGAGCCAAATGTGTCGCCAGCAGCCAACTGTTCGCCCTCAGTCAGAATATCGACAAAGACAATTTCGCCAAGTTCGCTCTGCGCATAGTCGGTAATGCCGATGTAGGCCTCGTTGCCCTCTACGCGAATCCACTCGTGTTCGCTGGTGTACTTGATGTTTTCAGGAATGTTCATTTTTCCGTATTTTTTTTGAGATTTGTTTACGCCACAAAGGTACGAAATTAGTGTGAAAGAATAGGGTTTGAAAGTGAGAAAGTTTATCAAGTTTTATTGCTGTCCGCTAAAACTTTTTGAACCCGTAAAAGATAGGGCAGGATAATTATGCCCTTTTGAGTTTTAGTGGACAAAGTAGAGCCGTCACAGTGTGGCGGCTCTACTTTTAATGAACAATTAAGAATGAATAATTAAGAATTATTTGAAGATTTGAAAATTTGAAAATTTGAAAATTTGAAAATTGATTTTTCAATTCAACAATTCAACAGAACTTTCGCACTAGTTTATTCCAGCGATGCGCCGTATTTCGTCGATGATGGCGTGGGCAAAGGCGTCGGCTTGTTCGCGTGTGGGGGCTTCGCTGTAGATGCGTATGATTGGCTCGGTGTTCGACTTGCGCAGATGCACCCAACCTTGTGGAAAGTCGATTTTTACGCCGTCGATGTCGTTGATTTTGAACTGCTTGTAACAGCCTTTTATCACGCACAACACACCATCTACATCAATTTCGGGAGTGAGTTGTATCTTGTTTTTCGATATGTAGTAGTTCGGATATGCAGCGCGCAGTTCCGATACTTTTTTGCCCGTTTTTGCTAGATTGGTCAAAAACAGCGCAATGCCAACCAGCGCATCGCGGCCATAGTGCGAGGCGGGATAGATAACACCGCCGTTGCCTTCGCCACCAATCACAGCGGCAGTTGCTTTCATTTTGGCCACGACATTCACTTCGCCCACGGCGGCGGCGTTGTATTCGCAGCCATATTTGTGCGTAATATCGCTCAAGGCGCGCGTCGAACTGAGGTTCGACACTGTATTGCCGGGCGTGTGCTGCAACACATAGTCGGCCACCGACACCAGCGTGTATTCTTCGCCAAACATCTCGCCGTTTTCGCAGATAATGGCCAACCTATCGACATCGGGATCGACCACAAAACCGACATCGGCGTGCTTGTCGCGTATCAGTTGCGCAATGTCGCCAAGATGCTCGGGCAGCGGCTCTGGATTGTGCGGAAAATGGCCGTCGGGTGTGCAGTAGAGCCGCTCGATGTGCTGCACGCCAAGGGCTTCGAGCAGGGCAGGAATGGCAATGCCGCCTACGGAATTGACACAGTCGCACGCCACCGTGAAATTGGCGCGGCGAATGGCCTCTACATCAACCAAATCGAGCCGCAAAACGCTCTCGATATGCTTTTGTGTGTAGTCGTTGCGCTCGACAAGCGTGCCGATTTCGTCTACTTCGGCATAGGCAAAATCGCCCTTTTCGGCAATGGCCAACATGGCTTCGCCTTCGGCTTTGTTCAGAAATTCACCGCGTTCGTTCAGCAGTTTCAGCGCATTCCACTGCTTGGGATTGTGGCTGGCGGTGAGTATGATGCCGCCATCGGCCTGCTCCATGGTTACCGCCAGTTCGGTGGTTGGTGTCGAAGCCAAACCGATGTTCACCACATCGCAGCCGCAGCCGAGCAGCGTACCGACAACCACACGACTCACCATTTCGCCCGAAATGCGTGCGTCGCGCCCGACCACCACTTTGCAGCGTGCCTTGCCGCGATACTGTTTGAGCCACGCCGCATAAGCCGAAGCAAATTTCACAATATCGATGGGCGACAAGCCGTCGCCAACCGCACCGCCCACGGTGCCACGAATGCCCGATATACTTTTTATGAGTGTCATTTTTTTTGTTGAATTGTTGAATCGTTGAATTGATTTCTGGTTGATCGGTTGATCGGTTGATTGGTTGATTGGTTG
>CAVGYO010000208.1:0-2784 GCA_963633255.1 Erysipelotrichaceae bacterium
CCAAAGGGCTTCGCTTGTTTTAAGACCCCCTCTTATCCCCCAAGGGGGAAGTTTTGGAGTGTGAAAGTTTATCAAGTTTATAAAGTTCGTAAAGTTATAAAGTTGAAAGTTTTTTCATTTGAAAATTTGAAGATTGATTTTGCCCAAATAACCAAATCAACAATTCAAGATTCAACGATTCAACAAAAAAACTTTCACACTTTCAAACTTTCACACTATTTTCCGACTGTTTGTGCTAGGATTACGGCGTATTGTGTAGGGTCGAGGTTGAGGATTTCGAGCAGTTGGTCGGCTTTGGCACTGCCGCGTGTGATGGATTTCAGGCCGTTAGCAGCGCAGTAGAGGTTCACATTTTCGGCATAGCCAGCGGCATCTTGTCCGCACAGAAACCAGCGGCGTTCGGCAGGAATATCGGCACCGCGCCCCGTGTATTTGGCGTAGTTGGCCACATATACCAGATTGAGCGGTGCAGTGTAGGCAAAATCTTGCATAGCAGCGGCTTGGCGGTGGTCGCCTTGCGCCACGAGCAGCAGTTTATGTTCCGCCGAAACATAGCGATAAACGCCTTCGGCAAAAAACGCATACACCTCGATAGGGTAGAGCGCAAGAGCCGATGGAGCGGTCAGTTTGCCGTCGGCGCGGTTGGTGCCAGCGGCTGCCCACAGCACCTCCGACACCTCTTCGAGCGAGAGCGGTGCGGCACTGTATTCGCGGCCCGATTGGCGCAGCGCAAGGGCTTCGTTTACGCTCAATCCGCCTTTGGTGCGCGGCGCAACGAGCGTAATTTCGTCGGTCATTTTCATAGCAGTTTCGGTTTTTTGTTGGTTGCCGCACGCCACCAATGCAGCAGCGGCAGTCAGGATTAGAATGGATTTTTTCATGATAATTATAATTTCAAATCAACTTTTCTGAGGGTATTTTCTGAACCAACTGCCGATTTTCAGTCGGACGACACCGAAGAGTGCTTCGCTGAAGATGCCGCCGCTCATTTTCGAGGTGCCTTCGACGCGATTGACGAACACGATGGGCACTTCTTTGATGGTGAAACCGCATTTGGCAGCGGTAAATTTCATCTCGATTTGGAAAGCGTAGCCCTTGAAACGAATTTTGTCGAACTCGATGGTTTCGAGCACTTGGCGGCGGTAGCAGACGAACCCAGCGGTGGTGTCGGCCACTTTCAAACCTGTGATGCAGCGCACATATTTCGAGGCGTAGTACGACATTAGCAGGCGTCCCATCGGCCAGTTGACGATGTTCACCACATTGCCCACATAGCGCGAACCGACCACCACATCGGCACCGTTGTACGCGGTGTCGTACATCTCTTGCAGTTTGTCCACGGGGTGCGAAAAATCGGCATCCATCTCGAAAATGTATTGGTAGTCGTGCTCCAAAACCCACTTGAAACCAGCGATATAGGCGGTGCCCAGTCCGAGTTTGCCTGTGCGCTCGACCAAGTGCAGACGGTTGGGAAATTCGTCGATAAGGCGTTTCACAATAGCGCCAGTGCCGTCGGGCGAGCCGTCGTCGATAATGAGAATGTGGAACTCTTTGGGCAACGCAAACACGGTGCGTACCATCTTTTCGATGTTCTCTTTTTCGTTGTATGTGGGAATGATGATGATGGAATCTGACATGGTGAGTTGGTTTTTAACGGGTTTTCTATTTTGCAAAAATAGTTATTTTTTCGTGTTGCCGCAACCTTTGGACTATTTATTTTCGCTTTTTCAGGCAATCCACACTAGCACCACATAGATGGCGTTGCAGAGTCCAGCCAGCAGCAGACAGCGGTTGTACTGTGCGCCTTGCGCACGGCGCACTGCCCCGAAAAGCATCAGCAGCGGTAGCACGATGCAGGCGGTAATCCAACTGCCAAACGCCATATAGGCGCAAATCGGTGTTAAAACGATGAGCAGCAGCATGCCCCACTCGGCAGCGCGTTTGCCAAAGCGCACGGGAAAGGTGCGTTTGTTGGCGCGGCGGTCGTCGTCGATGTCGCGTAAGTTGTTGATAATCAGCACACACATAGAACAGATGCCGCACACGCTGCCCGCCCAAAAGGCTTGCCGCAGCAGAGCGCAATCGAGCGTTTGTAGCCACACTGTGCCCATGGTGGCGATGATGCCATAGTAGAGATAGACAAAAATGTCGGCGATGCCCAAGTAACTCAGCGAGTGGTTGGTGGCAGTGTAGAGCCAAGCGAAGAGCAGGGCAGTGATGCCAATAATCACAATCGGCCAGCCGCCCACAACGACCAAATAAACGCCCGTCAGTAAGGCGATGGCGGCGCAAATGCAGCAGGCAGCCAGCATTTGTCGTGGCGTTACTTCGCCCTCGGCCAGCGCGCGTTTGAACCCTTTGCGCCCTTTGCGGTCGGTGCCGCGCCGAAAATCGTAATAGTCGTTGATGAGGTTGCTGAGTACCTGCAACGCCAATGCACTGACGGCCGTTACAGCAGCGGTTGCACCAGCAATATCGATGCCCGATTTTGCCACAACAAGTAGCCCAACCAACACAGGACAAAGCGACGCAAAAAGCGTTTGCGGGCGCGTGATTCGTAGCCAAAGGAGGATTTGCATGATTTAATTAATTGACAATTGATAATTGATAATTGACAATTGATAATTGACAATTATTTGAAGATTTGAAAATTTGAAGATTGTCGGTGTCCAAAATCATTTGCACAATAATCAACCAATCAACCAATCAACCAGAAATTAGAATTTTTGCGATTAGCGAGAGCAGAGCCAAACTTGTTTGAGCTATGCCGAGCGTAGCAAAAAT
>CAVGYO010000209.1:0-2771 GCA_963633255.1 Erysipelotrichaceae bacterium
GGTTGATTGGTTGATTATTGTGCAAATGATTTTGGACACCGACAATCTTCAAATTTTCAAATTTTCAAATCTTCAAATGAATTTTGTCTATGCTCTATATTCTATGCTCTTAAAATCTTTCTTGCGACTTGCTACTTGCTACTTGCGACTAAACATTGTCTATTATCAATTGTCAATTAAAAAAACAACCATTTGTGGGTTTGGTATAAAATTTGTACCTTTGTCAGTTAAAAACACCCCTGCATGAAAAAAGAGGAGAAAAAACTGATTGATGCCATCGTAGCGGGCATGCAAGAAAAAAAAGCCAAACGCATCGTTACGGTTGATATGACCAAATTGGACGCTCCGTGCCAGTATTTCGTCATCTGCGAGGGCGACTCGAACACGCATGTGTCGGCCATTGGCTACAACCTGAAAGAGTATGTGCGCGAACATACGGGCGAAAAACCTTTTGCCGCCGATGGATTTGAAAATGCCGAATGGATTGCACTCGACTACGGCAGCGTTATCGTGCATCTGTTCCAACGCGAAGCACGCGCCTTCTACGACATCGAACACCTGTGGGCCGACGCCGACATAAAGGAATACGCCGACATCGACTAAACGCGACAAAACACTATGGACAACAACCCACAACAGCAACAACAGCAACCATCGAACAAGCCGAAACAGTTCAAACCACGGTTCAATTTTTACTGGATCTACCTTGCTATCGGCATCTTTTTCATCGTGATGTGGCTCTCCGACGGCAACACCGTGTCGCGCAAAGTGCCCTACTCCGAATTTGAGGCGGGACTGCGCAATGGCTGCGTCAAAACGATGGTTATCAGTAGCAACAAAAAGACCATCGAGGCCGAAATCGACCCACGCTGCGCCGAGCAGTTTGGCCAAAAAGCCGATAGTGCCACCGATGCATTTCACATCAGCACCACATTCGGCTCTATCGACGAGGTGTCGAAATTGGTGTCGGAACTGCAAAAAGAGCAGACATTCACAGGCAAGGTGTCGTACGAAGAGAGCCGCGACTATGTGGAGGTTTTTCTCTATTCGGTGCTGCCATTTTTGCTGCTGATTCTATTTTTCGTCTTTCTGAACCGCCGCATGGCTGGTGGCGCAGGCAGCGTATTCAGCGTTGGCAAATCGAAAGCGCAACTGTTCGACAAAGACGACAAAAGCAAGACAAAAGTAACTTTCAAAGATGTGGCTGGACTCGAAGGAGCGAAACAGGAGGTGGAAGAGATTGTTTCGTTTCTGAAAAATCCGAAAAAATACACCAATTTGGGCGGTAAAATTCCCAAAGGCGCACTGCTTGTTGGCCCTCCGGGAACGGGCAAAACGCTGCTGGCCAAAGCCGTGGCTGGCGAAGCCGATGTGCCGTTTTTTACCATGTCGGGCAGCGATTTTGTGGAGATGTTTGTAGGCGTGGGCGCAAGCCGCGTGCGCGACCTTTTCCGCCAAGCCAAAGAGAAAGCCCCTTGCATTGTCTTTATCGACGAGATTGACGCTGTGGGACGGGCGCGCGCCAACAACGCGCGCTTGGGCGGCAACGACGAACGCGAAAGCACGCTCAACCAACTGCTCACCGAGATGGACGGTTTCGGCACCAACAGCGGTGTGATAGTGCTGGCCGCCACCAACCGCGCCGACATTCTCGACAAGGCTCTGCTTCGTGCTGGTCGATTCGACCGCCAGATACATGTAGAACTGCCCGATGTGAACGAGCGCAAAGCAATATTCGAAGTGCATCTGCGCCCGCTGAAACTGGACGACACCATCGACATCGACTTTTTGGCAAAACAGACGCCGGGATTTTCGGGTGCCGACATTGCCAATGTGTGCAACGAAGCCGCACTGATTGCCGCCCGACACGACAAAAAGCGAGTGGGCAAACAGGATTTTCTCGATGCAGTCGATCGCATTGTGGGCGGCCTCGAGAAAAAGAGCAAAATTCTGACCCTCGAAGAGAAACGCAACATCGCCTACCACGAGGCGGGACACGCCACCATCAGTTGGCTGCTGCGCTACGGCAATCCGTTGGTGAAAGTTACCATTGTGCCGCGCGGCGAAGCGCTGGGCGCAGCGTGGTATCTGCCCGAAGAACGGCAACTCACCTCGGCCGAACACATTTTGGACGACATCTGCTCGCTGCTGGGCGGGCGCGCTGCCGAGGAGATTTTCTTCGACACGCTCGACACAGGTGCCATCAACGACCTTGAACGCGCCACCAAAAAAGCCTACGCCATGGTGGCCTATTTCGGAATGAGCAGCAAACTGCCCAATGTAAGTTACTACGATTCGACGGGGCAAGCCGACTACGGATTTACCAAGCCTTACAGCGAAAAAACGGCCGAAACCATCGATACCGAAGCGAAAAAAATCATCGCCGAACAGTACGACCGCGCAAAAAAACTGCTCCTCGAACACAAAGATGGGCACAACCAACTGGCGCAAATTCTGCTCGAACGCGAAGTGCTTTTCACCGAAGATGTAGAAAAAGTGCTCGGCAAACGCCCATGGAAAAGCCGCTCCGACGAATTGCTGCTCGAACAAGACACGCGCAAAACAGGCGAAAATAGTTAGAAGTGATGCGGCGAAGCCGCAATTTGAAGATTTGAAAATTTGAAGATTTGAAAATTTGAAAATTGATTTTTCCCAAATAACCAAATCAACGATTCAACTGATCAACCAAAAATCGCTTCAACAATAACTAGAAATTAGAATTTTTGCGATTAGCGAGAGCAAAATCAAACTTGTTTGTTTTGCCGAGCGTA
>CAVGYO010000210.1:0-2745 GCA_963633255.1 Erysipelotrichaceae bacterium
TGGTTGATTATTGTGCAAATGATTTTGGACACCGACAATCTTCAAATCTTCAAATAATTGTCAATTGTCAATTATCAATTATCAATTGTCTGCGGCTCTGCCGCATCACTCCTCACTCCTCACTTCTCACTCCTCACTCCTCACTTCTCACTTCTCACTTCTCACTACTAATGAAGTCCACGATTTCGTTCACTTGGAACGGCTGGCCTTCGATTTTGTTCAGTTGCACGATGTTCAGTCCGTCGATTTTTGCTCGCAGATAGGCCGCCAGATGGCCGCTATTGAGTTCGCACACAACGATTTTTTTGTAGCGTTTCAGCACTTCGGCGGTGTTTTTTGGCAGCGGATTGATATAGTTGAAATGCGCCAATGCTGTGTGTAATCCTTTGGCATTCAGTTCGTTAGTGGCGCAGAGCAGATGTCCGTGCGTGCTGCCCCAACCCACCAAAAGTGTGTCGGCATTGGCGTCGCCTTCCACGACCAAGTCGGGGAGCATATCGGCAATTTTTGCGACTTTTTCGGCCCGCAGCGCCACCATTTTTGCGTGGTTTCGGCTGTCGGTCGAAATGTTGGCGCGGTCGAAATCTTTTTCCAAACCGCCGTTGCGGTGTTCAAAACCCTCCATGCCCGGAAATGCCCAGTAGCGCACGCCCGTTGCGCTGTCGCGCGTGGTGGCACGAAAGTCGCCTTTTTGCGCTTCGGTGGCAATGTGCGGCCGAATGTCGGGCAGTTCGGCCAGTTTGGGCAGTTTCCACAGTGCCGAACCATTGCCAATGTAAGCGTCGGTGAGCAGAATGACGGGCGTCATCTTTTCGAGCGCAATTTTTGCTGCCATGTAGGCGTAGCGAAATGCGTCGTCGGAACTGCTTGCTGCAATCACACAGACGGGACTTTCGCCGTTGCGCCCATACAACGCCTGCAATAGGTCGGTCTGTTCGGTTTTGGTGGGCATACCCGTCGATGGGCCGCCCCGCTGCACATCGATAACAACCACAGGCAGTTCGGCCATCACCGCCAACCCGATGGCTTCCGATTTCAGCGCAAGTCCAGGCCCCGATGTGCTTGTAACCGCCAAATCGCCCGCAAATGCTGCTCCGAGCGCCGTGCAGATGCCCGAGATTTCGTCTTCGCATTGAATGGCTTTCACGCCCATATCTTTGCGCGCCGATAGTTCGTGCAGAATGTCGGTGGCGGGCGTTATGGGGTAACTGCCCAAAAACAGTTCGCGTCCCGATTTTTGTGCGGCAGCAATGAGTCCCAACGCTGTGGCGCGGTTGCCGCTGATGATGGCGTATGCGCCTTTGGGCAGATTGTCCGATTTGCCGATGGTGAAGGTCGAAATGTTGAGATGCAGGTTGTGCCCGTAGTTAAAACCGTCGGTAACGGCTTTGGTATTGGCGCGGAGCAGGTCGGGCTTTTTGGCAAATTTCTTGCCAAGAAAGTGAACCGCCTGTTCCAACGGACGGTTGAATAGCCAGCAAATAAGCCCGAGCGCAAACATATTTTTGCAGCGCAGCACCGACTTATTGTCCATGCCAAACTCTTTGAGGCTTTCGCGCGTGAGTTGCGACAGTGCTACAGGCACCAACTGCACCGATTCGGGCAAATGCAGTTCGGTAAACGGATTGTCGGTGGCAAATCCAGCCTTTTCCAAGTCTTTGGCAGCGAACGAATCGGTGTCGAACAGCAGCACGCCGAGCGGTTTCAGCACGCTGGCGTTCACTTTGAGTGCAGCGGGATTCATCGCCACCAGCACATCGGCTTGGTCGCCTGGCGTATGCACATCGGCACCTACATGTACCTGAAAACCCGACACGCCGCCCACCGTGCCTTGTGGCGCGCGAATTTCGGCAGGATAATCGGGAAAAGTGGCAATCTCGTTACCGAGAATAGCCGATAGGTTCGAAAAAAGCGTGCCTGTCAGTTGCATGCCATCGCCTGAATCGCCACAAAAGCGAATGACGACATCTTTTAATGCAGTGTTCATTAGTTTATTTCAGATTTTTTTAGTCGCAAGATATGAGTCGCAAGTAGCAAGAGATTTCAAATGTTGAATTGTTGAATCGTTGAATCGTTGAATCGTTGTGATTACCGAATAATTCATAATTTTTTCGTGTTCCCCGAAGGGGAAGAATCGTTCTCTTTTTCTATAATCGAAAAACTTTTACATGCGCAATTTGAAGCCGCTGAGCAGTGTATCGGGACAGAAATGGAACACCGATGCCATCTCGCCTGCCATGCAGAAACCGCATTGGCGGCACTGCTCCGTACCGTAGCCTACGCACAGCCCTCGGCTGCCGTCAGGGTAGATAAAGTTCGTTACAAAGCACTCCTTGCCGAGCGAAATCTGCCCGAGGGCGTTCTGCTTCATCTTGCGCAAACCTGAATAACTGTTCATAATCGGATAGCCTTTGCGCTTGTATGCCAGCACTTTGTCTATCAGTTCCGCCTTCTTCTCCGGCGGCAGCATCAGGTGTTCCGTCCCTGGATATGGCGTATGAAAATTGACGGAAATCTGCTCTATGGCGGGGTTTTGCCGCACATAATCCATCGCAGCATCCAGCGATTCGCTATTCAGGTTGTTCACCACCATATTGACGCAGATATGCTTCTGCCCCGAGCAGCGGATATTCTCCTCCAAGCGGGCGAAAGTACCCTCGCCGCGAATGCTGTCGTGGTACGCTCCTACGCCGTCCATCGATACCCAAATCGAGTGCGGATGTATCCACGAGAAGTCCTGTTGTG
>CAVGYO010000211.1:0-2724 GCA_963633255.1 Erysipelotrichaceae bacterium
AGTTTGGCTCTGCTCTCACTTGTCGAAAAAATTCTAGATTTCTGGTTTTCGGTAGCCGAAACGCCGCAATTATTATTCATTATTCACTATTCATTGTTCATTGCCTTACTCGTAGCCCCCTTTCCCGTTTCCCCCGAAGGGGGAAAGCCTTATTCTAATTAAGAGTTAAGAATTTAGAATAGGTATAGGCGTTTAGACCGCACTACTTAACTATCTGTATTTATGCGTATTGGTTGATTGTTAACCATCCTACGGATAAGCACATCAAAGATTGTGTCCATGTTATTCCTCCTATTGAAGCGAAAATGATACTCATCCAGATAGCCTTGCATCCTTTCTTTGGAACAGTGATGGTGTATTCCTCTGAGCCAGCCCTTGACATTCATGATATGTATATGCATCTGAAGGAATGATTTCCCTTTCTCTGATTTTCGTTGCTCAATACTGTATTCGTTCATTAGCGGCTTATAACCATTCCATTCAAAATTAGTGTGGTCTAAACGCCTATACCTAATTTAGAATTAAGAATTTTCGTACTCCACAACGCCTCAATCTTCAAATCTTCAAATTTTCAAATTGCGTCTTCGACGCATCACTCCTCACTTCTCTTGCTACTATTTACAGAACGCGGGGCGCATCTGTTCTCGTTCGTTACGACTGATTTTCAGTTGGCTTGCTACGCGCTCCCAACGCTTTACCACGCTGCACACTTTCTCGATTTCCGCTTTTGCCTCGTCGTTTTTCAACCCGAAATAGGAAGCAATTCCCAACGCCAAATCCATCTCCAAAGCATTATCATGTTCGTCGATATTCAGGCTCAAACCCTGTCCGTATGGTGTTGGATTGAGGTCGTAAGCGGGTGCAAGTGTCCAGCCATTGCGCCCTAACAAAAAACCATGATTGCGCAAATGGTCGTCGCAGTTACTGATGGCGATGTTGAACACAATACGCCGCCACATTTGTCGCAGGTTCTCGTTCACTTGGTTGCAATAGCGGCTTATCCAGTCGGCCAGTTCCAAATAACTGCACCCCTCGGTGTCGCCATCTCGGTAGCCAAGCATTGTCATGGCCGATGTGAAATGTAGGCGTCGTCCTTCGGCTGTGCGGTCGAAACGCTGTGTGAGAAAAGTGTGATATTGCCCCGAAAAGCGTTTGGCAGCAAAGGGTGCTACGCTGATCCCGCACTGCTGCGCCAGTGTCATTGCCACGGCTTCCCACGCTCCAACATCGTAGCGGTCTTGGCGACTGGGAAATTTTGCAATCCACAATCGCCCATCTTTCGTACGCACATTGGCTTTGGGGCGTGCGCCACCTAGCGAAGAACCGGGCGCAACCAACATCTGCAACCAGCGGTTGTCTTCTGCTTCAAAGGCGAGGCTGGCACGCTCCAACTGCCTAATCGAAGCGATTGGTGGGATATTCAGCGAGGTGTCGTTGTCCATAAATTCACCGTCGGGCGTTGTTTTTATCCGCAATGCTCCCATACGACTTTCGTCATAAACGCCAAGCAGAAAATCGCTCTCCATCAATGTTTTACGAGGGCGGTTTTCTTCTCTCGCACGGACTGTTTCGCGCCGTTCGAGCAGCATACGCCCCCATCTATCGGGCGAGGAATCCAGCAAAAAGCCGAAATTTGTCTTTGGATCTGGCAGATATTGATGTCCGTTGTATAGTTGCAAGTCGGGATCTAAAAGTTGGCATCGACTGTGGCGCAACCATTCGTCCGATAGGCTCATTGCAAACACTTCGCGGCCACGAATTGCCTCTGCTGTCAGCACACCCAACAGCACAGGAGTGCCAGTGTATGCGTCGTCCAAGTAGATGTATAGTTGCTTACTCATGCGATTTTTTGCTTGCTCGTTTCCCAATTTGTAGTCCAGCGTCTTGCAGTTTGCGCCCAAGAATGTCTGCTTCGGCTATGCGGAAGAGGTCTCGCTCCAAGCCCAACACAATCAGCACACGCAGATAAGCCCCAATGCTCACGCCCTCGTCGCCTTTTTCTATTTTACCTACGGCATTGCGCCCAATTCCTGCTCGCTCGGCAATTTGTGTGGTGGTCAAATCGCGCCGCAAACGCGCCAAACGGATATTCTCGCCTACAGTGCGCAGTTGCCGCTCATATTTTGGCAGTAATTCTCTTTTCATTACCGATGATAATGTTTCAAATTCGGTGCAAAAATAGTACTTTTTGTTTATATATGCAAACATTATTGCTTCGTATCGCAAAAATATACGCCGTTTTTTTGTTGAGCAGTTTAACGCTGTGGCGTTAATTTCAAATTTCTAGATTTCTAGTTTCTAATTTCTAATTTCGTTTCACGCATTTTCTCTCCGCTCGGCATAGCTCAAACGAGTTTGGCTCTGCTCTCACTTGTCGAAAAAATTCTAGATTTCTAGTTTTCGGTAGCCGAAACGCCGCAATTATTATTCATTATTCACTATTCATTGTTCATTGCCTTACTCGTAGCCCCCTTTCCCGTTTCCCCCGAAGGGGGAAAGCCAATTAAATTATTGAGTTATTAAGTTATTGAATTATTTTTCAACCCCCTCCGTCGCTGTCGCTCCTCGTCCCCCTATCTTTCCGCTTTGCTCCAAGCAGAGGGACAGAATCGCACACAGCACCACGGCAATTATTATTCATTATTCACTATTCATTGTTCATTGCCTTACTCGTGGCCCCCTTTCCCGTTTCCCCCGAAGGGGGAAAAGCCTTCGTTTAATTAT
>CAVGYO010000212.1:0-2697 GCA_963633255.1 Erysipelotrichaceae bacterium
AAAGCCTTCGTTTAATTATGAGTTATGAATTTAGAATTATGAATTTTTGCGTTCCAAAACGCCTCAATTTTCAAATATTCAAATCCACAATAAAAGGGCGTGGCATGCCGCGCCCCTACTTTCACACTTTTACACTTTCACACTAAAAAAACTCCTCACTCCTAATTCCTAACTCCTCACTCAAAAACACTTCTCACTGCTCACTTCTCACTGCTCACTTTCAAAAAAATCCCCATTTTTCGGTATTGCACAGGCGGTTGGGAATTTGTAATTTTGTATCGGTAAAAAAACGAAAGACCGATGGATGCAAAAAGAACCTTAGCCGATATGCCAACGCACACACGGTGCGTGATTGCAAAGGTTCACGGACACGGCGGTTTCCGCCACCGCATTTTGGAACTCGGCTTTGTGAAGGGCGAAACGGTGTCGGTGCTGAAAAATGCGCCACTGCTCGACCCTATCGAATACCAAATTATGGGGAGTCATGTGTCGCTGCGCCGCGCCGAGGCTGCCAACATCGAAGTGGTGTCGCTCGAAGAGGGCGAGCACCCCGACAACATCTACCACGGCACACTCGAGGAGCATGTGGCGCACGAAGCCGACGAACTGAGCAAACAGATTACCGTGGCACTGGTGGGCAATCCCAACTGCGGTAAGACATCGTTTTTTAACCACGCCACAGGTCTGCGCGAAAAGGTGGGCAACTACAGCGGTGTTACTGTCGATGCAAAGACGGGCGTGTTCACACACCGCGGCTACACCATCAATCTGGTCGATTTGCCGGGTACCTACTCGCTCACCGAATACACGCCCGAAGAACTCTATGTGCGCGATTTCATCGCCAAACAGCAGCCCGATGTGGTGCTGAACATTGTCGATGCAGGCAATTTGGAGCGCAATCTCTTTCTCACCACGCAACTCATCGACCTGAACCCACGCATGGTGATGGCACTGAACATGTACGACGAACTCGAGAAATCGGGCGATAGGCTCGACCACCAAAGTCTGTCGCGGATGCTCGGTTTCCCCATTGTGCCAGTGGTGGCAAGCACAGGGCGCGGCATCGACGATGTGCTCGAAAACATTGTGCGTGTGTACGAAGACCAAGCGGGCGCATCGAAACACATTCACATCAACTACGGCGAAAATGTGGAGAAAGCCATCGTGGCGGTGAAAAATCTGGTGGAAGCCAACGGCCCCGTGAGCGGCGCTTTCTGCGGACGCTATATCGCCATCAAACTGATTGAAAACGACAGCGTTACGCAACGCGAAATGGCAAATCTGCCCAATTTTGCCGAGATAAAAGCGACCGCCGACAAATGCCGCAGCAATATCGAACGCGAATATGGCGACGACATTTCGAGCGTGATTTCAGACCTAAAATACGGATTCATACGCGGTGCGCTCGGCGAGACGCTCACACGCTCCAACAACGACAAACACCGTTTGGCCTACGCGCTCGATACCGTGCTGACCAATCGTTGGCTCGGTTTTCCAGTGCTGCTGCTTTTTATGTGGGTGATGTTTCAAACCACATTCACGCTGGGCGCCTATCCG
The DNA here is from genome assembly GCA_963633255.1 of Erysipelotrichaceae bacterium. Lineage (GTDB taxonomy): Bacteria > Bacteroidota > Bacteroidia > Bacteroidales > Paludibacteraceae > W0P28-013. The sequence continues at coordinate 1,558 of CAVGYO010000212.1, forward strand.
CAGGAGTGGCTCGAAATGGGCATCGGTGTACTTGGTCGCTGGGTGGCAACACTGCTGCCCGCTGGTATGCTCAACGACCTCGTTGTCGATGGAATCATTGCTGGCGTGGGTGGCGTGCTGGTTTTCTTGCCAAACATTCTGATTCTGTTTCTGTTCATCTCGCTGCTCGAAGACACGGGCTACATGGCGCGCGCCGCTTTCATCATGGACAAACTGATGCACCGCATCGGGCTGCACGGCAAATCGTTCATTCCGTACATCATCGGGTTTGGATGCGGTGTGCCAGCCATCATGGCCACGCGCACACTCGAAAACCGCAAAGACCGCATTCTCACCATACTCACCGTGCCATTTATGAGTTGCTCGGCGCGACTGCCAGTCTATCTGCTGCTCGTTTCGGCATTTTTCGACAAACATCAGGCACTTGTGCTGATGAGCCTCTACCTGATTGGCATTGTGGTGGCTATCGCTACCGCCACGGTGCTGAACAAAACGCTGTTCCGAAACGCTAGCGACCAATTTGTGATGGAACTGCCGCCCTACCGCATTCCCACCATGCGCAACACGCTGATACACATGTGGGACAAAAGTGCGCAATATCTGAAAAAAATGGGTACCGTGATACTCTTGGCGTCGATTATCATCTGGGCGTTGGGCTATTTTCCGCGCCCCAAAGAGGAGATGACGCTGGCGCAACAGACCGAAAATTCGTATATCGGGCGCATTGGACACGCTGTGGAACCAGTCGTAAAACCGCTCGGCTTCGACTGGAAAATGGGCGTGAGTCTTGTAACAGGCTTGGCGGCCAAAGAGATTGTGGTGTCGTCGCTCGGCATACTCTACAACGGCGAGGCAGGCGACAACGAAAATTCGCAATCGCTGGTCGAGAGTCTGCGCGCACAAACCGACGCACTCGGACAGCCATTTTTCACGCCGCTCAAAGCCTACACTTTCATGCTGTTCATACTACTCTACTTTCCCTGCATTGCCGCCATTTCGGCCATCTGGCGCGAAGCAGGACGCGGTTGGGCTGTCTTTTCGGTACTCTACACCACCAGTCTGGCGTGGTTAGTTTCGTTCGCTGTTTGGCAAATAGGCTCTCTTTTTTGACATTCAAGTAACAAAACAATTGACAATTGA
>CAVGYO010000213.1:0-2689 GCA_963633255.1 Erysipelotrichaceae bacterium
TTTCCCAACGACGACGCCACGCCGCCCGTTACAAAAATATGTTTTGCCATAGTTTTTTTAGTGTGTGTTGTAAATGAATCTATCCGCCCTCAAAGCAAGAAATTCAGAAAGGCTTGTATGTCATCCAATTGTAAGAGTTTGCTGTGTTTTCTGATGCGCGCCACACCTTGCCTTGGCTATCGACAATTTCTACCGCGATAGTGTAATTTTCGGTTTTTGGCTTTTGCAGTAGTTGCAGCCAGCCGATACGACCTGTATCGGAATAACCATATGTGTCGGTTCGTCCCATCAGTAGTTCAAAATCGCTTTCGGTACATTCCGATAAACGCTTGTCTATCGGGAAATGCTCTGGTAAGCGTAGTTTTGTGTCGCCTTCAAAAATATATCGTTTCATCAAGTGTGAACTATTTTTTATCACTTTGTACCAGTGGCATTTATTTTTGTAGCCGCTCCGTATGTACTTTACTGGCGATATGGCGGCAAATTGTGTGATATCGTTGAGCGGTGTGCCAGCAGGGTGTGCGTCATCGAAATCGACATCGCTTGTAACCGTGATAGACTTGAAATCTATCGACAGAAAATGGTTGACTTGAGCATTTGGCATTGGTCCACCACGCCATCTGTTGTATCCGAAATCATCGTATCGCCGACAGAGCGAATCGAATTTTTCTTTTTTTACCCCCTCTGACTCTTGGCTAACATGGCTCATGTGGCGTTCCTCTTGGCTTATATTGAAATCGATAGCAAATGCAGTTTTTTCGTAACATGTCAGTGTCAAAGAGTCAGGCTGATAGTATGCCCATACAAACGAGGTGTAGTACCAACGCCAAGAAGCACAGGAAACAACTCCTAACACACAAAACAATGCAATGAAAATATATCTATGCGGTTTCATAGTGCTTCTCTCTTCTTCAGAAATTGTATATTATCATGCGATACCAATAGTAGTATTTCCCATTGTTCGATGTGTATTTATATCCATCAATGGGATCTATTTCTACTGGACCAGCACTTGTATCAAAAATTCCAGATGCATAATATCCATCTGCTATCCCTCCCCAGCCATAGTTGCAGTGTATCAGTTCGCGGTATTCCGTGGTGGTGGATACTATGGTGTTGCTGCCAATGCGCTTTTCTGTCCCTATTCTTGCTGTTGATTTGGCGTGTCCAATTCGTTGGAACACTCAACAAGCAGCAGTGCGCACAATAGTAGGGCGTTTGTTTTCTTCATTTGTAATGGTTTTTAGGGTTAAAGAAATGGGCACGCCAAAGATAGCCAAGTTTTTTCTACAAACTCGGTTTATTCAGAAAGTTTAACCTTTTTTATTGGTTGGTAACGCTTACAGCGTCGGTAGGCTCATGCCGTTTATTTTGCGGTAGAGGTCGAGCGCATACACATCGGTCATGCCCGAAATGTAGTCGAGCACTGCCATAATGCGTTCGTAAGCCGATGCCGCTTGTGTGTTGTACTGTGCTGGAATGCGGTTGAGCAACTGTTTCGAGTAGAGTTTATCGGGATTGAATGTGGCGCGCACAAGGTCGTCGAGCAGTTCCGAAATGATTTTGTAACCCGCCAATTCTACATCGAGCACAATCTGCGATTTGTAGATTTTTGCTGCCGACACACGCACGCAGTTGGCGTAGGCCGTGCGCAGTTCGTCGGGAATGTGGTCGATGAGCGATTTGCGGAAAGTGCCGCTCAAAATGGCCGCTTCGTTATCGACAAACGCCTGCGCTGTGGCCTCTATCAGCACGCCCATCACCGACGAGCGCAGGTAGGCAATCTGTTCGTTGGTGTCGGTTACCATCTTGAAAATCTCGTCGGTGGCGCGGTGGCGCTTGCGCTCGGGCAGAAATTCGAGCAGCAGCCCCTTGGTTTCGTCGGTGGTCAGCAGACGCAGTTTGTAAGCGTCTTCTATGTCCATTATCTCGTAGCAGATGTCGTCGGCCGCCTCTACCAGATAGACTAGCGGGTGGCGTGCGTAGCGGTCGGTGTTTTCGGGGTCGCGCACAATGCCGAGTGCCGTGGCAATGCGCTCGTAAGCCTCTTTGTCGCTCTGGAAAAAACCGAATTTCGATTTCTTGGCATCGGCAAATTGCGCCTCGTACGGATATTTTACAATCGCTGCCAAAGTGCTGTAAGTCAGCACAAAACCACCTTCGCGCCGTCCTTCGAACTGGTGTGTGAGCAGACGGAAAGCGTTGGCGTTGCCCTCGAATTTTGTCAAATCGGCCCACTCGGCGGCGGTCATTTGGTTGCGAAACTGCTGCCCATTCTCTTCCGAAAAAAATGTGCCGATGGCCTTTTCGCCCGAATGTCCAAAGGGCGGATTGCCCAAATCGTGCGCCAGACAGGCGGCGGCCACTATCGCTCCAATCTCGTCGATGTGTGGCGGCAAATCGCTCCTTTTTTCGTGCAGCAGTTTGGCAACACGCGCTGCAATCGAGCGCCCCACGCACGACACTTCCAAACTGTGTGTCAGTCGGTTATGCACAAAAACGCTGCCCGGCAGTGGAAATACCTGCGTCTTGTTTTGCAGCCGCCGAAACGGCGACGAAAAAATCAGGCGGTCGAAATCGCGCTGAAACTCGGTGCGGTCGTCGTGCCGCGCATCGTGGTAGCGCTCCATGCCGAAACGCTTAGTCGAAAGCAGTTGTTCCCAAAACATCATAATTAGTTAGAAGTTAG
>CAVGYO010000214.1:0-2679 GCA_963633255.1 Erysipelotrichaceae bacterium
GTGATCTGCCTGGGGCTCGAACCCAGGACCCCCACATTAAAAGTGTGATGCTCTACCAACTGAGCTAGCAAATCAGTGCTTTCTGAAAAAGCGGTGCAAAGGTACTGCTTTTTTTTGATTCTGCAAAATTTTTGAGCAAAAAGTTACGAACAAGTAGGCAAACAACTAAAAATCAGTCTTTTACGCACAACACGGCCGCTCCTAAATCGGGTGCAGCAGAGCGACCAAACAGTTCATCGCTGTTGTACGAGAGCGACATCACATAGCCGCCACTGCCTATGCTCGGCGTGGAAGTCCACCAAAACCCCACTCGTCCCCGATCGTGAAATTCGCCGTGATGCACAACACTGTCCATATAATTTTCGCGGCAACCCGTGGGCAGCAAGCCCAAACCACTCTCGTTGGTAGCGGTGACGCTATCGCTGTAAAACTCCCAATCGGTCAGGGCTTTCAGTGCAATGCCAACGCTGAATAAGCCGCCAAAATTGCGCGCCAAATCCTCCCAATCGTCTTTGGTAGCCACATGCCACCCTTTGGGCGCAAGCCGCCCCGAATTGACGGCGTACCAGTTGTAGAGGCGACCATATTTTTCGGCATTTTTCGGGTCGTTGTTGTAGTTGCAATAGACCGCCATATCGTCGGCACTATTCCACCCCGTATCGAGCAGAATGGGCGAACCATCGTTATATAAAGTGGTGTTCAGTGCGCCAAGCATCCATGTGCGCGAACCGATTTGCAGCGTGCCATACACATGACCCTCGCCATCGATTGGAATGGAAAAATCCTCCTCTTTTTTGCACGAAACAAGCAAGAAAAGCAAAAGTGTGAAACAGAAAAATAGGCGTTTCATGATCGTTCGAGGCATTGGTTTGCGCCACAAAGATAGTATTTTCTGACAAAATAAAAAAATCGGCATTTTCATAGCGACGGAACGGGAAAAATTGGTATCTTTGCACTTTACACAAATCAACTTGAATCTAACTACTATGGCAGACGACAAAAAAGTGATTTTTTCGATGGTGAATGTGAGCAAAACCATTCCGCCACAACGAAAAATACTAAAAAACATCTACCTTTCGTTCTTCTACGGCGCAAAAATCGGCATCATCGGACTGAATGGCGCGGGCAAATCGACCCTGATGAAAATCATCGCTGGCATCGACAAAGCGTACGACGGCGAGGTGGTCTTTTCGCCCGGTTACAGCGTGGGTTATCTCGAACAAGACCCGAAATTCGACGAAGACAAAACCGTGAAAGAGGTGGTGCAAGAGGGCGTGGCCGAAGTGATGGCACTGCTCCGCGAATTTGAAGAGATAAACGCCGCCTTTGCCGAACCCGATGCCGATTTCGACAAATTGCTGGCACGCCAAGCCGAAGTGCAGGACAAACTCGACCAGCACGACGCGTGGAACATCGACACCAAACTGGAACGCGCCATGGACGCACTGCGCTGTCCCGACGAAAACGCCGTGATGCGCCACCTGTCGGGAGGCGAACGCCGCCGCGTGGCACTCTGCCGACTGCTGCTGCAAGAACCCGATGTGCTGCTGCTCGACGAACCTACCAACCACCTCGACGCCGAGAGCATCGATTGGCTCGAACAACATTTGCAACAATACAAAGGCACGGTGATTTGCGTAACGCACGACCGCTATTTTCTCGACCATGTGGCGGGCTGGATTCTCGAACTCGACCGCGGCGAAGGCATTCCGTGGAAAGGCAACTACAGCGGCTGGCTCGAACAAAAAACCAAACGCATGGAGCAAGAGGAGAAACAGGCCAGCAAACGCCGCAAAACACTCGAACGCGAGTTGGAATGGGTGCGCATGGCACCATCGGCACGCCACGCCAAAGGAAAAGCCCGACTGAACGCCTACGATGCGCTGCTGAACGAAGATCAGAAAGAGCGCGAAGAGAAACTCGAAATTTTCATTCCAAACGGACCGCGCCTCGGCAACAAGGTGATAAATGCCGTCGATGTGTCGAAAGGTTTTGGCGACCGCCTGTTGTTCGAGCATCTCAACTTTACGCTGCCACCCAACGGCATTGTGGGCGTTATCGGTCCTAATGGCGCAGGCAAAACCACGCTTTTCCGCATGATTATCGGTAGCGAAAAGGCCGACAGTGGCACTTTCGAGGTGGGCGAAACCGTGAAAATCGGTTATGTCGATCAGATGCACGAAGCCATCGACCCGCAAAAATCGATTTACCAAGTGGTGAGCGGAGGCACCGAATTTATCCGTGTAGCAGGGCGCGATGTCAATGCGCGCGCCTATTTGAGCCGTTTCAACTTTACGGGAGCCGACCAAGAAAAACTCTGCGGCGTGCTGTCGGGCGGCGAACGCAACCGCCTGCATCTGGCTCTGACACTGAAATCGGAGGCCAATGTGCTGCTGCTCGACGAACCCACCAACGACATCGATGTGAACACGCTGCGTGCGCTGGAAGAGGGCTTGAACAACTTTGCTGGTTGTGCCGTGGTTATCAGCCACGACCGCTGGTTTCTCGACCGCATCTGCACGCACATTTTGGCGTTCGAAGGCGATTCGCAGGTCTTTTTCTTCGAAGGTTCGTACAGCGAATACGAAGAGAACAAACGCATGCGCATGGGCAACGAAGAACCCAAACGGATTCGCTACAAAAAGTTGATTGACAATTGACAATTGATAATTGATAATT
>CAVGYO010000215.1:0-2676 GCA_963633255.1 Erysipelotrichaceae bacterium
TCAATTGTCAATTATCAATTGTCAATTGTCTGCGGCTTCGCCGCATCACTCCTCACTCCTAATTCCTAACTCCTCACTTGTCTTGCGACTTGCTACTTGCTACTTGCTACTAATTGTCATTGCGGCTTCGCCGCATCACTTCTCACTTTCTTGACTACAATTCCAAATCGCCATCGATGATTTCGTGCCACGGCAGACCACTTTCGGCGACTTTGGCCATGAATGGGTCGGGGTCGAACTGCTCGACATTGAACACGCCTGCACCGCCCCATTTGCCTGTGAGAAGCATGTATGCGCCCGTCATGGCGGGAACGCCAGTGGTGTAACTAACTCCCTGTGTACCAGTCTCTTTGTAGGCTTCTTGGTGGCTGCAATTATTGTAGATGTAGTAGGTTTTGGGGCGACCGTCTTTCACGCCTTTGATGCGGCAACCAATCGAGGTGTAGCCCGTGTAGTCGGCACCGAGTTCTTCGGGATGTGGCAGTACGGCTTTCAGGAACTGAATCGGCACTATTTCGTGGCCTTCGTAGTTGATTGGCACAATGCTGGCCATGCCGATATTTTGAATGACACGCAGGTGCGTCAGGTACTCTTGCCCGAAAGTCATCCAAAAACGCGCACGCTTGATGGTGGGGAAATTTTTGACCAACGATTCCAACTCTTCGTGGTACATCAGATACGACTCGCGCGCGCCAATTTCGGGATAAGTGAGCGGCTGGTGCACCGACAGCGGCGCAGTCTCTTCCCACTTGCCATTGAGATAGTAGCGGCCTTTTTGCGTTATCTCGCGAATGTTGATTTCTGGATTGAAATTGGTTGCAAACGCCTTGTGGTGGTCGCCAGCGTTGCAATCGACAATGTCGAGTTCGTGAATCTCGTCGAAATGGTGTTTGGCAGCGTATGCCGTATAAACGCTGGTGCAGCCTGGGTCGAAACCGCAGCCGAGAATGGCCGTCAAGCCTGCTTCGCGGAAACGGTCGTGGTAAGCCCACTGCCACGAATACTGATATTTGGCTTCGTCGAGCGGCTCGTAGTTGGCGGTGTCGAGATAGTGGCAGCCCGCCGCAAGGCAAGCGTCCATAATGTGCAAATCTTGATACGGCAGTGCCAAATTCATCACCAAATCGGGCTGAAACTGGCGCAACAGAGCCGTCAGTTCAGGCACATTGTCGGCATCGACCTGTGCTGTAGCCACTTGCACGCCGTAGCGTTTGGCAAGTTCGGCCGCAATGGCATCGCATTTCGCTTTTGTGCGGCTCGCAATCATTATTTCGGTAAACACTGCGGCATTTTGTGCCAACTTGTGCGCGGCAACGGTTGCTACACCGCCTGCGCCAATGACCAATACTTTTCCCATGTTCGTTCTGTTTTTTTTTCGATTGCAAAGATACGCATTATTTGCGACAAATGTGCAGTTGGTGGTTTAACTATTTTTTACTACCTTTGCCGAGATATGCGACGACTTTTTCTGACAATAACAGCGTGCGTTTTGGTCGGTGGATTGCTGGCCGAACCGTGGCGCACACACGCTTTCGACAGCCAGATTCGCACGCTGCAAGTGCGTTTGGAAGACGATGCGCTTGCGCTGCCCGTGGTGGAATTGCAATCGGAACAGCGCGTCGAAATCTCGTTCGACGATATGTCGTACGAAGTGAAAAGTTACAACTACAAAATTGTGCATTGCAATGCCGATTGGACGCCGTCGGTGCTCTCCGAAGTGGAATATATCGACGGTTTCTACGATGGCATCGTGAGCGACTATACGCTCGCCACAAACACCACCGCACTCTACACACACTACCAATTTTCGGTGCCAAACGACGACCTGCGGTTAAAACTGTCGGGCAACTACGCTGTGCTGATAGCGCAAGACAACGATTTCGACAGCCTGTCGGCGGTGGCGTGCTTCTCGGTGGTCGATTCGCGCATCGGCGTGAGCGGCAGCGTGCGTGGCAACACCGACACCGAACTGGTGCGCCGCTATCAGCAACTCGATTTCGACCTGAACACAGCGGGCTACGAGGTGCGCGACCCATTCAGCGAACTGAAAGTGGTGGTGCAGCAAAACCGCCGCACCGACAACGCCGTTGCCGACCTGAAACCGACCTACACATCGCTATCGACGCAGAGTTACAAAAGCAATCGCCGACTGATTTTCGAGGGCGGCAACCAGTACCGCAGCATCGATTTTTCGTCGGAATATACCTACGGCGCAGGCATCGAGCGCATTGTGTTCGAGCGCGGCGACTTTCAGGTGTGGCTCACGCCTAGCGGCAAGCGTGCCGACCGCGGCGTGGCGCAAGGCGACGACGCCAACGGCAATTTTCTGATCAATCGCCAAGAGGCCGACAACAGCGACAGCGAAGCCGACTATATGTGGGTCAATTTTGTGCTGCCCGCCGACGAACCGTTTTTCACGGGGAGCATCTACATTCTCGGCGAATTGTGCGGCAACGCCATCGACGAATCGTCGCGCATGGACTACGATTTTGCAGCAAAAGCCTATACAAAATCGCTCTATCTGAAGCAAGGCGGCTACAATTTTCAGTACATCTATGTGCCGAAAGGCGAAAAAACTGGCTCGCTGCAACCCATCGAAGGCAGTTTTTGGCAAACCGAAAACGAATACAACATCTATGTCTATCACCGCGCTTGGGGCGAACGCTACGACCGACT
>CAVGYO010000216.1:0-2666 GCA_963633255.1 Erysipelotrichaceae bacterium
GAAATGCGCTTAATGTGCTTTGTAAGGTTTTGAGTGCTATATCTTGAACCAAAAATAATTTATTAATAACCTTAAAAAAGAAAAATTATGGTAAGTAAAATTCGCGTCTATGGTAAGGCGCAAAACCGCACCGCATTGGGCATTTTTCATGCCTACATGGTAATGTATCCTCAAGCAACTGAGGAGGATTTGCGAAAGGCGTTCCCAAAATCGCTTTCGCATCAGACGAATATGTTTTACACACAGGAGATGCTCAAAAACAGACCGACCAATTTTGCGTTTACAGAAAAAGATGAACTGATCGTAACAGCTGACAATGTCAAATTGGCTCTCCACAAAATGTGGCCAGAAGACGAGTTCGCCGGCCTTGTAGAGCATGCTAAACAGTATGGTATTGAAATTGCCAAGTTCGAAAAAGTCGAAAAAGGCGTAAGAGGTGGATATCGTTTGGAATACCTGAATGGATATGTGCCGCCAAAAGCAAAACCTAAAAAATCGAAAACCGCAGTGGTGGTAACTACTGCTGCTGTGGTGGCTGCTGTTGGTGCTTTTTCAGGGCTTATGCTTCGCCCAAAACAGATTGTAGAGGTAGAAAAAGTGATTACTGTGATCGATACAGTTTATCTACAACAAATCAAAGAAATTGAAAAGAACTTTAATGCTGCCCAATTCCAACTTGGTAAAGCCGATTTGAGCGACGAAGCAAAATTTGTGTTGCACGATTTGGCAAAAGTGATGACTCAAAATCCACAACTGAAACTGCGCATTGAAGGTCACACCTCGGCAGAAGGCGATGCCGCACTCAACCAAAAATTGAGCGACGCCCGCGCACATGCCGCAGTCGATTTCTTGGTTAAACACGAAGGCATCGATGCCTCGCGTTTGGAGGCAATTGGTTATGGTTCGTCGAAACTGAAAAACTCGGCAAATCCGAATGCGCCAGAAAACCGCAGAACAGAATTTATTGTGATTGAATAACACTATTTTTTAATAACCCTAAATTTTTAATTTTATGAAAACAGATCCCAAAATTTTGGCATCGTTTTTGGCTGCGGCTATCTGGGCTGACGGAGAATACGATGAATCTGAAAAACAGTTTGTTGCCGATGTTTGCAACGAATTAGATGCAAAAAATTTGCAGGCCGAAGTAGAGGCTGCCATTGCTGCCGACGAAAACAAGTCGGGCGAAGAACTTACCGATGAACTCGAAGTCGCCGCCAAAAAAGTGGCCGACGACGAGAAAAAATCAGTTTTGTCGCTCTGCTTGCAACTGATGTGTGCCGATGCATTTTTGTCGACCGACGAGGTAGAAAACCACTTTGTTTTTGCCGATGTGCTTGGTATCGACGAGGATGCTGCACAAGCAATACTCGATGAGTTTGTTGAAAGTGAAGAAAATTTGATAATTGAAGAAGAATAAGGAGGAAAAACTATGGCAAGAAGATCCGTATTGAAACGATCGGGAAAAGTCGCACGCCGCCGAGATGGGCATCTCGACCAGCGTACTCGCGCTGGTAAAGAAGCCGCAGCACGCATGGCTAAAGCCCGCGCTGCACGCGGCAAAGGTTTCCTTTGGAAAATGTTCCATTAATTTGGCAAGTAAACAAAAAGACTATTATTTTAACATTTAAAAAATTTTATTTATTATGGCAGAAATTAAATTATCTGGCAACAGAAGAGTAGGTACGCTGTGCAAAGAGTTCAAAGAGGCGTTTGGCAGTACACTGCGTGTTTACAACGGCGTGAGATTTGCTGACGCAAGTGCTACACTTGCATCTATTCGCAAGGGCGACACAAAAGGTGGCGAACTCGCAGTAAAAGGCAACATGCAAGTAGGCAATTTCGAGAAAAAAGTACTCGAAATGTATGGTATCAAAGTACAAGTAGCCAACGCTGATAACACAGAGTTAGCAGAAGACAACATTACCATTGCCGCTGCTGGCAGAAAGTAAACAAACCAAAAAGAGGCTGTCGAACAATGAAAGGTTGTTGGGCAGCCTCATTTTACAATTAGTCGTGTATTGTAGTTTTGGTAAAAGAATATGCGACACTTTTATAATTAACCTTAAAAAAACAAGATTGTATGATTACAGAATTTTCGAAAGATGTACTCCAAAAAATGGATGTCGATAGCGACGGAAATAGAAAATACTATGTGTATGGACTGCTCGATCCATCTACATTTCGCCCTTTTTATGTAGGGAAAGGTTGTGATAACCGTGTATTTAAACATATAAAAAATGCAATAAAATTAAAAGACGACGAAGACGAAGCATCGTTGAAAATAACCACGATTCAGGGTATTATTGAGGAAAACAAAGAGGTTATCGCACTCATTTATCGTTGGGGACTGACCGAAGACGAAGCGTTTCAAGTAGAGTCGGCACTGATAGATGTTCTCCCTGAATTGAGCAACATTCAAGAGGGACACGATAACGAGCGTGGTTTGATAACCGCCGAAGATTTGCAAAATGCATTAAGTTGTAGCGTATACGACGAGCCTTCGCAAGATTATGTCATTATCAAAACCCAGCCAGAATTTATTGAAGCAAGGGGTAGTTTGTACGAGGCAACCCGTCATTATTGGCACGCGAAACTGGAGAAGGCACAAAATTATAAATTTGCACTTTCTGTTGTGAAGGGTATTGTGCGAGAGGTATATGAAG
>CAVGYO010000217.1:0-2646 GCA_963633255.1 Erysipelotrichaceae bacterium
CTGCTAGGGCGTGGCATGCCGCGCCCCTACTTTCACACCTTCACACTTTCACACTTTCTAACTAAAAAACTCCTCACTCCTAATTCCTCACTCCTCATTTTTTCTTGCTACTTGCTACTCATATCTTGCTACTAATTTTTCACTTTCGCCCGAAATCGGCGGGGATTTCGCCCCAGAGTTCGGTTTTCCATTTCACTATTTTCACGGGCAGCGCGTGTGTTGCCAACCACGCTTCGGCGCGGTGCATCAGGTCGAACACGGGCGCATTGGCAGCGGTGGGCGCAAGTTTCGATTTGCAGCGTTTTTGCCGCACCCACGCCTGCGCCGTTACGCTATCGGAATAGATAGCCGTTGCCTGCAGTCGCCCTTGCTCTATCAACGCCAAAGCGTGTACAATAGCCAAAAATTCGCCCACATTGTTTGTCGCTTCGGCGTAGGGACCCATGTGGAAAATCTCCTGCCCTGTGTCGGCCAGCACACCACGGTACTCCATTGTGCCAGGATTGCCGCTGCAAGCCGCATCTACCGCCACACAACCCGTCAAAGGCCGCTCGGCAGCGGCAGCGAACAGCGGCGCTGCAACCACACTTTTTTTGCCAACCACCTGCCAATAGTTTTGCGCAAACGCCATCTTGGCGGCATTTTCGGTCGGGAACGACTTGTATTGCGCCCCCTCGTAACCGTCGATTTGTGCTTTGCACGCCTCCCAACTGTCGAAAATGCCAGTGTCGCGCCCCTGCCAAACGACATAAAATTTCTGTTTTGTTGCCATAGCCACAAAGGTACAAAAAAAATGCCCATCGAACAAAAAGAGAGAAGATTGGCACAAATTTTGCTACCATTCCGATAGAAAAAACTTATTGTCAAACTAATTATTAGGAGGAAAAACCATGAAACTTTCACATCTGTTCGCATTTTTGGGCGGTGCTGTGGCTGGCGCAGCCGTTGGTCTGTTGCTCGCTCCCGATTCGGGCGCAAATACACGCGAAAAAATCGCCAATATGCTCAAAGAGAAAGGCATTTGGCTCGACAAAGAGGCACTGTCGGATTTTGTCGATAAGGTGATGGCCAAACTGAAATGCAATTTCAGCGACGACGAACTGCGCGAAGCCGTCGAAGAGGCCACCAGCGAAAAATAGTCGGCCATGGAGAATGAAAACAAATACCAACGCCTGATAAACGACAGCAAAGAGTATGCGCGTATGCGCTACGACCTGCTTCGGCTCGAGGTACTCGAAAAGACATCGCGCGTGCTGGCGTTGTTCCTGCTGATTATCTTGGGGCTGTTTTTGGTGTTGGCCGCCTTTACCTACTTTGCGTTGGCAGTGGCGGCAGCCCTGCAACCAACTTTGGGCGCAGTGGCGGCACTCTGCATTGTGGGCGGCGTATTTTTGCTGATATTGTTAGTGCTATTTCTGTTTCGCAAGCAGATTGTGGTCAATCCCATTGTGGCGCAGTTGAGCGAAATTATGTTTCACGAACAAACCGAATCGAGCCATGAGGAAGATGAGAGCAACATTTGATGCGTCGCGGTTGCGCTCGCTCGACGACATACGCAAGCAACAAGATTGGTTGCGCGCCAACCTGCTGGTGCAGGAGCAGCGTGTCCGCATCGATATGAACAATGTGCGTGCCGCTTGGAACAGTGTGAGCGTGCTGAATCACCGCTTGCAGTGCGCTGTGTCGAGCATTCGCCCGTCGCTTGGCTATCTCGGCATCGGGCTTGGATTGGCACAACTGATTCTGAAACGCCGCAAAAACAAAAAGCAGTCCTAAAACAGGGATTACAACGAAAAAGAGAGAGAAAAACCTGCGTTTTTCTCCTTTTTTTTGTGCGCAAACTCGTCAAAATCGGTCACAAAAAAAAGCAACTTGCCGCTGGTTGGCAGGTCGCTCTTCGTGGTTGTGTGATTCCGATGGGATTCGAACCCATGGCCCTCAGCTTAGAAGGCTGATGCTCTATCCAACTGAGCTACGGAACCCCGAAAACTGACTGGTTTTCAGTCGGCAAAAGTAGCGTTTTTTTGCCATTTGAGCAACAGATTCTCAGAAAAATGCGCAAAAAGTGCTGTGCAAACACAATTTTTCCTATCTTTGTAGTTCGATTTCAATGCAAAAACAGTCATGAACCAGTTAATAAAAACGACGCTATTTATCGGCTTGGCGGTGATGCTGTCGGCCTGCGAAAGCACGCGCAACTACTCGAAACAACTCGAAAGCGAGCGCAAAAAAATCGATGCGTGGTTTGCCCGCAACGGCTACTCGCTGCAAACGGAGTGTCCTGCCGATTCGGCGTTTGTCGTTGGGCAGTGGTATCGCCTCGACAGCGACGGCATCTGCTTTTGCATCGATTCGGTGGGCAACAAAGCCCGCCGTGTGAAGAGCGGCGACCAACTGAATGTGCGCTACAAACAGAGTACGCTCGATGCTAATGCGCTGGTTATCAGTTACTGGACCACGCAAGACAGCAGCAACCCGCTCGCCATAACAAAAGGCTCGACGCTGAACAGTTGCACCGGCTGGGACAACGCCTTCGATGTGATGCGCTTTTCTGGCACCGAAGCGCAGGTAATTGTGCCGTCGAAACTGGGCTTTTCCGATGCTGTATCGGCCGTTGAACCCTACTACTACAAACTGAAAATGGAG
>CAVGYO010000218.1:0-2597 GCA_963633255.1 Erysipelotrichaceae bacterium
ATCTTCAAATTTTCAAATTGCGGCTTCGCCGCATCACTCCTCACTCCTAATTCCTCACTCCTCACTTGTCTTGCTACTTGCTACTTGCTACTTGCTACTAATTTATGGTGCAAAATTACAAAAAAAATGCGGGTAGCAAAACATTGTCGCAAAAAATGTGTACCTTTGCAAAAATAAAAATACCATAAAAACATGAAAAAATTGTTATCTCTTTGTGCTGTGCTATCTGTGTTTGCAACAGCATTCGCATTCGATGCTTACAAAGATTCGACCGTACTGACAGGTGCCGATATGGCTGCAGTGATGTCGAAAATCAACGGTTACCAAAACTACACCATGACCGACGAACGCGGCTTCGAATACACGGGATTCGTGCTAATCAACGACAATAAATTTGGTCAGTATCTGCAATTGAGCAACTACACCAACGACAACCGATCGCAACTGACGCTGCCCGATGTCGGCTTCCCTATCGAGAGCGTTTCGCTCGATGTTTCGTACACTACAGGCCAGAACGCACCCGTCGCCAATCGCAGCATCTACTTGATGCCTACACCATCGACTAACCCCAATGACACTGTGAACGCCATTGCAAAATGCAATATCGGTGCAGAGGGTACACGCCACATCGATTTGGTGGTAGCTTCGCCCAACGAGAGCCAAGCCTCGCTGCAAATGTGCAAAAATGGTATGGCTATTTGGAAAATAGTCATCAGATGGACGGTAACGGGCGAATTGGCGTGCAAAAGCCTGACAATCACGCCAAACACGCTCACAATTTGCGAGGGCGGCGAAGGACAATTAGGAGTCAAAACGCAGCCCGCCAACGCCTCGGAACCAATCAGTTGGAAATCGATGGACGAGAGCATTGCCACCGTTGCCGATGGTAAAGTTACAGCGGTTGCCGTTGGCGAAGCGAAAATTGTAGCCGCTGCCGCAAGTGGCGCAACCGACACTGTTGTAGTAACCGTGCGCCCCAAGGCCACAGCCATAAAAATCTGCATCGATTCCGAGGTCATCGACACACTGTATATGTATGCCGATGCCACGGGCAGCATCTACGACACCGAAACATTCGGCGTGGTATTTGAACCCGATGGCGCATTTGTAGAAACAATCGCTTGGAAAACCTCCGACAATAAAGTGGTTACCATCGACTCGACAGGCTATGCGGTGTCGCAAAATCCAGGCAATGCCCAAATCATTGCCATCAGCAAATCGGGTTTGCTCGACACCTGCGAAGTTGTGGTGAAAGGTAAACTGATGCCCGAACAGGTGATTATTGACCACCAAACGCTGCAACTCGAAAAGGGCGGCTACATCACACTGACAGCCACCGTGTTGCCCGACGATTTGGACGACGACTTGAAAGATGTGGACTGGAGTTCGTGCAACGAGCGCGTCGCCACTGTGAGTGCGCGCGGCTATGTGCAAGCCGTTGGAAGCGGCACCACCTACATTGTGGCTTCGACCTACAACGGATTGAACGACAGTTGCCTTGTAACCGTCGGCAGCAGCGAAATCACGGGCGAGTATTATGTGAAAGTTACCAAAGAACTCGACAACTGGAACGGTCGCTACCTGATAGTTTGCGAGCAGAAAAATGTGGCACTGGACGGCGGTCTCGACGAATATGATGTTGCCAGCAACACCATTGCAGTGAGCATTGCCGACGAAGCCATCGTGGCCGATGCTACCACCAATGCCGCCAGTTTCGACATTTTCAAAGTGGGCGAAAAATACAGCATTCGAGGGGCGAGCGGCAAATATATTGGCTACAACGCTGTTGAAACCGAGTACCAAAACAACAACGGCATACAGACTAGCGACACACGCCTGCTGAACGAAATCAGCCTCGACGGCATCGACACCAAAATTGTGGGCGAAGATGGCTCGCAACTGATGTACAATGCCGACGCATCTGCTTCGGGACGCACGCTGCTGTTCCGCTACTACGCCAATCCAGCCGCCGTTGCAACGCTCGTGCCGATTCAACTCTACCGCTATGTGGGCGACAAAACACCACTCGCACAAGTCGAAATCGAGGGACTTTTTGCCACCGCTGGCCGCATTGTCTGCGAACAAGAGTTCCAAATTTTTGACCTCCTCGGTCGCAATATAACCCGCATGAATGGGCAACTAAACGGCGTTTACATCGTGAAAGTAGGCGACAAAGCGCAGAAGATTTCTGTTAGTCGCAAGTAGCAAGTCAATTGATAATTGATAATTGACAATTGACAATTGATAATGGACAATTATTTGAAGATTTGAAGATTGCGGCGTTTTCGGAGCGCAAAAATTCATAATTCTAAATTCTTAACTCATAATTATTACTGTCCGCTAAAAATATTTTTCCGAGCCTCTATTGGGGCAAAAAACGGCTGGTTCTTTTGGTAGAATCAGCCGCTCGTTGTAATTGTGTGTATCTAAACCTACAACGATGCGCAAAATTACAACTTTTTCCGGACAGCAATAATTCTGAAAGCATCTTCATCACCTGCAGCACTTTGGCTTGTTCGTCCTTGTTGGTATGTATATAGCCTAATTTCATATTCTCATGTCTGTTATATATTCATAATTGTGGTATCCACTTCCTT
>CAVGYO010000219.1:0-2597 GCA_963633255.1 Erysipelotrichaceae bacterium
TCAACAATTCAACAAAAAAAGGTCTTGCCACGCAAGAAAAAAGTTGTATCTTTGCACTTTACAACCTAATAACCGATTTTTTCGAAAAATTGCTTGATATGGAAGAGAATGGACACAACGAAATGAACCTATTCGACCTGATTTGCCTCTTTTGCCGCTACATCGGACGCTTTTTCAAGTGGTGCGGTGTGTCGCTATTGCATTTAGTGCGCTTTTCGGTGCAAAATATCTGGATTGTGCTGGCGTTTGTGGTGGTTTTCGGGGTGATTGGCCTGCTGAAATCCACGCCCGAACGCACAAAATACCGCGGCGAAGCCACTGTGCTGGTTTACAAAGAGACCATGCCGCTGGTGCGCAGCATGTTCAAGCAACTCGATTTGTATTGCGCCTCGCCGCTATTCACCGCCAATCTGAATCTGCCCGATTCGCTCCAAAAAAAGATCTGCAAAATCGAGATTTTCAACTGGATCGACAGCAAAAACGACGGCACGCCCGATTTTGTCGATTTCGGCAATTCAAAAAAATACAACACCGACACCACCAATGTGGTGATGGACGACAGACTCTACCTGCGCGTAACCACCAAGGGCTGCCACGATATGTCGGCGGTTCAGGCGTGGCTGCAACGCTATTTCGATGCACAAACAAGTCTGTCGGAGCAGGTGGCACAAGCACGCAAATCGCAGCAGATGCTTTTAAGTGCCGTCGATCACGAAATTGTCCGCTTGGATAGCCTTGCAAATTTCGAGTATTTCGAAAACAAACGAAACAGCGCACGCATCGATGGTGCAATGCTGATACTCAAAGAAAAGCAACTCTATCACGGCGATATTTTGAAACAGATCGAGCAACGCGACCGCCTCGAAGCCGCACTCAGTCAGCGTTTGCACAACATCGACTTTCAGAACGACATGACCATCGACACGGTACATTCGCGTCTTTTCTACATCATTTTCTGGCTGTTTGTGGGCTATATTTTGGGTGTGCTGGTTGCTCTTGGCGTGGTCTATCGCCGCCAGATACGCGACTACATGAAGCGAAAATAACTCTACCACAGCCATGTCGCTACGACCGATTCGCGCCCTGCGTTTCGCCTGCCTTGCGGGCTGTTTGCTGCTGACTGTGCCACTGCTTGCACAGCGCAAACGCGAGATGCGTGCAGCGTGGATTGCCACAGTGGTGGGCATCGATTGGCCGCCATCGACCACCGATGTGCGGGCGCAAAAACAGAGCATGGTGGCGCTGCTCGATTCGCTACAAGCCCTGAATTTCAACGCCGTTTTTTTTCAAGTGCGCCCCACCGCCGACGCATTTTATCAGTCCGATTTAGAACCGTGGTCGCGCTATCTCACTGGCTGCCAAGGCGTTGCGCCCGAACCGCTCTACGACCCGCTGGCGTTTGTGGTGCGCGAGGCGCATAGGCGTTGCATCGAAGTGCATGCGTGGCTCAATCCCTATCGCGCCACGCTCAACGGAAGTCTGTCGCAACTCGATTCGACGCACATCTATTTTCGCCACCCCGAGTGGTTTGTGAAATACGGCGAGCAGTTGCTTTTCAACCCTGCCCTACCCGAAGTACGCGACTATCTCAACCGTGTGGTGGCCGACATCGTAACGCGCTACGACATCGATGCGGTGCATTTCGACGACTATTTTTATCCCTATCGTTACAAAAATCAGGAATTCCCCGACGATGCCGATTTTCGTGCCAATCCGCGCGGTTTTGCCGACAAAGCCGACTGGCGGCGCGACAATGTGAACCTGATTATAGCGCAACTGCAACACACTATAAAAAGTATCAAACCGTGGGTCGAATTTGGCATTAGTCCGTTCGGCGTGTGGCGCAACGCCTCGCGCGACGAACGCGGCTCGCAAACGCGCGCCATGTCGAACTACGACGACCTCTACGCCGACATTCTGCTCTGGCTCGAGCGCGGCGACATCGACTATGTGGTGCCGCAACTCTATTGGGAAATTGGTCACAAAAACGCCGATTTTGCCACACTGGCAGCGTGGTGGAGCAACCATACCTTTGGGCGCAACTACTATGTGGGACTCTACGCCTCGAACCTTGGCAACGCCTCGGCCAAACCTGCGTGGCGCAACGGCAACGAAGTGATGCGCCAACTGCACCATTTGGAAAATGTGCCACAACAGGGCGCAGCGTTCTACAGTGCAGTCGCCATCGTGCAGAACCGCCAAGGCCTGCGCGACAGTTTGCACCGCTACTACCAATATCCCGCATTGGTGCCGATGTGCGACAGCCTGTCGAGCGGACCATCGGCGCAAGTGGGACGCGTGCGCATTGTGCGCCAGCACCGCCAACATTGGCTCGAATGGGACACACCGCGCGACACCGCTGGCTGTGCCGCACGCAGTTATGTGGTCTATGCCTTTGCAGGGCGCGAACTCGGCGACTTTTCCGACCCACGAAACATTCTCGCCATCACCGCCGACAACTGCCTGAACCTATCCGACTACACCGACACACTGCGCGGCGGCTACCGCTTTGCCGTTACCGCCATCAACCGCTACAAATGCGAAAGCGAACCCGCTGTAGTGCAACGCAAACTGAAGGTGAAGTGATTTTTTTTGCA
>CAVGYO010000220.1:0-2557 GCA_963633255.1 Erysipelotrichaceae bacterium
AGTTCATAAAGTAAGGTTGTAGAGCCGTCACACTGTGGCGGTTCTACTTTTTAATGAAGAATGAACAATGAACAATTATTTGAAGATTTGAAGATTTGAAGATTTGAAGATTGCCTTTTCAATTCAACAGTTCAACGATTCAACAGTTCAACGATTCAACGATTCAACAATATTCCAAGTCTTTCGGCAATTTTTTCGGCACAGCGTTCGCCGTCCATGGCCGACGAGGTGATACCGCCCGCATAGCCCGAACCTTCGCCAGCAGGGTAGAGTCCGTGCAGTTGCAGATGTTCGTAGGTGTCGGCATCGCGTGGAATGCGCACTGGCGACGACGAGCGGCTCTCGACGCCCACAATCACCGCTTCGTTGGTCAGAAAACCGTGCATTTTGCGGTCGAAAGCACGGAAGCCTTCTTGCAGTCGTCGTCCGATGCGCTCGGGCAACCACTCGTGCAGCGGCGATGCGTTCACGCCAGGCAAATAGGAACATTTTGGCAGCGAATTTGAGGTGCGTCCAGCCACAAAATCGGCCAAACGCTGCGCCGGTGCCGTTTGCAGACCGCCGCCGTTGTTTTCGTAGGCCAACCGCTCAAGATCTATCTGAAAATGCAGTCCGCACAAATCACCATATTGGGCATATTCGGTCAGGTCTTCGGGGCGCAGTTCTACCACAATGCCCGAATTTGCAAACGGCGAATTGCGATGCGATGCCGACATACCATTCACCACAATTTGCTGCGGCTCGGTAGCCGACGGCACAATGTGGCCGCCCGGACACATACAGAACGAATAGACACCGCGTCCATCGGCTTGATGCACCAGATTGTAGGTTGCCGCTGGCAGGTACGGGTTGCGCTGTCGGCTGTGGTACTGTATGCTGTCGATGAGCGATTGCGAATGCTCTACGCGAACGCCCATAGCAAAGCCCTTCGCACATAGTTTTATGCGCTGTTTTTCTAGCAAAAAATAGATGTCGCGTGCCGAATGTCCTGTGGCAAGTATCACATTTTCAGCACGATAGGTGTCGCCTTGTTCGGTGCGCACGCCTACCACACAGTCGCCATTGGTGAGTAGTGCGCACACCTTGCTGTCGAAGTGCATTTCGCCGCCGTTATCAACAATGGTTTGGCGCATATTTTTGATGATTTGCGGCAGTCGGTCGGTACCGATATGCGGGTGCGCTTCGTAGAGAATGCTGTCTTGTGCGCCGTGGCGGTGGAAAATTTCGAAAATGCGTTGCGTGTTGCCGCGTTTGTTGCTGCGCGTGTAGAGTTTTCCGTCCGAAAAAGTGCCTGCGCCGCCTTCGCCAAAACAGTAGTTCGATTCGGCGTTCAACGCCACATTGCGGTTCAGTTGTGCGATGTCGCGTTTGCGCTCCGACACCTCCCGACCACGCTCGAGTACGATGGGTTTCAGACCCAGTTCGATGAGGCGCAATGCCGCAAAAAGTCCTGCTGGTCCGCTACCCACAACGATTACTGGTTGCGCTTTCGACACATCGTGGTAGTGCAGTTCGTTTTCGTAGCGATACATAGGTTCGTCCTCGGTAAACAGGCGCACTTTGAGCAGCACCAACGGTTGGCGACTGCGTGCGTCTATCGACTTTTTGACGATTTGCAAGTGTGCGATGTCGCGGGGCGAAAGGTTTAGTTTTTTTGCGGCGGCGTGCGCTATTTCGTCGTTGTTGGCGGCCTGTTCGGGCGCAAGTGTCAGTTGTGTCTCTATCATTTTGTCGAAATTATGATGCAAATTTACGCCATTTTTTCGGTTTTGTCAAATAGATGTTTTTTTGTTATCTTTGCAGTTCGTGCGAATTTTTATTGTCGTATGGTTGAGATAGGGGATACGGTTGTCAGTTTCGACCTGTTTGAGCAGCAATTTTGTTGCGATTTGGGCGTTTGCCGTGGGCAGTGTTGCGTCGATGGCGACAGCGGTGCGCCGCTTGAGCCTGGCGAGCGTGCCGAACTCGAACGGGTTTTGCCCACCGTTTGGGACGATTTGTCGGAGGCGTCGCGCGCCGTTATTCAGCGGCAGGGCGTGGCTTATGTCGATTGTCAAGGCGATTTGGTAACCTCCATTGTCGATGGTCGCGAGTGCGTTTTTTCGTACCTCGATGCCGACGGTGTGTGCAAATGTGCCATCGAAAAAGCCTACCGCGAGGGGAGAAGCGCGTTCTACAAACCCATTTCGTGCCATTTGTATCCCGTCAGATTGACAAAATACAAGCGCTTCACCGCTGTGAATTATCACCGTTGGAATGTGTGCGCTTGTGCCGAACGGAACGGCAAGGCACTCCGTTTGCCCGTGTACAAATTTCTGAAAACACCGCTCATTCGCCGCTTTGGCGAGGCATGGTACACCGAATTGGAAGCCGCAGCCGCTGCCTACGAAGCGGAATTTTGTTCAATTGATAATTAGTAGCAAGTAGCAAGATAATTGATAATTGATAATTGACAATTGACAATTATTTGAAGATTTGAAGATTTGAAAATTTGAAGATTATTGCGGCGTTGTTGGTCGTAAAAATTCATAATTCTAAATTCATAACTCATAATTAA
>CAVGYO010000221.1:0-2537 GCA_963633255.1 Erysipelotrichaceae bacterium
TCTCTATGGACTTTTTTTTGCTTTTGCGAGGAGTTTTTTCGTGCCATTTGCAAATATGAACGAAAAACCCTATCTTTGTAGGTTAATTGCTTTGTCGCCACTCTGCTGTACAAAAGAGTTTTCTATTATTGTATGAGAATAGTACTATTGGTTTTTGGTACGCGCCCCGAGGCCATCAAAATGGCGCCATTGGTGAAAATGTTGCAGGCAATGCCCGACGAGTTTCGCACCATGGTGTGCGTTACTGGACAGCATCGCGAAATGCTCGACCAAGTGCTATCGTTGTTCGAAATAATGCCAGATTACGACTTGAACATTATGCACCCGAACCAAGATTTGTACGATATTACATCAAAAATAATTCTTGGTATGCGCGATGTGTTGAAAATAACGACGCCCGATATTGTTCTTGTACACGGCGACACAACCACATCTACAGCAGCCGCTCTTGCTGCATTCTATCGGCAGATTCCAGTTGGACATGTCGAGGCAGGTTTGCGCACAGGCAACATCTACAGCCCATGGCCCGAAGAGATGAATCGTCGGCTGACGGGGCGTATAGCCACACATCATTTTGCGCCGACGGCATTGGCACGGCAAAACCTATTGCGCGAAAATGTAGATGCTGCAAAAATTTGCGTTACAGGCAATACAGTTATCGATGCATTGCATTGGGTGGTAGGGCAGTTAGCGGTTAATTCTGACTTGTGCCGAAAGACCGAACAAGAGATACTTTGCAATGGCTACGACACGCATCGTTTGTCTGACGCTCGGAGAAGAATGGTACTTATTACAGGTCATCGTCGCGAAAATTTTGGCGAGGGATTTCGGCATATTTGTTACGCCATTCGCAGTTTGGCAGAGCATTATCCGCAGGTCGATTTTGTCTATCCCATGCATTTGAATCCGAATGTGCGAAAACCAATATCGGAGATTCTGGGTGATGGAGTTGAGCAAACCATATTTTTGATAGAGCCGTTGCAATATCTGCCGTTTGTCTATATGATGCAGCAAGCCTATTTGTTGCTGACCGATTCGGGTGGTGTGCAAGAGGAGGCTCCTGCGTTGGGCAAGCCTGTGCTTGTGATGCGCGATACCACCGAACGCCCAGAGGCTGTAGAGGCGGGCACGGTACTGCTTGTTGGCACCGACCAAAACAAGATTGAGCAAGGCGTTTCTCGCTTGCTCAACGATGCCCAACAATACAAAAAGATGAGCGCAGCCATCAATCCTTACGGTGACGGAAAAGCATGCAAACGGATAGTTAAATACCTTTTGAATTTCGGATAATTATCATCGACTTTGACAGAAATCGGCTGCCGAGTTGGTTCTAATCCGAAAAAATATGCTAAGGTTTGGAATTATAGGTGCATTGTGGGAGAATTTTTTTGTTAGTGAGCGTTTGAAATATAACCATTACAACGGGCGTTATGTCAATGCCTATTTTTGGCGTATGACGCAGTGCCAAGAGATTAACTATATAGAGGAAGCCGACGATGTGATAACGGTTTTCGAGATAAAATGGCATAGAAAGATAGCAAATAACGTAACACCAAGTGCATTTTGTAAGGCGCATCCTATCAAAGAGAGTGTGGTTGTTACGCCAGAAAACTACTTGTCGTATTTGATGTAATTACCGTGTCGTATGATACCAAAAATTATACACTATTGTTGGTTTGGCGGAAAGCCGTTGCCCGAATTGGCGCAAAAATGCATAGCAAGTTGGCGGCTCTATCTGCCCGATTTCGAGTTGCGCTTGTGGAACGAGGATAATTTCGATGTAAATGTAGTGCCGTATGTGAAGGAGGCTTACGAAAGTAGAAAATACGCCTTTGTAACGGACTATGTGCGCCTTTGGGCACTCGAAAAGTTTGGCGGCGTGTATATGGATACCGATGTCGAAATGTTGCGACCGCTTGGCGATTTGATGGCGCTGCCCGCATTTACAGGCTACGAAGCGAGTTCGGCTATGGCGCCCGTTACTGGAATAATGGCGAGTGAGCCGCACGGTGTTTGGGTGCGCGAGCAGTTGGCCTATTATTCGCCCGACAGGCATTTTTGCTTGCCCGATGGCACATACGACACCACAACAAACACCACCATTATTTCGCGCATTATGCAAGAAAATGGTTTTGTAATCGATGGTAAATATGCTGTATATAAGAACGATGTGCATGTTTTTCCTGTCGATTATTTTTGTCCATTGACCAGCACGCGTGTGTTGAAACTGACCGAAAATACTTATTGCATTCATCATTTTGCGGGGAGTTGGCAAGAATTGACGCTCGGGCAGCGTTGCAAATCATTCATTACCAGAAAAATACTTGGTGTGCGGCTCACCGACAAATTGGTACAACTAAAACGCCGTTTGAAAGGTCGCTAAAAAGATGTTGAACTACTATTTTCCGCGAAATATCAGCGATTCGTCTATCAAGATCTATTTTGCAGGTCTGATAGTCGTCTCTTTGGTGTTTATGAATTGTGTCATGCCTTGGTATTCGTGGATTATGGGCTGTATCGAGGTGTTGGTGTTTTTT
>CAVGYO010000222.1:0-2498 GCA_963633255.1 Erysipelotrichaceae bacterium
TAACTCTTAATTGCGCGAAGGCTTTTCCCCCTTCGGGGGAAACGGGAAAGGGGGCTACGAGCAAGGCAATGAACAATTAATAATGAATAATGAATAATGAATAATGAATAATAATTGAGGCGTTTCGGCTACCGAAAACTAGAAACCAGAAATTAGAAATTAGAAATTAGAAATTAACGCCACTGCGTTAAACCAATCAACCAATCAACCAAAAAAAACGAGGTCGAAAATGTAAAAACATTCTCAACCTCTGTGCGGTGGGCCCACTTGGACTTGAACCAAGGACCTGCGGGTTATGAGTCCGATGCTCTAACCGACTGAGCTATAGGCCCGATTTCGGGCGGAATGTATCCGCACCAAAAATCGCTGCAAAGGTACACAATTTTTTGCAATCTGCAAAATAATTCGTATTTTTGTCCACCGAAAAATTCTTGTACCATGATTTCTACACTCATTTTCGACTTCGGTGGCGTGCTTATCGACCTCGATCGCCAACGCTGCATCGAGGCGTTTCGCAGGCTCGGGCTGCACAATATCGACACAATGATCGACAACTATGTGCAGTCGGGCATTTTCAAACAACTCGAAAATGGCGACATCTCGGTGGCGCAGTTCCACGACGGCGTGCGTCAACTGACGGGCAAAGCCATTCCCGACGACGACATCGACCGCGCACTCAACGCTTTTCTCGTTGGCATTCCGCCCGAGCGGCTGCAACTGTTGCGCCAACTGCGTCCGCACTACCGCCTGTTGCTGCTCAGCAATACCAATGCCATTCACTTTCCGCACTCGGCCGATAGCACCATCGGCAACGATGGTAGCCGCCTCTCCGATTTTTTCGACCGCTGTTACCTCTCTTACGAGGTTCATCTGTCGAAACCCGACCCCGAATTTTTCCGTTATCTGCTCGAAAACGAACATCTTGCGCCCGAAGAGTGCCTCTTTTTGGACGATGGCGCAAAAAATATCGCAACGGCTAAATCGCTCGGAATCAACACGATACTGGTGCCAGAGCGTGCCAATTTATATGAAATTTTGAAAAAATATCTCTAAAAATTTGTAAGAATCGTTTATTGTTTGTAATTTTGCAGTCGATAAAGATTTTCAATAATTGAAAATATGATGAACCAGAAATTTGTAAATGCCGAAACTTATCTCGCTGCGTATGGCATCGCGCCTACATTGCAGCGCATAGCGGTCATCGACGACCTTTATCACCACCGCACGCACGCCACAGTCGATGAGATTTTGGGGCGTTTGAGCCAAAAATACCCGAAATTTACGCAACGCACGGTTTACAATGCGCTAAATCTGTTCGTCGAAAAAGGGCTGATTTCGGAGTTGAATATCGACGGTGTGAGTGCGCACTACGATTTCGATGTGCAGTTTCACGGCCATTTTCGTTGCACGCATTGCGGTCGCATTTTCGATTTCAAAATGCGCCAACCCAGAGCCGCTGCGCAGTCGTGTGGTAGGGTAGAGTCGGCGCAATACTACGCCTATGGCATTTGCAGCGACTGTGCCAAAAAAGCGAAAAATTAGAATGAAAAACGATTAACCTGAAAAATTTTTATTAACCTAAAAACAGAGAAAATTATGAAAAAGTTTATTTGCCCAGTTTGTGGCTATGTACACGAAGGCGACGAAGCACCAGAGCGTTGCCCACAATGCAAACAGTTGGTCGAGTGGAAAGTGCTTGACGAGTCGGCTGCGCTGAGTTTTGTTACCGAGCATGTGATTGGCATTGCCAAAGACACCGACGAACGGATGCGTGCCGATTTGAACGCACACTTTATGGGCGAGGCCACCGAAGTGGGAATGTATCTGGCCATGTCGCGCCAAGCCGACCGCGAGGGCTATCCCGAAGTGGCGGAGGCGTTCAAACGCTATGCGTGGGAAGAGGCCGAACATTGTGCCAAATTTGCCGAACTGCTCGGCGAAATGGTGTGGGACACCAAAACCAATCTCGAAAAACGCATGAATGCCGAGTCGGGGGCTTGTGAAGACAAGATGCGCATTGCTGCGCGCGCCAAATCGCTTGACCTCGACGCTATTCACGACACCGTGCACGAGATGGCCAAAGACGAAGCACGCCACGGCAAAGGCTTCGAAGGACTCTACAACCGCTATTTCAAAAAATGAAACAGTGCGCAAACGCAGGCCGCATCCGCTTTTGGGTGCGGCTTTTTTGTTTGTCGCCGCTTTTTTGTACTTTTGCACAAAAATAATGTGCCGTTTTTTGCGTTATAATTGAATAGAATGTGAAAATTTTGTTGAATCGTGGAATTGATTATTATTTCTAGATTTCTAGATTTCTAATTTCTAGTTTTCGGTAGCCGAAACACCACAATCTTCAAATCTTCAAATAATTATCAATTGTCAATTGTCAATTATCAATTAAAAATTCCTCACTCCTAATTCCTAACTCCTCACTCTCTTGCTACTTGCTACTAATTTGAAATGAATCGTCGCCATCTGACATATTTGTTGCTTTGTTG
>CAVGYO010000223.1:0-2483 GCA_963633255.1 Erysipelotrichaceae bacterium
TCATTTGATTTTTGCTACGCTCGGCATAGTTCAAATAAATTTGACTCTGCTCTCGCTAATCGCAAAAATTCAAATTTCACATTTCAAATTTCACATTTCAAATTGTCGGATTAACCTCAAAACCAAATAACCAGAAATCTAGAAATTAGAAATCTAGAAATTAGAAATAATAATCAGTTCAACGATTCAACAAAACTTTATGAACTTTATGAACTTTATGAACTTTCACACTTTCTCACTTTCTCACTTTCTCACTTTCACACTAATTTCGTATCTTTGCAGCGGTTATTTCGAACAGCGAAACGGTGGAACTGAAAGGATCTATATTCCCGCTCATTGGCAGTGTGGCCGACGAACTCGGTCTCGAATGCTATGTGATTGGCGGTTATGTGCGCGACCTGATTTTGCACCGCCCGTCGAAGGACATCGATGTGGTGGTGGTGGGCAACGGCATCGACATGGCGCAGGCGGTGGCACGCAAATTGGGCAGCGGCGCACATGTGTCGGTGTTCCGAACCTACGGCACAGCGCAGGTCAAGTGCCGCTGTTACGAACTGGAGTTTGTGGGCGCGCGCCGCGAATCGTACCAGCGCAATTCACGCAACCCGATAGTGGAGGACGGCACGCTCGAAGACGACCAAAATCGCCGCGATTTCACCGTGAATGCGCTGGCTATCTGCTTGAACAAAGCGCGTTTTGGCGAACTGCTCGACCCATTTGGCGGCTTGGTCGATATGGAGGCGAAAATTCTGCGCACGCCCTGCGATCCCGACATCACATTCAGCGACGACCCACTACGCATGATGCGCGCCATACGCTTCGCCACGCAACTCGATTTTCGCATTGCACCCGAAACTTTCGACGCCATCAAACGCAACGCCAGCCGCATCGCCATCATCACGCAGGAGCGCATTATCGACGAATTGAACAAGATAATGGCCGCCCCACGCCCGTCGATAGGCTTTTTTCTGCTCGACAAAACTGGACTTTTGCCGCTCATTTTTCCCGAATTGGCAGCAATGAAAGGCATCGAAGAGCGCAATGGTCGCGCGCACAAAGACAATTTTCTGCACACGCTCAAAGTGCTCGACAATCTCGCTACCAAAAGCGACGACCTCTGGCTGCGTTGGGCGGCACTGCTGCACGACATCGGCAAACCAGCCACCAAACGCTGGGACGATGTGCAAGGTTGGACTTTTCACAACCACAACTATGTGGGTAGCCGCATGGTGCCGCGCATTTTCAAACGACTGAAACTGCCGCTCGGTGAACCGATGAAATTTGTGCAGAAAATGGTGCTGCTCCACATGCGCCCCATCGTTTTGAGCGAAGATGTGGTAACCGATTCGGCCGTGCGCCGACTGCTTTTCGAGGCGGGCAACGACATCGATAGCCTGATGACGCTGTGCGAATCCGACATCACATCGAACAACATGGAGAAGGTGAAACGCTTCTCGCACAATTTCAAATTGGTGCGCCGCAAACTACGCGAAATCGAAGAGAAAGACCGCATTCGCAACTTCCAACCGCCCGTCGATGGCGAAGAAATTATGCGCATTTTCAACCTGCCGCCGTGCCGCCTCGTGGGCGAATTCAAAACACAAATAAAAGACGCCATTCTCGACGGCCTCATCGCCAACGAACACGATGCCGCCTACCAATTTCTGCTAAACATCGCCGCCCAACAAGGACTGAAACCGGTGAATAGTTAGTAGTGAGAAGTGTTTTTTTAGAGAGCATAGAATATAGAAAATAGAGCATAGACTTTTTAATTGACAATTGACAATTATTTGAAATTTTGAAGATTTGAAAATTGATTTTTCAATTAAACGATTAAACGATTCAACAATAACCAGAAATTAGAAATCTAGAAATTAGAAATTAACGCCAATGCGTTAAACCAATCAACCGATCAACCAAAAATCAATCCGAGCAAATCAACGCCTCAATGGCAAGTTTTCGCACTTTTTCTGAAAAACATTTGGTGGTTACAAAAAAAAGCAGTACCTTTGCAGTCCCAAAATGGGGCAAAAAAAGTTTTATTTAATCATTAGTTTTTATTTTCTATGTATTTAGACGCAGAAAAAAAACAGGAGATCTTCGGCAAATACGGAAAGTCTAACACTGACACGGGTTCTCCCGAATCGCAGATTGCTTTGTTTTCCTACCGTATCAGCCATTTGACTGAACACTTGAAGTCGAATCACAAAGATCATAGCACGCAACGCTCGTTGCGTATGTTGGTGGGCAAACGCCGTCGCCAACTCGACTACCTGAAACAGGTGGATATCGAGCGTTACCGCGCCATCATCAAGGAACTTGGTTTGAGACGATAACCACACCTCCTGCGCGAAACAAAAAGCACCCCAAAACTTTTGGGGTGCTTTTTTTGTGCAATCATTGCCACTTGTGTTAATTTTTTTTGTAATTTTGTACCTTTATTAGTAGCAACTCCAAATTAGGAGTGATGCGGCGAAGCCGCA
>CAVGYO010000224.1:0-2439 GCA_963633255.1 Erysipelotrichaceae bacterium
ACTTGATAAACTTGATAAACTTGATAAACTTGATAAACTTTCGCACTTTCACACTTTCATACTTTCAAACTAAAAAAAACACTATGAACATCGGACTTACACACAGCAGCACGCTTGTTGTGGCGCACGAGCAGTTGGCTTCTACGCTCGGCAGCGGCGATTTGGAGGTTTTGGCTACGCCTGCATTGGTTGCTCTGGCCGAAAATGCCGCTATGTTGGCGGTGAAAGACCATTTGCCTGCAGGTGCAACCACGGTTGGTGCCCACATCGACCTAGCGCATACCAAACCCAGCGCACTCGGTGCAACGGTGGTTGCCACAGCCACGCTGACCGAAATCGACGGGCGCAAACTTACTTTTGCTATTGCCGCAACCGACGGCGAAAACAGCATCGGCAGCGGCGTTCATGTGCGCTTTGTGGTTGATAAAGAGCGGTTTATGGCAAAATTGAAATAGCGTCAGTTTTTCTTCGGCTTTTTCGGAAACCAGCCTTTTCTCACGCGTTTGCGCTGCTCGAAAAGTTCACCGATGCTCCAAAAACAGGAGAAAGCGAGCACGCCATACACTGAGAATCACTATATTCGCCCGATTTTTAGTCGCAAGTAGCAGGAAAAGTGTGTAAAGTTGAAAGTAGGAACACACCGCGTGCGTCCAAAATAATTTGAAATCTGAAATTTTTGGTAATTCAAAAAAAGTTGTACTTTTGTCCTGCTGATTTGCACAAATTTGTGTGCCGATTGGCAGACATAATTTAAGGCGTTTATTGACGCTCTGTTCTGACGAATTGAAATGTCGCAACTTTCAGGAGAATTCAGGACTTAGCAACGATAGATGCCCTCGGAATGTAAGTATATTTACCACCTGTATGTGGTGGTGTATTGCCTTATATTCGCGTGGGTTTCGCGTTGTCAGTTCTAATTTTCTGGGCAATGCGATAGCCTCAATTCGTGGAACGACAATAGTCGAACTCCACGCTTTTTTATTGTACCTAATTTAGAACCATTTATAAATTAACAACTTAAGAATCAAAAGGTTATGAGAAAACTCAGATTTTTTGCAGCCTTATGTTGCACCGCACTGCTATTTGCGGCGTGCGAAAAGGACGAGCCGAACACGAACAATAACGACCCTAAAAACGACACCAAAGAGGCGGTTGATTTGGGTTTAAGTGTAAAATGGGCTACCTGCAATGTGGGTGCTACCAGCCCAGAAAAGTACGGCAATTACTACGCTTGGGGCGAAACTGCCACTAAAGACTCCTATTCGTGGAACACCTACAAATATGGTTCGAATCCGACCAAATACAATAGCACCGACACCCTAACCACGCTTGAAGCCGCCGACGATGCTGCTACCGCCAACTGGGGCGGCAAGTGGTGTACGCCAACCGATGGGGAGTGGCAAGAACTTATCGAGAAATGCACATGGACTTGGACACGCTTGAACGGTGTGAAAGGCTACGAAGTGAAAGCCACCAACGGCAACACCATTTTTCTCCCTGCGGCGGGCTATCGCGGCATCGACTGCCTGAACAACGCGGGCTACTACGGCTACTACTGGTCGAGTTCGCTCGACGCAGACGGCCCGAGCTACGCGCGGAGCGCGCGCTTCCGCTCGGGCAATGTGCGCAGGGTCTACGACCACCGCTACTATGGACAGTCCGTTCGCCCTGTGCTTAAATAATTGATACTGTAGAGCCGCTACAATGTAACGGCTCTACAATTCATTGATTGTATGATTGTTTCGGGCGTGGCATGCCGCGACCATACTTTCACGCTGTAGAGCAAACTTACTTTTGCTATTGCTGCAACCGACGGTGAAAACAGCATCGGCAGCGGCGTTCATGTGCGCTTTGTGGTTGATAAAGAGCGATTTATGGCCAAACTGAAATAGCGTCAGTTCTTCTTCGGCTTTTGGGGAAACCAGCCTTTTCTCACGCGTTTGCGCTGCTCAAAAAGTTCGCCGATGCTCCAAAAACAGGAGAACGCGAGCACGCCGAAGATGGTCGAAACTACCGTCGAGGCGCAGAGCAACGATGCCGCCACGCCACCAAGTCCAACCACAAGAAAAAGCGGCCAACAGCGTACGCCCCAGTGATATTCGGCTTTGATAACGATGGGGTGAAACACACCAATAATCAAAAATGTGGCAACACCCACCAAAAGTCCGTCGAAATATAGGTTCATGCAGAAAGGTCGTTTTTTGTCTGCACAAAGATACAACAATAAATCCAAAAATCGGACTTTTGCACATTTTTTAACATTCAAGAGGGTTTCTATAAATTCCCCGTTTTACAAAAAAAACAACTCGACATTTGCAAGTGATTTTTAATTATTCAATTATCTAATTTCCAATTATTTAATTAAAAATTCAGAGATGTTTCGAAATGCGAACACGGCATTGGGCGGCGAGTGTCAAAAATCAGGTTTTGTGTTTCGAA
>CAVGYO010000225.1:0-2436 GCA_963633255.1 Erysipelotrichaceae bacterium
GTTGCCACTCAACGATTGGCGAGCCAAGGCTCTAATTTCGGAATTAGTTTTCATAACACTTTTATTTATGGTTAAACAATTAGCGGACAGATTCAACCTTTTGGAACATTTATTTGACAAAGATAAGCAAACTTTTCGTCTTTACCAAACAAAAATGCGCTTTTAGTTGAACTTGCACCGCGGTAAAGTTACACTTTTTTTATCGAAATAAGAGATTTTTCACTAAAAAATACCGCAAAATCACATATCGAGACGCACAGCGATGCCTGCTTTCACCCACCGACCGGGCTGGACGATGCCGCCATAGTCGTAGTATTTTTGGCCAATCAGGTTGCTGCCCTCGACAAAGATGTTTAGTCGGTCGTTTTGCCAAAACAGGCGGCCGTCGAACAGATAGACGGGCTTGTAGTGCTGCACTGCACCGTCGATGTCGGTGTAGGTGCCTTCGCGCTGCTGGAAAGCGAACTGCCAACTTGCGCCAAACCCTTTGTAGATGCCGTGCGACAGATTGAGCGTGAGTTTGTGGCGCAGATAGTCGAGCGCATATTTCGAGAGCAGTTCGCCCGCATCTTTGGTCAGTTGGCAGTAGGCGTAGCCTATTTCCACATTTTTCAGCCAATAGCCGTGCGCATACGCCAGCGACACTTCGCCGCCAAAAGCATCGACACGCGTGTGGTTCACGCTGCGCCATCGCTCTTCGTCGGGCGTTTTTACCCAGTCAATCAGATTTCGGCCAATGCGATAGTAGGCATTCAGGCTTGTGCGGAAGCCTTTTTTGTTCCAATGTGCGCCAATTTCGGTAGTGAGGCTCTCTTCGGGTTGCAAGTGCGGATTGGCAGTTTGCGTGGCACTTTGGTAGTAAAGGTCGGTGAAGGTTGGCAGCCGCAGCGCACGCCCCACGCTAGCAAACACGCCACCATCGGTATCGAAGCGATAGCCGAGATTGGCCGTGAAGGCAAAATTGTGGTGAAAAAGCGTGTTGTAGTTGCCCGACGCGCCCACCGATGCCGAAAAATTGCCGAAATAGAACGCCTGTTCGACAAAATAATTGACATTCAGGCGGTTTTTGGCTTTGGTAAAACGCACTGTGTCGGGCGCAAAAGGCACGCGGCGCGACTGTGCGAGGTCGTCGCCAAGCACATTGCTGAAAATGTGTTCGTTGCGCAGTTCGGCACCAATCGCCGTGCGCCCAATGCGGTAAGGAAACGCCGCTTTGAAATTGGCACCGCCCACATTGGTCGTGTGATAGTTGTGTCCCGTGTACCACGCTGGCGGCTCTGCGCTGCCTTCGCGAAAGAGTTCGAAGCGGTCGTAGTGGCCGCGGTAGAAGAGCGACGACTGCAATACCGTGTGTTCGAAGCGTTTTTCCCACGCAAGCGAGCCGATCAGCGTTTTTGTGGCTTCGAATTGGTCGGGATATTTAAGCGAATAGAACGAATTGCTGCCAAATTTTTTGAGTTGTCCGCCCAACTGCACACGCCACCGCCCCGAGAGCGAATCGTCGTCGCAAGCAGCGTTGAAATAGAGATTGCCGTATTTGTAGTCGGTATTGTCGGTATAGCCAGTCGATTGGTTGTAGTCGGCCGACACCTCGAACCGCCATTTGGGCAGCGCGTAGCGAAAATCGACTTTCGGGGCAAAAAATCCGAAGTCGCCAGCGTGCAGAGCCGCCTTCACCGTGCGTTGTGGTGTGGCGTTGGTTACAATGTTGATAGCGCCGCTAAACGCCGACAGACCGAATTGGCACACCGATGTGCCGCGCAACACCTCGATGCGCTCGATGGTAGAAAAATCGATAGGAATGTCGAGATTGGCGTGTCCCGTCTGTGCGTCGGTAATGTTCACGCCATTGAGAAGAATCAGAACTTGGTCGAAAGTGCCGCCGCGCATCGAAATGTCGGCTTGCGCACCATTGGCACCGCGTGTGCGGATGTCGATTCCAGGAAGATAATCGAGAAGTTCGTTGAGAGTGGTTGTGGGGAAGGTTTGGAGTTGCTCGGCAGTGATAGTTGCCACCACATGTAGCGCATCGCTCGCCATTTGCTGTTTCACCGCCACAACCGACACTTCGGAAAGATTCTGCACATCAAAGGCGTCGGGGTCGTCGGCGGCCAAGAGCGTCAGCGGCGACAGCAGTGCGGCCACAAGACAGGCGGCTGCGGTTGTTTTTTGGGACTTTGCCAACTGCAAATCGGTGATGTAGGCCGCCACACGACCAATAGTTACCTCGCGGTGCAGCGAGCGAAAAGCAGCGTACTTTGCTCGGCAAAACCGCCGAAACCGAAACGCCAGATTCTGTTTGATTTTTTTTCTCATAATGGTTGGATTTGTTAGATTTCAGATTTCAAATTTCAAATTGTTGAATTGATTTTTGGTTGATCGGTTGATTGGTTGATTGGTTGATTATTGTGCAAATGATTTTGGACACCGACAATC
>CAVGYO010000226.1:0-2432 GCA_963633255.1 Erysipelotrichaceae bacterium
GCTTTCGGCCTCGAACGACCCACTGATTGTTATCGATGGTTTGGCCATGGACAACGATGGTATTCAGGGCGTGTCAAATCCTTTGGCACTCGTAAATCCCAACGATATTGAGTCATTCACTGTACTGAAAGATGCCTCGGCCACAGCCATTTATGGTTCGCGCGCCTCGAACGGTGTTATCATCATCACTACCAAGAAGGGTGCAAAAAACCAAAAATTGAAAGTGGCCTACAATGGTAGCGTCAGCGCGAGCGTACTTACCAACCGTGTTAGTGTGATGAATGCCAGCGAATTGCAAAACTATGCAATAAATTTTTTGGGAATGACAAAAAATGTGGATAAATTCGGCGAATCCAACACCGATTGGCAGGACGAAATATACCGTGTTGGCATCAGCACCGACCACAACATCAGCTTGACGGGCGGTACAAAACACATGCCTTACCGCGTGTCGTTGGGCTACACCGACCAAAATGGCACTATCAAAACCAGTCAAATGCAGCGTGGTACAGTGGCTGTGAATTTGAATCCATCGTTTTTGGACGACCACTTGTCGTTTAATCTGAACGCCAAAGGTATGTACATCTACAACCGCTATGCCGATGGCGGTGTAGTGGGTGCAGCACTCGATCTTGACCCAACACAATCGGTTTACGATGAATCGCTTGTGGGTTTTGCTGGTTATTATCAACGCACCTCGAAGAGTAATTACGACGACCCAGAAACAGATGCCTACGGCATTCCGCTTTGGGATAAAACAAACAACAGCCAGTCGTCGGCAAACCCAGTTTCGACACTAAAACTGAAAAACGACCGTGCACATTCGGGTTCGTTCGTTGGTAATTTAGAGGCAGACTACAAGATTCATGGCTTCGAAGATTTGCGCTTGCATGCCAATTTTGGTGCCGACTACTCGTATGGCAAACAGACTACGAGCATTAGCCCATACTCGTTCTCGAACCACTACTATGGTTGGGACGGCTACACACAAAAGACGAAATACAACCTGCTGTTCAATGCCTACGCACAATACTACAAAGATTTCAACGAAAATCACCATTTCGACATTATGGCGGGCTACGAATGGCAACATTTCTACAACGAAGGCGATTACGATGGCTGGGGTTTATATCGTAAGACATCGCAAAAGACCGATACAGACGGCAACCTATTGGCTGGCACACAATACAACCGCTCGACAAATTCGTGGAAATCGGAAAGTTATTTGGTGTCGTTCTTCGGTCGTTTGAACTACATCGCACTGAACCGCTACATGATTACAGCCACAGTGCGTGGCGATGGCTCTTCGCGCTTTGCTCCAAAACACCGCTGGGGCATATTCCCATCGGTAGCGTTGGGTTGGAAAATCAAAGAAGAGGCTTTCTTGAAAGATGTTTATTGGCTGAGTGACCTGAAACTCCGTTTGGGCTATGGCATCACGGGTCAGCAAAACATCAACCAAGGCGACTATCCTTATCTGCCGACCTACACTGTAAGTCGCGAACATGTGGCATACACCGAATACGACGAAGCAACCGGCGAGTACAAATACTACCAAACATGGCGCCCTAATGCTTACAACCCCGACCTAACTTGGGAGAAGACTACGACCTACAACGCTGGTATAGACTTTGGTTTCCTGCGTGGGCGTATCACAGGTAGCATCGACTACTACTATCGCAATACAACCGACTTAATCAATGAGGTAGATATTCCTGCAGGCGTGAATTTCAAAACACGCATTATCAAAAATGTAGGGTCGCTACGCAATACAGGTCTTGAATTTATGCTGAATGCTGTGGCCATCGATACAAAAAAACTAAAATGGGATCTCGGCTTCAACCTCACTTGGAACGACAACAAGATAACCAAACTGATCGAAAGCGACGAAAGTGGTTATTACATTGCTGATGGCAGCGTGAGCAACGGTAAAATGGTGCAAGCACACGCTGTTGGACACCCAGCAGGTTCGTTCTATGTGTATAAAACCGAAATTAACGACGCAGGTAAACGCGTGATTGTCGATACTAACGGCGATGGAAAAATCGACACCAGTGACAAAATTTTCTACCACAGCCCCAATGCCGATGTAACTATGGGCTTTACCTCAAAATGGCAATTCTACAATTTTGACCTTGGCATTACGCTGCGTGCGAGCTTAGGCAACTATGTGTACAACAAAGTGCTGGCCGACAATATGCAAAATGTCGAAAAAGGCTCGCTCTACGACTCGAAATGCGGCGGTTTCCACAACATCATGTGGGAAGCCTACAATGCACGCTGGGTCGATGGCGTAAAGCGTGGCGACTATTCAGAGCCCGATTTGCTCGACTATTGGGTCGAAAACGCCTCGTTCCTGCGCTGCGACAACATCACACTGGGCTACACATTCGACCGCGAAAAAATCAAGGCGCGTATCTATGCTACCGTGC
>CAVGYO010000227.1:0-2395 GCA_963633255.1 Erysipelotrichaceae bacterium
AGAGCCAAACTTGTTTGAGCTATGCCGAGCGGAGAAAAAATGCGTGAAACGAAATTAGAAATCAGAATCAACAACCTATCAACCTTACACATGATCACTACCGAACAACTGAAAGCACTCGACGAACGCGTCGAAGCACTGCACCGCTACCTCGACATTGACAACAAACAGATGCAACTCGAGGAGGAGGAACTGAAAACGCAGGCACCCGACTTTTGGCAAGACCAAAAACGCGCCGAGGAGCAGATGAAAAAAGTACGCGCCATAAAATACTGGATAACAGGCTATAACGCAGTGAAAGCCGCCGCCGAAGAGGTAGAAATTTCGCTCGACTTTTTCAAAGAAGAGGCTATGACCGAAGCCGAAGTCGATGCAGCCTACAACAAAGCCGTGCAACAGGTAGAAGAACTCGAAATGCGCAACATGCTGCGCCGCGAAGAGGACAAACTCGGTGCGGTGATCAAAATTGTGGCAGGCGCAGGCGGCACCGAAGCGCAAGATTGGGCGCAAATGCTCATGCGTATGTATATGCGCTACTGCGAAAAACACGGCTACCGCACCACCATATCGAACCTGCTCGACGGCGACGAAGCGGGCATCAAAAGCATCACTTTCCAAGTGGACGGCGACTACGCCTACGGCTATCTGAAGAGCGAAAATGGCGTGCATCGGCTTGTGCGCGTGTCGCCCTACAACGCCCAAGGCAAGCGCATGACCTCGTTCTCGTCGGTGTTTGTTGCGCCGCTGGTCGACGACACCATCGAAATCGAAATCTCGAACGCCAACCTCTCGTGGGACACCTTCCGCTCGAGTGGCGCTGGCGGACAAAATGTCAATAAGGTGGAGAGCGGCGTGCGACTGCACTACACTTTCCGCAATCCGCTCACAGGCGAACCCGACGAGATTGTTATCGAAAACACCGAAAGCCGCGACCAACCGAAAAACAAGGAGAATGCGTTGCGCCTACTGAAATCGCAACTCTACGAACTCGAACTCGAAAAACGCCGCCAAGAGACCGCCAAAATCGAGGCTGGCAAAAAGAAAATCGAGTGGGGTTCGCAAATCCGCTCCTATGTGTTCGACGACCGCCGCGTGAAAGACCACCGCACCGACTACCAAACCTCGAATGTAAATGCCGTGATGGACGGCGACATCGACGCCTTCATCAAAGCCTACCTGATGGAATTTGGAGGGCAGGAATAGTAAATAGTGAGAAGTGAGAAGTTAGCAGTGAGAAGTGCTCTTGAGTGAGGAGTTAGGAATTAGGAGTGAGGAGTGATGCGGCAAGCCGCAGACAATTGATAATTGATAATTGATAATTGACAATTGACAATTATTTGAATATTTGAAGATTGTCGGTGTCCAAAATCATTTGCACAATAATCAACCAATCAACCAATCAACCGATCAACCGATCAACCAATCAACTGATCAACTGATCAACCAAAATTGGGAACTATGCGTCAAAAAATACTTTTCATCGTCAATCCCAAATCGGGGACGCTGAGCAAAACCAACTGGATTTCGATGGCGACACGCATGCTGGCCAAAGATTTCGATTTGGAGTTCAAATACACCACTCACCGCGGACACGCCTGCGAACTGGCGCAACAAGCCGTGGTCGATCGTGTGCCGATTGTGGCGGCCGTTGGTGGCGATGGCACCGTAAACGAAATTGCCAGTTCGCTCGTCGATTCCGACACAGCGCTGGCCATTCTACCGCTCGGTTCGGGCAACGGCTTGGCGCGCGAATTGGGACTTTCGCCACTGCTGAAACTGAATGCCATTTCGTGCATCAAACAACTGAAATTCAAGCAGATAGACTACGGTCGAGTGAACGATGTGCCGTTTTTCTGCACCTGCGGCGTGGGATTCGACGCACAAATAGCCTACGAAGTAACGCAGCGCAAACGGCGCGGACTCTGGATGTACGTCTCGCTCTGCATACACGAGTTTTTTCACTACAAACCGCTCGAATGTACGCTCCAATACGACGGCAAAACGGAAACGCACAAGGCTTTTGTAGTAAATTGCGCCAACATTCGCCAATTCGGATTCAACGCCTACATTGCGCCGCGCGCCGACATGGCCGACGGGCTTCTGAACATCACCATACTGAAACCGTTTGGGTTTTGGACGGCTCTGCGGCTGCTGGCGGGACTCTTCACCAAGCGGCTCGACCACTTCAAAAAATATGTCGAAACATTCGAGTGCGAGCGCATCACCATCGAGACAACGCAAAAAACGCCCTTCCACTGCGACGGCGACTACATCGGCCTTTCCGACCATATCGAAGTCGAAGTTGTGCCGCACGCGCTCAAAGTTGCAATCCCATAATCGACTGAAAATTGACAATTAGTAGCAAGTAGCAAGATACAAGTAGCAAGAAAGTGAG
>CAVGYO010000228.1:0-2394 GCA_963633255.1 Erysipelotrichaceae bacterium
CAATTCAACAATTCAACAATTCAACGATTCAACGATTCAACAGTTCAACGCTCCACAATTCAACAACAATTAGAAATCAGAAACAAACACCCCCATTGATGGACGAAAAATACGCCAATCTGACCGAAGCCGACGAAGAGGCAATGATTCAACAGGAGTTCGACGCACTCTTGCAGGACTACGCTGCCACGCGCCACAAACAAAAGGTCGAAATCATTACGCGGGCATTCGAGTTTGCCAAAAGTGCGCACCACGGCGTGCGCCGACGCTCGGGCGAACCATACATCATGCACCCGCTGGCGGTGGCGCGCATCGTCGTCAAAGAGATTGGACTCGGCTCTACCTCGATTTGCTCGGCACTGCTGCACGATGTGGTCGAAGACACCGACTACACGGTCGAAGACATCGAAGAACGCTTCGGCCCAAAAATAGCACAAATCGTTTCGGGGCTGACCAAAATTTCGGGCGGCATATTCGGCGAAAAAGCATCGGAACAGGCCGAAAACTTCCGTCGACTGATACTCACCATGCCCGAAGATGTGCGCGTGATTCTGATAAAAATGGCCGACCGCCTGCACAATATGCGCACACTCGGTTCGATGCCGCCAGCCAAACAGTACAAAATTTGCGGCGAAACACAATATATATACGCACCATTGGCCGCACGACTCGGCTTCTTCCTTATCAAAACCGAACTCGAAAACCTCAGTTTC
Organism: Erysipelotrichaceae bacterium; assembly: GCA_963633255.1. Classification (GTDB taxonomy): domain Bacteria; phylum Bacteroidota; class Bacteroidia; order Bacteroidales; family Paludibacteraceae; genus W0P28-013. The sequence continues at coordinate 714 of CAVGYO010000228.1, forward strand.
AAATACGAACAGCCGTCGGTTTATGCCAAAATTCAGGAACAAATCGATGCGGTAACGCCACACTTGGCGGAGTCGTACCAACAATTCATCAAGCCCATCAGGCAGATTCTCGACTCGTACAACTACAACTACACCATCACCTACCGCGTGAAAACGCCGTACTCCATCTTTCGCAAGATGCAGAACAAGCACATTCCGTTCGACGAGGTGTACGACCTGCTGGCAGTGCGCATCATACTGCGACCGCGCCCGGGCGAAGACGAACACGCCAACTGCTGGGTAACCTATTCGGCACTCACATCGCTCTACAAAGAGCACCCCGACCGCACACGCAACTGGCTCAATACGCCCAAAGCCAACGGCTACGAAGCACTGCATGTAACGCTGATGAGCCACGAAGGAAACTGGGTAGAAGTGCAAATTCGCACCGAACGCATGAACGAAATTGCCGAACACGGACTGGCGGCGCACTGGAAATACAAAACGGGTTCCAACGAACTCTCCGACCTCGACGCTTGGTTCAAATCGCTCAAAGATATGCTCGACACGGCCGACTACACCAACGCCGTCGAGTTTATGGACACCTTCCGACTGAACCTCTACGCCAGCGAAATCTATGTGTTCACACCCAAAGGCGACATTCGCAAAATGCCTGTGAAATCGACTGCGCTCGACTTTGCCTTTGCGCTCCATACCGACCTTGGCATGCACTGCATCGGTGCCAAAGTCGATCACAAATTGGTGCCGCTCAACTACGAACTGAAAAGCGGCGACCAAGTGGAGATTCTCACCTCGAAAACGCAAAAACCGCAGCCCAACTGGATTGATGCGGTAACAACCACGCGCGCCAAATCGCAACTGAAATCAGTGTTCCGAAAAGAGTTCCACGCCATTCAGGAAAAAGGCCGCAAAGCCGTCGAGGACGAACTCGCCAAACTGAATATGCCGCTCAACAATGTAACGGCCACGCGCATTGTCGAACACTACAAATTCAATACCGTAACCGAACTCTACACCGCTGTCGGGCGCGGCTTAGTCGATTTGAGCGACATCACCACGGTCGTTTTCCAGACCAAAAATCCGAGCAAATGGGTCAAAATCTGGAAGTTGCAGTTCGGCAAAAAGGACGACGCCGACAAAGAGGTCGATCCGAAGAAGAAAAAATCGGTGCTGCTCACCGATGTGAATGTGGGGCAGGAGGGCTACACGCTGGCCGAGTGCTGCCACCCGATTCCGGGCGACCCCGTGCTGGGCTATCTCGACGAATATGGCACTGTGCTGGTGCATAAACGCGACTGCCCCGTGGCGCAAAAACTGAAAAGCAACTACGGCAACCGCATTATCACCGCCGAATGGGCCACACACAAAGTGCTGTCGTTCCTCACAACCATCGAAATCAAAGGCCTCGACGAGCCGGGACTGCTGCAAAAAATCGTAACCGTACTCTCCGAAGTCTATTCCATCAATATCAAAAATGTCAATCTCGACTCGAAAGACGGCATTTTTTCGGGGCAATTCGGCATTTTTGTCCACAGCGTCGAAGACATCAATGTGCTGTGTATGAATCTGTTGAAAGTGCCCGCCATCAAATCGGTGAAACGCATTTCGTAAAGCGATTCCGCACCACACCACTTGTTACAAAACTTCCGCAAGTGATTTTACTCGTAAAATCAAGTTAATT
>CAVGYO010000229.1:0-2376 GCA_963633255.1 Erysipelotrichaceae bacterium
AGGTACGCCACGATGTCGCCTTTTTGAACCATTGTGCCTTGCTCTTTCGGCTCGACGATTTTGCCTGCAAAGAGTGCTGGCATCACCTCCAAGCCACGGCCGTTGGTCTGAATGGCGCACAGGAAATCGCCCTCTTTGTAGTGCTTTCCTTCGGCGGGTTTCACCGATTTGTCGAGATAGTCGAACTCCCACAGCAGCCGCCCCGAAGCGGTTGCGGCGATTGGTTCGGCGTTCGGGTGACGCAACGCACGGAAATCGGGCACTTGCACCGCCGCTCCCGAAGCCTTGAATTTGGCCTCCATCTTCTGCTGCAACTCGGCATTGAAGCGTTTTTTTGCCTCGCCCGACTTGTATTCGCGGTACTGCTTGTCGTGCATGGCAAATTCGAACAACTCTTCGTCGTCTTGGCCGCGCTCCCAACCGAGTTCTTCCATCTCTTTGATGTATTTCGGCAACACATTGGGGTAGTTGTCCTGCGGATTGCCTTCGAAAAACTCGAAGCCTTTCTCTTTGGCGAGTGCTACAATTTCGGGGTCGAGTTTGCCAGGCAGATGTCCCGCTTTGCCCAAAATCATGTCCCAAGTGTTGGGGTCGATCATCGTCCAACGGCCTTGTCCTTTGCTCATGGCAAACACATTCATCAACGCCACATTTTTGGTATATTGACTGAACGGCGTAACCAGCGGCGGATAGCCGAGTTTTGGCCAGATGTATTTCACTTCGTCGAACAACTGCACGAGCAGTTCGTCTTCGGTGAGTTCGGCTTTGCCTTGTGCTTTCAGATTGCTATTGATGGCAGCGTGAACGCCTTTCAAATCGGCCATCAGCGAACCCATCATGCCGCCAGGCAGTCCGCAACCGACCAGCAGCGAACTCATGTGGCTGTTGCGTGGGTCGATAAAGTAGCCCAAAAAGTCATCGACGAAACTCTGCGTCAGTCGGCGCGCCTCCATGTAGGCTTTCATATTGATTTCGGGGACGGCAAATCCAGCGTCCTTCAACATCGCCTGAATGGTGATAACATCGGGGTGAACCATGCCCCACGAGAGCGGTTCCATCGCCACATCGAACACATCGCCGCCCGCCTTCGCCACTTCGAGCACCGAAGCCACCGAAAAACCTGGGCCGCTGTGTCCGTGATACTGCACCGTGATGTCGGGGTGGTTGGTTTTTATCGATTTCACAATAGTGCCAAGAATCGTGGGGCGACCGATGCCCGCCATATCTTTCAGGCAGATTTCTTGCGCGCCCGCTTCGATAAGTTGCTCGGCCATGTTGATGTAGTATTCGGCGGTATGCACGGGCGAATAGGTGATGCACATCGAGGCTTGCGCCACCATGCCAGCCTGTTTTGCCCAGCGAATCGACGGAATGATGTTGCGTACATCGTTCAATCCGCAGAAAATGCGCGTGATGTCGGTGCCTTGCGCCTTTTTCACTTTGTACATCAGTTCGCGCACATCGGCAGGAACGGGATTCATGCGCAAACCGTTCAAACCGCGGTCGAGCATGTGGGTTTGTATGCCCACCTCGTTGAATGGCTTGGTAAAGGTGCGCACGGCTTGGTTCGGGTTTTCGCCGTAGAGCAGATTGACCTGCTCCGAAGCGCCGCCGTTGGTCTCGACGCGCGCAAAACAGCCCATATCGATGATGACTGGCGCAATTTTGGCCAACTGGTCCTTGCGTGGCACATACTTGCCCGACGACTGCCACATATCGCGGTAAACAAGGCTAAATTTTATCTCTTTCTTGCCCATTGTTTTTGTGTTTTTCGATGTTTTTTCTGATTTTACTCGGCTTTTTCGGCGGCTTCGTCCTTCTCTTCAAAGTCGGTGATGCCGTTGGCAATCAGCAGGTTGTACCACTGTACCAATTTTTTTACATCGCCGGGGTGCACATGGTCGCGGTCGAAGTTGGGAAGCACGCTCTCGAACCACTCAAAAAGTTCTGCACCCGAGGCTTTCGGGTCGATAGAGGCAGTTTTGCCAGCCTCTTTGGTTTTGACGAGTTCGAAAATTTCGCGCAGCGGTTTTTCGCCGTCTTCGGTAAACATGGCGATGTCGGACAATGCCACGGCTTTTTCGTGACTGAACGACGGAAAACGCTTTTTGTCGATAAGCGATTCGACGATAATCATGCCCTTATTCGACTGTGCCACAACTTTGTACAGCCCAGGACGCCCCGTGATGGTAAGAATGTTTTTCAACATAATTTTTTGTCGGTTTGTTAAACAGAACGGCACAAACTTTGTGCCAAATACTTCGGTCGCAAAGATACAAAAAAAACGGCAACCAACACCGCACCGCACAAAGTTATAAATTACGCCACAATATCGGCTTATTTTTTGTAATTTTGCGCTTGACAATTGATAATTGA
>CAVGYO010000230.1:0-2350 GCA_963633255.1 Erysipelotrichaceae bacterium
GCCGTTGCGGCTTTGGTGGGCGTTGCACCAGCGTAAATTGGTGTTGTGCCGTATGCTACTAGGGACGATTGCAGCGTTTCGTCGTCGTTTTTGAAAGTGATGGTGTAGTTTTTCGCCGTAGCAACAATGGTTATGCTGATGTTGCCTTGCACACCGTCGCCCGCAATAATTTCGAGTGTGCCTTTTGTTTTGTTCCAAATGTAGCCATCGTTATCGATGAGCGTTGTGCTGCCCATGGTAACTGTAACATTAGCGGGTAGTTCGTAGCCCTTGGCTGCCACGAAAGTGAGTGTTATGTCGTTGTCGGTGATGGTGGCGGTAGTTGGATTGCTGGCTGCAGCGGTGGCGTTGGTCAGATCGAAAGTGATGTCGTATTCAATTTCTTCAAAGGACGCTGCCACTTCAACATTGCTTGCGGGCATGGTGAATTGGTTGTTCGTAACTGTAACATAGTCGGCGTTGCCGTCGATCACTACCCAACGAGCAAATTTGTAGCCAGTGTCTGGCGTGGCGGCGAGCGTAATCACATCGCCTTGATGCGCTGTGTTTGCGCTAGCAGAGCATGTGCCGCCAGTCGCACTGTAGGTGGTGATGGTGTAGGTGGCGGCAGGTGTGGTGGTCGTTGTAATTCCAATTACACCAGTGTTGTTGCCTTCAGCGGTAGTTACTTTGCAACTGTATGTTGTACTTTGTGCCAACCCTGTAACGCAATGTGATGTTGTGTTTGTTAGATTTTTCGGGTAGCCATCGACCGATTCTACTGCCTTGCCCGACACTTTCAAATTTTTAATCTCCCAAGTGTCGTTTGTGAGTCCGCTCGCGGCAGTGCTTTTGTATTGGAATGCGAGATAGATTTTTTTGCCAACATAACTGCTCAAATCGAGCGTGTTCGAAACATAGGTCCATCTTGCCGTTGGCCATGTGGCTATGGTTTGCTCGTCCCAACTGATTTTATCCTCCGATATAAGCAGTTTCAAATAATCCTTGTTTTCTTGGGCCTGATAACTTGTATGGTCGAATGTGAGCGTGGCTTCGGTTGCCAACGACAAATCTAATTCGGGAGAAACAAGCCAACTTTCGGTTTTGTAGTTATTTTTGTTATATCCACTTGCTTTCATTCCATACGCTGAAGTTTGCGACCAAATGGCAGTGATTGCCGAAGCGGTTACTTTGTCGTCTATTGTCCAATCGCCCTGCCCATCGGTGAAAGCATTTTCGAGGAAAGTAGTTTCTGCGGCGCTTTCATTATTACTTGTTATATTGATGGTGTAGGTCGTATTGCCAATGTTGTTCCATTCGATACAGAAACCATCGCTGCTTGTGCTTGTTACGCGTAAATCGCCAATGGCTGGCTGTGTTACAACGAGCGTGTACTGTTTTTTCACATAACAATGCGTACCATCGTTGGCTTGTATGGCGGTAATGGTTGTTGTTCCTGCTCCTACTATTGTAACTTCGCCGTTAGCGTCGATTGTGGCAACTTCGGTGTTGCTGCTTGTGTATTCTGCTGCGGAGGTGTTGTCGCTACTGAATGCATTTGTAAATGCGCCGTCGGTGGTTAGTTTTTCTACTGTACTATTGGCAAACGCCGCTTCGGCTGGGGTACAATTTGCACATTCAAGCGTGCTGGTGTAGGTAAATGTAGTTGTACTACCAGCACCGACTGTAACAGTAAAATTGGTAAATTTGACGGTCTCTGTTCCTGTGTATTTCCATGTCCCGTCGCTCTGTTTTGTGAATGTCTTTTCTGGTGTGGAAACAACATTGGAAATTTCTGTCCCGCTTACTACGATGCTACCACTATTATAACTGCGCCAAGAGTTGCCAGAAGAGTAGTATTTTCCATCGTGATCTCCGCCAGAATAGGTGATGGTAATGCCATCGATGGTGTAACTTGTGTATTGTATTCCATTTGACCAACTGTTGCTTTCAGCGATGTTTTTAACATTGAATTCGATATCGCTGCTGCCGCTGCCCGCTTCGGAATTTTCATCGGCCTTTTTGTACACGGCGTAGAGCGTGCAGTTGGCGGTCGGGTGGTAGGTGTCGCCCGCCAAGAGCAGTTCGGGCTCGGTCTGCGTTTCGCCTACGGGTGCGGTTGCCCAGCCGGCAAATGTGTAGTCGGTGCACGAGGCCGACGGCGTGGCTGTGGCCAGCACAACACCTGTGCCTACGGCCGTTTCGTTCGAGGCTGCCACTTCAGGCGTGCCTGTACCCGCATCGTAGGTTACCTTGTAGGCCACCGCGCCATTGCCTGTGAGTGTTACTTCCACAGCAGTTGCGCCGCTGCTCGTGAGTGTGAGCGTGGCCGTGTGCATGCCTTCGGCCGTCGGGGCGTAGGTGATGGTTA
>CAVGYO010000231.1:0-2336 GCA_963633255.1 Erysipelotrichaceae bacterium
GCTCAGACAGTAACGCCGCTCTCTCGAAACACAAAACCTGATTTTTGACACTCGCCACCCAATGCCGTATCGGTATCAAAAAAAAGCCGCCATTTTTTTATAGTGAGAAACCATTATCGTTGATTTGCAGATTTGTTGAACGGTTGAAGCGTTGAAGCGTTGAACTGTTGAACTGAAAAAGTAATTTTCAAATCTTCAAATGAATAATTGTCAATTGTCAATTGTCAATTGTCTTGCGACTTGATGATCACCATCTCGCAGTTGTGGCAGTCGAACGAGAGGCGGAGGTTGGCGGTGCCGCACTGCAACACAAGCGGTTCGTGCGGCGGATTTTGCGGGTGCTGTTTGGGACACCAACCAAAAGTGTAGCGCAGACAGTGTTTTGTGCGCATCAGTTCGGCCGCAGGCACGGGAGCAACCTCGAAAGCGCGCTGAACAACTTGTGCGCCATGCCGCGCATAAAAGGCTTCGGCTTGGGCGTTGGACACATTGGCGCGGTAGTCGAGTGTCGGTTGCGGAAATGGGTGCGAAGTTTTTTGCAACGGCTTTTCGCGTTTGGAAAAATTAGTTTGGCGCACACTCGCCAATTTTTGCAACAACAGACGACGCGTTGCTGCCACAAGCGACACAGGGACAAACCACGCTTCGCTCGTATTCATTTGAAAATCAGACAAATAAAAATCGGTATCGCCCAATTTAGAAAATTGTGTTTGCCAAGTTTCGTAGGCGCGTGCAGCGTTGTTGGCAGGCACTTTTTCGGTGGCAAGCAGTTCGGCAGCGTGGTTGCCGTCCTCGTCGGTGGCGGTGCAAAGCAGACCGCCATCGGCATCGGAAACAGCCAAACGCACCGCAATTTTGCGCTCGGCAGAGTGCCCCGAAAGCGTCTTTTCGAACAGCGCATCGTTGTTGCGATAGAGCGGCGTTCCGATTTTCAGAAAGGGCATTTTCGGCGGAAAAAGTCGCGCACCCTCTACCCTATTGATGCGAAAACCGATGAATTGACCGTCGCCATCGAAACCGCACAAGCCATCGCCATTGGCAAATTGTGCTGTCGAATCGATCGTTAAATAGTTATTAGCCAGCGATTTAACTGTTCCAACTGGTTCGCCAAGCGACTTTGGAGTGTCGAGTGAAACAATGTCGGCACGGCGACCAACGAGAAAATAGTCCGTAGCACCGCGGTAGAATGTTTTTTGCGGATTCGGAGCAAAGAAAAAGCGTGTCCGCCCCGACGAAGCGCGCTTCTGCGGGCGTTCTTCGAGCAGCGCATCGATTTTTTGGCGGTAATAGGCGGTGAGATTTTTCACATAATTGTCGTCCTTCAAACGCCCTTCGATTTTGAACGACGACACGCCAGCATCGATCATTTCGGCCAGATGCGCCGAAGCGTCAAAATCTTTGAGCGACAGCAGGTGCTTGTCTTTGGCCAGCACGCGTCCATCGGCATCGACCAGCGTATAAGGCAGGCGGCACATCTGCGCACACGCGCCACGATTTGCGCTGCGCTGCCGCAAGGCTTGACTCAAATAGCACTGCCCGCTGTACGAAACGCACAACGCACCATGCACAAAACATTCGAGCGCAATGGAAGTTTTTTGGGCAATCTCGCGAATTTGTTCCAACGACAGTTCGCGCGCCAAAACCACCTGTTCGAAGCCGCACTGCTCGAGAAACGCCACCTTTTCGACCGTGCGATTGTCGCACTGCGTGCTGGCGTGGAGCGGAATAGGCGGCAAGTCGAGTTCGAGCAGCCCCATGTCCTGCACAATGAGCGCATCGACCCCGATATTGTACAAATCGGCAGCGATTTTTTGCGCCTCCGCCAGTTCGGCATCGGTCAAAATTGTGTTCAACGCCACATAGACACGCGCATAGAATTTGTGTGCATAATCGACCAACCGCGCAATATCGCCAATGGTATTGCCAGCAGCCTGCCGCGCGCCAAAGCGTGGCGCACCGATATAGACCGCATCGGCCCCGTGATTGATGGCCGCCATACCGACCTCGGCATTTTTGGCGGGCGCAAGGAGTTCTATTTTTTTAGTCGAGAGGCTGATAGGTTGATAAAATTTCTAGATTTCTAATTTCTGGTTGATCGGTTGATTGGTTGATCGGTTGATTGGTTCTGATTTCTAATTTCTAATTTCTAGATTTCTAGTTGTGGCCCCCTTTCCCGTTTCCCCCGAAGGGGGAAAAGCCTTCGCTTAATTATGAGTTATGAATTTAGAATTAAGAATTTTCGTACTCCACAACGCCTCAATTTTCAAATTTTCAAATTTTCAAATTTGAAATTGCGGCTCTGCCGCATCACTCCTCACTCCTCATTCCTAACTCCT
>CAVGYO010000232.1:0-2326 GCA_963633255.1 Erysipelotrichaceae bacterium
ACGGTCGTCGTAGTTTTCGTTGCTTTGTGAGCGGTGCGGTTTGGTTTCGTCGTCGTGTGGGCAACTTTTGCGCTCGGCCACAAAGTCGTTGCGCTTGCCGCTGAAGAGTTCGTATTTCAGAAATTTGCACTCGAGTGCACCGTTCAGCACCTCCACTTTTTGCGAAGCGTGCAGCCCGATTTTTCTGACACATTCGTCGTTCGACGAGATGATCCACGCCGTGCTGCCTGCGAAATTACGTTTCAGCGAGGTACCAATCTGCTCGTAAAGTTCTATCATATCGTCCGACACAAGGCGTTCGCCGTAGGGCGGATTGGTAACAACAAGACACGGCGCGGCGTGTGGTGCCCAGTCGGCAATGTTGCGCCGTTCGAGCGTGATGTATTTGCCGAGTCCCGCCGCTTTGATGTTGGCTTCTGCCACTTTCAGTGCGCGCGGCGAGATGTCACACCCGATGATTTTGTGGTCGAAAGTGCGCTCGTTGCTGTCGTCGTTGTAGAGAAAATCGAACAGTTCGGGGTCGAAATCGGTCCATTTTTCGAAAGCGAACTCCTTGCGGTAGATGCAGGGCGGAATGTTGAGCGCAATGAGTGCAGCCTCTATCAGAAAAGTACCAGAACCGCACATCGGATCGACAAAATCGGACTGTCCGTCCCAGCCAGCCATCAGCAGCAAGCCAGCCGCCAACGCCTCGTTTATCGGAGCGTCGGTTTGTGCGTCGCGGTAGCCGCGTTTGTGCAACGATTCGCCGCTACTGTCGAGCGACACAGTGCATTGGTCGTGCGAAATATGCACATTCAGGCGGATGTCGGGATTGTCGATGCGAATCGATGGGCGTTTCTCCTCGTGCTCCATAAACCAGTCGGCAATGGCATCTTTCACGCGGTATTTCACAAACTGCGAATTGCGAAACTCTTCGGAATAGACCGTGGTATCGATGGCAAAAGTTTGGCGCACATTCAGGTACTCGCCCCAATCGATGGTTTTCACCTGTTCGTACACCTCGTCGGCATTTTTTGCCTTGAAAGTGAGCAGCGGTTTCAGCACGCGCGACGCCGAGCGCAGGCAGAGATTTGCTCTGTACATCAGTGCTTTGTCGCCAGTAAACGACACGGCGCGGCGGTCGATACGCACATCGTTTGCGCCCAGTTTTACTAACTCTTCGGCCAAAACATTTTCCAATCCGTTGAATGTCTTGGCTATCATTTGGTATTCTTTGCCCATGTGTTGCGGTTTGGTTGAAACTACAAAGGTACGAAAAAAGTTTGAAAGTGAGAAGGTTCTGTTGAATTGTTGAATTGTTTATTTGAAGATTTGAAAATTTGAAGATTATTGCGGTGGTGTTGGGCGCGTGGCGTTCACCCTTCGGGGGAAAGCCTTCGTTTAATTAAGAGTTATGAATTTAGAATTATGAATTTTCGCACCTAACAACGCCGCAATTATTATTCATTGTTAATTGTTCATTGCCTTGCTCGTAGCCCCCTTTCCCTTTTCCCCCGAAGGGGGAAAAGCCTTCGCGCGATTAAGAGTTATGAATTTAGAATTAAGAATTTTCGCGCTCCGAAAAGCCGCAATTATTATTCATTATTCATTGTTCATTCTTAATTCTTAATTAAAAATTCTTAATTAAAAGCAGAGCCGCCACAGTGTGACGGCTCTGCTTTTCTCGGAATCTTACTTGCGCACTTATCGTCCGTTGCGAATGAGTTGGAAAAATTCTTCGCGGGTTTTGGCGTTGTTGAATGCGCCTGTGAAATCGGAGGTGGTGGTCATGGAGTGCTGTTTCTGCACGCCGCGCATCTGCATACACATGTGTTGCGCCTCTATCACCACCATCACGCCCATGGGGTCGAGCGTGTGCTGTATGCACTCTTTTATCTGCGTGGTGAGCCGCTCTTGCAGTTGCAGACGGTGTGCGTAAATATCGACTACGCGCGCTATTTTGCTCAATCCAGTGATGGTATTTTTGGGGATATAGGCCACATGCGCTTTGCCAAAAAACGGCAACATGTGGTGTTCGCACATCGAGAAAAATTCGATGTCTTTGACCACCACCATCTGGCGATACTCTTCGTGAAACATGGCACTACGCAACACCTCTTCGGGGTCTTGCGCGTAGCCCTGTGTGATGAACTGCATGGCTTTTGCCACACGCATCGGGGTTTTTCGCAACCCTTCGCGGTCGACATCTTCGCCCAGCAGCCCAATTATCTGGCGGTAATGTTCGGCAATCTCTTCTGTCATCTACATTCGGTGTGGTAAAATAATTTCGGTTCTATAACATTTCGTGTGGGTAGTCTAGTTGGAGGTTGCCAGTGACGAAGTA
>CAVGYO010000233.1:0-2311 GCA_963633255.1 Erysipelotrichaceae bacterium
GATTTTTGCTCCGCTCGGCATAGTTCAAACGAGTTTGACTCTGCTCTCACTAATCACAAAAATTTCAAATTTCATTTGATTTTTGCTTCGCTCGGCATAGCTCAAACAAGTTTGGCTCTGCTCTCGCTTGTCGCAAAAATTTCAAATTTCATTTGATTTTTGCTTCGCTCGGCATAGCTCAAACAAGTTTGGCTCTGCTCTCGCTTGTCGCAAAAATTCAAATTAAACGATTGAAAATTAGGCGATTAGTTGCTTTTGACTGAAATTTAGTGCGCCGATAGGGTTACAAATCAAAAAAAATTTTTACCTTTGCACGCCAAAAAACATTGAAAACCATAACTCAAAAACATTTATGATTCTCTCACAAGACATCAAAAAAGGGACTTGCATCCGCATGGATGGCAAACTCTATTTCTGCATCGATTTTCTGCATGTGAAGCCGGGTAAAGGCAACACCATCATGCGCACCACACTGAAAGATGTCGTTTCGGGCAATGTGCTCGAACGCCGTTTCAACATCGGCGAACGCCTCGAAGATGTGCGCGTCGAACGCCGCCAGTACCAATATCTCTACAAAGAGGGCGACGACTATGTGTTTATGGATCAGGAGACTTACGAACAGGCCTCCATCGCCCACGACCAGATAGAGGGTGTCGATTTTCTGAAAGACGGCATGATTGTTGATGTGGTTTACGACTCGTCGACCGACACCATTCTCTACGCCGAACTGCCCGTGAAAGTCGATTTGGAGGTAACCTACACCGAGCCTGGCATGGCTGGCAACACCGCCACCAACACGCTGAAACCCGCCACACTCGAAACGGGGGCGCAGGTGCGCGTGCCGCTCTTTATCAACACAGGCGAAAAAGTGCGCATCGACACACGCGACGGCTCGTACATCGAACGCGCCAAATAAACGGTTAGAGTTTTTTTAACACCGAGAGTCGCACGCAGTGGCGGCTCTTTTTTTTTTGCGCCAACGGCAGGCGATTTTGTCATGTGCAATTTTTGTGCTATCTTTGCAAGTTAAATGGGTGCGAACCCACAGAGAAGTATGACAGCAAAAATCATTTCCGACGAACTGGTGGCACAAGCCCGCACGCTCATCGACGAGGCGCAGCGCGTAGCCATCGTTTCGCACCTGTCGCCCGACGGCGATGCAGTTGGCTCGTCGCTGGCGATGTGCCACTTTTTGCGCGCATTGGGCAAGGAGGCGCAGGTTATTCTGCCGAACTATTTTCCAGCGTTTTTCAACTGGCTCGACGGTGCAGCCGACATTTTGGTGTACGAAGCCGACCGAAAAGCAGTGCAGAAAGCCATTGCCGAAGCCGATTTGGTGATCTGCCTCGACTTAAACGGCCGCCGCCGTGTGAATGGTGTGAAACCATATTTGGAACAGACTCAAGCCAAAAAGTTGCTGATAGACCACCACATCGACCCAGAGTACTTTGCCGATGTAACTATCTCGTATCCAGACATTTCGTCGACTAGCGAATTGGTCTATTGCCTGATAGAGCAGATGGGGCAGCACAGCAAAATCACAAAAGCGTGCGCCGAAGCCATCTATGTGGGCATGATGACCGACACGGGCAATTTTTCGTATGCATCGCAACAGCCCGAAATCTACATCATCATCTCCGAACTGCTCGAACTTGGCATCGACAAAGACGCCATCTATCGCAAAGTTTACACCAACTATTCCGAAAGTCGTATGCGGCTGATGGGCTACTGTTTGGTGAACAAAATGAAGGTTTATCACGAAAAACATACCGCCGTCATCAGTCTGACCAAGGAGGAGTTGCAGCAGTTCGATTTCAAAGTGGGCGACACCGAGGGTTTTGTGAACATTCCGCTGTCGATCGAGGGCATCACGCGCTCGGTGTTTGTGCGGCAGGAAGACCGCAAGGTGAAACTCTCGTTCCGCTCGCAGGGCGATGTGCCAGTCAATACCATTGCATCGGAGCATTTCAACGGTGGCGGCCATCTGAACGCTGCTGGCGGCGAAAGCCTGCTCACCCTCGACGAAACCCTCGCCAAACTCGAAAAAGTGATTTTGGAACTTGATTAGCAGCAAGAAAGTTAGCAGTGAGAAGTGAGGAGTGAGGAGTGAGGAGTGAGGAGTGATGCGGCAAAGCCGCAGACAATTGATAATTGATAATTGACAATTGATAATTATTTGAAAATTTGAAGATTGAGGCGTTTCGGAGCGCAAAAATTCATAATTCTAAATTCATAACTCATAATTAAACGAAGGCGTTCCCCCTTCGGGGGAAACGGGAAAGGGGGCTACGAGTAAGGCAATGAACAATGA
>CAVGYO010000234.1:0-2311 GCA_963633255.1 Erysipelotrichaceae bacterium
TTTATACCGCCACAAGATTCCGCCGACTATCAGTATCTCTACACATTCTGCTACATACCACGCCGCGATACAGCCTCCTGCATGCCATACGGGTATCAGCAGTTTGTTCATTCCCACACTGATGCAACCCGACAGCACAACTACTACCGGTGCCCAGCGTTGTTGTTGCGTGCCGTATAGCCCTTGCACAGTCAGCATTGTTCCTATCAGCAGCAATAGCGGCAATCCCGACATCCAACGCATTTGTGTTATGGCTTCTTCGAACCCGTTGCCGAGCAGAATATGCACCGCCAGCGGAGCCAACAGCCATATACAGGGTATCATGCACAGCCCCACACCGATAGCCAACCCCATGGAACGCCCGAAAAAATGCCATGCTTTCGTTTTGTCTTCGGCAAACAATCGGCTCATGGTTGGGAATATGGATACCGAGAAAGGCATACTTGTCAGCATTATGCAAGCGGCAATCACCTTTTGGCTTCCTGCGTACACGCCTACTTCCGTGCTGCTCATCATAACTCCCAACAGGGTCAGTCCCATAGCATTGTACAACGACCCCGCCAAGGAGGTAACGAATATCGGGCAACTCTTGCGCAAGATGGCTTTGCTAAACTCTTTGTTGCGTGTTTTGCTTTCCAAAACTCCGTAATGGCGAACCGCATAGCCCAAGGCAACTCCCCCAACCACAATATATACTACCGACAATATCGCCATATAGGCAATATAATCTTCTGCCTTACGCACCACGGCAATAATGAGCAAAGCCCCCGTCAGTTTGGTAACAAAGTTCATTACCGACATGCGCCCCATATCCTCCATGCCTTGATACAGCCAAGTGGGAAATAGCACGAATCCCAAATTGAACAACGCCGCCCACAGATAGAGTACGGGATCGGCATGCACGGGAGCAAACATGGCATACAGCACGCCCATCACTATCAGGCTGACGACAAACAGAACCGTTTTGCTGACCATTACCGTTCGGAATATCACACCCAACGCCTGCTTGTCGTTCTTGTGAATCGCCACATCTTGTGTCGCCGAGTAGTCAAAACCAAAGTTGATGAGTAGTGCCAAATAGGATACGATATTCTGTGCATAGCACACACGCCCGAACACATCTACGCCCAACGCCCGCGTTACAAACGGAATGATAATCAACGGGATAAGGTAATTGGCGAACTGTACAACCCCCAGCGCAACCATATTTTTGAATATCGTTCCGCCAGCCATTGTGCGTATATGTTTGCTTATATCTTGCATCTGCTAAAATCCTACAAAGATACGCAAAAGTATAGGATTACGAAACAACATTTTTGATTATTCGCACACTTTTTTTGTTTTAATGTCGAATCTGGCGACTGCAATCCGTCTGTGATTGCGCCACCAATAGTGAAATGTCAACAGAAATGCGCACTCTTTTTCTAGCACAAAAAAAGTCCGATTGTTGTAATCGGACTTTGCGCAAAAAAGTGTGTTTGCGCTTATTCAGCAGCAGGAGCCTCGTCGGTGTTGGCGGCTTCGGCAGGTGCTTCTTCGGTTTTGGATTCGGCAGCCAGTTCAGCAGCGGCTTTGGCAGCCTCGGCTTCGAGGGCTTCGGCTTTTTTCTTCGCCAATTCGGCGGCTTTTGCCTTGTTTATCTCTTTTTCGGCTTCGAGGCGTTGTTTCAGCGTTTCGGCCTGTTTCGAGGCATCGGTGTTTCTGATAGCCTCTTTGGCTTTTTCGCGGTCGGCTTTCCATGCCTCAAATTTCTTGGTGGCGGTTGCCTCGTCGAATGCGCCTTTTTTCACACCGCCTTGCAGGTGTTTCATCAGCAGCACACCTTCGCCCGAAAGAATGTTGCGTGCGGTGTCGGTGGGTTGCGCACCCACATTGAGCCAATAGAGCGCACGGTCGAAATTCAGCACGACAGTGGCTGGGTTGGTGTTGGGGTTGTACGAACCGATGCGTTCGATAATTCTGCCATCGCGTGGCGCACGGCTGTCGGCTACAACTACATGGTAGTAGGCGTAGTTTTTGCGACCGTGTCTTTGCAATCTAATTTTAGTTGCCATGTTTTTTTGTTTTTTGTTGGTTAAACCTTAATTTGCTTTTACTCGAAAAGCGGTGCAAAGGTACAACTTTTTTTTGAACTGCAAAAATCTTTTTCTTTTAAGTGTGAAAGTTTATCAAGTTTATCAAGTTCATAAAGTTCATCAAGTTTGTAAAGTTGAAAGTTTTTTCATTTGAAAATTTGAATATTGCGGCGTTGTTAGGTGCGAATTTTGTCGTCGTGCGGGATTTGCAATCCCGCACGCGCTGTATTATAAGG
>CAVGYO010000235.1:0-2310 GCA_963633255.1 Erysipelotrichaceae bacterium
TGGTTGATTGGTTGATCGGTTGATTATTGTGCAAATGATTTTGGACACCGACAATCTTCAAATCTTCAAATTGCGGCTTCGCCGCATCACTGATAAAATTCCGCCAGTCCTGCGATAGGCGACTGCTCTATCTTCGAGATGGTCAAGCCAAGTGCTTGCGCTGTGTTGCGCAGGGGCGCAGCAAAGTGGTATGCCACCGACCCAACAAAGGCGATAGGCAGTGCGTGTGCGTCGTCGTATTGCAGCACATTGCGCACAAAAAAGTCGCGGAAACAGTCCGACACCAGCGTGCGAATGTAGTCGTAGCGGTCGATGTTGGCCGACAAAAACGGTGCAAACTGCGCCAAGTAGCGGTTGGCTTGCGGCTGGCGGTAAACATGCTCTACAATGTCGGCGGCTGATGTGGCGTAGGTGTCGAGAAAAAGTTGCTTCAGTGCGGCGGGCGTCTGGTTTTTCAGGCAGTCGCCCACAAAACGCTTGCCGATGACTGCGCCACTGCCCTCGTCGCCCAAAATGTAGCCGAGCGGCGGCACATTCTGCACTATCTGCTCGCCGTCGTAGAGGCACGAGTTGGCGCCTGTACCGAGTATGCAAGCAATGCCGCACTCGTGTTGCAGCAGGGCGTGTGCCGCTCCCAGCATATCCGACTCCACACCGATATTGGCGTGTGCAAACACCATGCGCAGCGCATTGGCAACGCACTCTTTTTTCTCCTGCGTGCAACCTGCGCCGTAGAACCGCACACTGTCGGCGTGGCGCATGGTTTCGGGCAGTGCGGCAACTGTATTGCTGATGTCGCTCACGCTTTGGTGAAATGGGTTAAGCCCTACGGTGGTGTGTGTGGCAATCGCCTGCCCTTGGTGGCAAAGCGCCCATGTTGTCTTGGTAGAACCGCTGTCGGCAAGTAGAATCATAAAAATAACTTGATAATTGTTTTCCGAATACAAAGTTACCGATTTTCTGCATACCACACGCACAAAAAACGACTCGAGAGAAAAAATTTCTCCCGAGCCGCCCCATTACATTATGAAGAAAACTTTTATTTGTGGGCTTTGATTATGCGTTTTGCGTTGTGCGTGTGGCGCAGAGCCTTTGCTTTGGCGGCTGGTGCTTCGTCGGCATCGTCGTACACTTCGAGCGTAACTGCGCCCTTGTAGTTGATGCTGATTTCGCTGCCGTAGTACGATTTCAGCGTACCCGAAATGGTATAGACATCATCTGCTTTGCTCACCGTAAGCGTGCCGTCGGTCAGCCAGTAGTAGGCCTCGTCGGTGGCGGCATAGCAGCCAAGCGGGAAGTAACTCCAATACAACTGACCTGGTTCAAGGCTCATCTCCGAATAGTCGTCGGCAAATTTGTATTCGCCTACAGGCAGCGCAGTTGTGCCATTTGCTACATAAAGACTCAACGAAACCACTGTATTGTCGTCCCAAACATAGATGGCAAGATTATCAACACCATCGCCGTAGTAGTCGCCATAATTATAGGCTTCGATAGAATCGGCAGGCGCATTTATGGTAATTGTCGTAGGTGTAGTAGGTTCGTATTCATACGGATCGTCGCGTTCGTCGTAAATTTCCAATGCGCCCTCATAGCGTGCCACGCGTTCGTTGCCGAGCGAGTCGGTCAGATTGATGTCGATGGTGTAGATATCACCATCAATAGCGATATTCACCGCGCCAGCCTGAATGCCGTAATAGGTCTGTTCGCCAGCATCATCAATATCGTACCAAGCACTATACTTGGCACTGAATGTGCCAGCAGGGTATGTCTCGTCGGTACTCAGCGTGTATTTGCCAGCCACCAACTCTTCGTCGGTAGTGTAGAGGTCGAGTTGCAACGCATAGCCTTCTGAAGCGAAATAGCCATCGTCGTCAGAGTCCATGTCGGTATAGAGCACCAGCAGGTGGTTGTTGGTCTCCGAGTAGTCCGTGCCATAGAACGAAATATAACCTCCAACAAATTCGATTGTATCCACAGGAGTTACCACAGGAATCGAGTCGTTTTTGGTTGTGTCATTCGGCTCGTTATTGTCCTTGTCGCACGAGGTGGCCATGCAAGCAATGGCGGCTACCATAGTGAGTGCGTAAACTAACTTTTTCATCTTTTTATCCCCTTTTTCGTAAAAAAATATCTTATTTTCGGCTGCAAGGTTACAAACTTTCACCGAACTAACAATATCTTTTTCGTTTTTTTTACACTTTTTTCGACAAAAAACATACTTTTTCCGACAAACAAACCATTTAGATAGTGAGGAGTTAGGAATTAGGAGTGAGGAGTGATGCGGCGAAGCCGCAATTAGTAGCAAGT
>CAVGYO010000236.1:0-2216 GCA_963633255.1 Erysipelotrichaceae bacterium
CAACCAATCAACCAATCAACCAATCAACCAATCAACCAATCAACCAATCAACCAAAAATCAATTCAACAGTTAAACTTTTCGACCCCAATCATGAATATCATTCTCGGTTCGCAGTCGCCGCGGCGGCAAGAACTTTTGCGCGGTCTCGACATCGATTTTGTGGTGCGCACCATCGACGGACTTGAAGAGCACTACCCCGAAACGCTGCAAGGCGCAGAGATTCCGCTTTTTCTTGCGCGCCAAAAAGCCGCTGCTTTTCTGCCCACGCTGACCGACGACGACCTGCTAATAACGGCCGACACCATCGTTTGGCTCGATGGGCGCGTGTATGGCAAACCCACCGATGCCGCCGACGCACGCCGTATGTTGCGCACGCTCGCTGGACGCACACACGAGGTGATTACAGGCGTTTGCCTCACCTCGACCAAGCGGCAAGAGGCGTTTTCGGCGATCACACAAGTTACATTTGCCCAGTTTAGCGATGCCGAAATCGACTACTATGTCGAGAAATACCGCCCTTTCGACAAGGCGGGCAGTTATGGCGTACAGGAGTGGATTGGCTACATCGGCGTCGAAAACATTGCGGGATCGTTCTACAATGTGATGGGATTGCCAGTGCAGCGTCTGTACAATGTATTGCAAAATTGGTACAAAACGACTGCAAAATGATGTCAAAATGACTGCAAAACGACTGCAAGATGACTGCAAAATGACATACAACGATGCGATAAAATATCTCTACGACCATGCGCCGATGTTTCAGCAAGTTGGCCGCAAAGCCTACAAATCGGGGCTGGAAAATACGCTTTCACTCGACGCACATTTTGGGCATCCGCACCGCCGCTACAAAACCATACATGTGGCAGGCACCAACGGCAAAGGCTCCACGGCTCACCTGTTGGCATCGGTGTTGCAGTGCGCTGGCTATCGGGTGGGACTCTACACATCGCCGCACCTGCACGACTTTCGCGAGCGGATTCGCATCGATGGCGAGATGATAGCGGAACAGCGCGTTGTCGATTTTGTGCGCGAGAATAGGCAGACGATCGACCAAATGAAACCGTCGTTTTTCGAGATAACAACCGCATTGGCATTCGCCTATTTCGCTGAAAAACAGGTAGATGTGGCCGTTGTGGAGGTGGGACTTGGCGGTCGGCTCGACTGCACCAACATCATTACGCCTGTGGTGTCGGTCATCACCAATATCAGCCTCGACCACACCGACATTTTGGGCGACACACTCGAAAAAATCGCCGCCGAAAAGGCGGGCATTATCAAGCAGGGCGTGCCTGTGGTGATAGGCGAAACGCAACCCGAAACTGCACCTATATTCACCGAATTTGCAAAAAAAATGGGAGCGCCAATCACCTTTGCCGACCAAGCGATGGCCGAACAGCCGCTCCCCGAATCGCCGCTCGCAGGAATTTATCAGACGAAAAACAAACGCACCGTGCTGGCTGCCATCGCTCAACTGCAAAAGGCGGGATTTGCGATTTCGGCGCAGCAAATTACCGACGGATTTGCGCAAGTGTTGGAGCGCACGCACCTTGCTGGTCGCTGGCAAACGCTTGGCGAACAGCCAAAAATTGTCTGCGACACAGGCCACAACGAGGGCGGTTTGCGCTATGTAGTCGAACAATTGAAGCGGCAAAAATATGCGCACCTGCACATTGTGTTTGGCACGATGAGCGACAAAAATCATGCAGCGGTGCTTGCGCTGCTGCCAACCGACGCCACCTACTATTTCGCCAAAGCACAGAGTCCGCGGGCGTGGAGCGAGACGGAACTGCAACACCACGCCGCCGATTTTGGGCTGCACGGCAACGCCTACCCATCGGTGCGCGAAGCATTCGCCGCCGCCAAAAACGCTGCCACACCCAACGATTTCATCTTTGTGGGCGGAAGCACTTATGTGGTTGCGGAAGTAATTGACAATGTGAGTCGCAAGATGTGAGTAGCAAGTAGCAAGACAAATGAGGAGTGAGGAGTGAGGAGTGAGGAGTGAGGAGTGATGCGGCGAAGCCGCAATGACAATTAGTAGCAAGTAGCAAGTAGCAAGTAGCAAGAAAGATTTTAAGAATATAGAACACAGAGCATAGACTTTTTAATTGACAATTGATAATTGATAATTGATAATTGACAATTATTTGAAGATTTGAAAATTTGAAAATTGTCGGTGTCCAAAATTATTTGCACAATAATCAACCAATCAACC
>CAVGYO010000237.1:0-2188 GCA_963633255.1 Erysipelotrichaceae bacterium
CGCTATCGAGCCGCAAAATGTTGCACGAAGGCTGTTTTTCAGATAGTTGATTGGTCGTTGATTTTTAATTTCTAAATTTCTAATTTCTAGTTAAACCGTTGATTGGTTGATCGGTTGATCGGTTGATCGGTTGATTGGTTGATTATTGTGCAAATAATTTTGGACACCGACAATTTTCAAATTTTCAAATCTTCAAATAATTGTCAATTATCAATTATCAATTATCAATTGTCAATTAAAAAGTCTATGCTCTGTGTTCTATATTCTTAAAATCTTTCTTGCTACTTGCTACTTGCTACTTGCTACTAATTGTCATTGCGGCTCTGCCGCATCACTCCTCACTCTAAATTAGGAATGCTGCTGGCACAACGCCGCCAGCGAAGCCGAGCAGAAAGCCTGCGGCGAGTTGGGGTAGGGTGTGCGCACGGCATTCGAGGCGTGCCCAGCCCAAAAGGCCGCTCAGCAGTACGAGCGTGAGCATCAATGGCAGGTTGTTGGCATAAAAAATCCACGACAGTCCGAAAAATGCGCCGCACAGTCCGCCAATGCCGCAGAGGTGCGCACTGATTTTCCAAAAACAGTTGATGCCGTACACGATAGCGATGACCACCGCAAATCCTGCCACAATCAGCACCACAAACGGCGTGATTTCTAGCAATGCCAGCAGGTATTCGAGGGCAACATACGACCAAAAAGTAACGATGTAGGGCTTTTTGCGCTCGCGACGGTCGGGCAGCATGAGGCCGCTCGCTTTGCCACGCCAAATCTGCACCAGCATAAATCCCAGCGGTATCAGAATGGTGAAAAAGAGTACGCTCGCCAACAGCAAATAGCGTTGCGGCGGCGTGGTAACTATCTGACTATAAGGCGTCCCTAAGAAAATGAGCAGCCCATAGAGCGGCATCCACACGGGGTGCAGCAGCACCGAGACAATATGCGCCAGTTTTTGCGCCATTTGCCACTACACATTGAATCGGAAGTGCATGATGTCGCCGTCCTGAACGAGATAATCCTTGCCTTCGACGGCCAGTTTGCCCGCTTCGCGCACAGCGGCTTCGCTGCCATAATGCACAAAATCGGCATATTTTATCACTTCGGCACGGATAAATCCCTTTTCGAAATCGGTGTGAATGATGCCCGCGCACTGCGGCGCTTTGTAGCCGTCGCGAAAAGTCCACGCACGCACTTCGTCGCTGCCAGCGGTGAGGAAAGTCTTGAGATTCAGCAGGTTATATGCCGATTTGATGAGTCGCGACACGCCCGACTCTTGCAGCCCAATCTCTTCGAGAAAGAGTTGCCGCTCGTCGTAAGTCTCGAGTTCGGCAATGTCCGACTCGATTTTGGCGGCCACCACAAGCACCTCGGCGCGCTCGTCTTTCACGGCTTGGCGCACCGCCTCAACATAGCGATTGCCGCTGATGGCCGAGGCTTCGTCCACATTGCAGACATACATCACGGGTTTGGCGGTGAGCAGAAACAGATCGTGGGCGATGGCCTGCTCGTCTTTCGACTCCAACACCACCGAACGCGCGGGCTTAAACTGCTCCAAGGCGGCTTTGAACTTTTCGTACACCGCCAAGGCGGCTTTGGCTTGCTTGTCGCCGCCCGACTGCGCCTGTTTCTGCACTTTTTGTATGCGGTTGTCGATGGTCTCGATGTCTTTTATTATCAGTTCGGCATCGATGGTCTCCTTGTCGCGCACAGGGTCGACCGAACCATCGACATGCACCACATTCGGGTCGTCGAAGCAGCGCAACACATGCAATATGGCGTCGGTTTCGCGTATGTTGGCCAAAAACTTATTGCCCAGCCCTTCGCCTTTGCTCGCACCTTTGACCAGTCCCGCAATATCGACTATCTCGACCGTGGTCGGCACTATGCGTTCGGGCTTGCAGAGTTCGGCCAAACGGTTGAGCCGCTCGTCGGGCACGGTGATAACGCCCACATTCGGCTCGATGGTACAAAACGGAAAATTGGCCGACTGCGCCTTCGCATTCGACAAACAATTGAAAAGCGTCGATTTACCCACATTGGGCAACCCTACAATTCCACACTGTAATGACATACTTATTTAGATTTTCAATTTTTAGTTGATAAGTTTAACGCGTTGGCGTTAATTTATAATTTCATTTGATTTCTGGTTGATTGGTTGATCGGTTGATCGGTTGATTATTGTGCAAATGATTTT
>CAVGYO010000238.1:0-2171 GCA_963633255.1 Erysipelotrichaceae bacterium
CCCCTGCTGCGCAGCAGATAGGGGGAGTACCCGCCGAATGGCGGGGGTAGGGGTTCAGGTTCAATTAAGAGTTATGAATTTAGAATTATGCATTTTTGCGCGCAACAACGCTGCAACTATCATACACAAAAAAAAGACAACCTTAGAGAATTTACTCTAAAGTTGTCTTGAACCTTAAGAATTTCGGGGGAAAGGTGCAATCGTCGTTTGACGACTACAACTTTGTCATTTTACCATTCGCTATCTCATATATGGTTTCACCACTAGTTTTGGTAAACTGAATTATTGTACCCTCTACTCGAACTCTATCTCCCTTTGACACGCTTTGAGTTACGGTACAATTATAGGCCAGAAACACACCAGCAGTTGTTTCAGAGTCATCAGCAATCCATGCCGACTGAACGCCATTATTCTCATAATTGTAAGCAAACGCTACATAACCTTCAACCACCACAGTCGCGGTTAGGTGTGTAACGGCCTCTGCACATGTCATTACACCCTCATTATTGTTGTTACCCACCACAGGGCGAACGGATAACCCAGCGGGACGGGAGCTTTGGGATATCTCCTGCTTGCCCGAGTCGAAATAGGCATGCCGCGCATAGCTCGGGTCGTCTGTGTAAAGTGAACTCGACCAATATTGGCCGTTACCATTAACAATCCAAGTACCGAGGCGACTGCCCGCCGCAGGGAGAAAGATGATGTTGCCGTTTGTTTTGCTCGCAACGGTGTAGCCTACAACACCTGTGCCTTTATAGTCGGTTGTCCATGTCCAGTCGCAGTTGTCGATAAGTTCTTGCCACTCTGCATCGGTTGGCATGCGCCATTTGCCGCCCCAGTTGGCGGTAGCAGCATCGGCATCGGCTGGCAAAATCGATGGATTGGCACTATAAGTCGAACTAGTATAATCGCTTTTTGTAGCAGTTTCGCCCCAAGCGTAGTAGTTGCCGTACTCTTCGGGGGTATCAGCGCCCACATTGCAAGTGGCCCATTTTACGCTCAAGCCAAGATCCACCCATTCATAGCCACTTGCAGTGCCAGTAGTTGGTTTCACAAACGAGATGCTGTCGACTGTTGCAATTTCGTAGCCAACCATTGTGCCATCGTTTTTGTACACATAGAAAGCCTTGCCATAGTCATAGTCATCGCTAGTGGCGATGTCAGTAGTGGGTTTCATAAACGAGATGCTGTCGACTTTTGCAATTTCGTAGCCAACCGTTGTACCGTCGCTATTATACACATAGAACGCCTTGCCATAGTCATAGTCATAGTCATCGTCATCGCTGCCACCGATGTCTTCGCCCGTGGTCGAGCAGTCGCTCGTGGTAGGCTCGACATAGAGTTGTTCCGCTTGATATTTCAGTTTAATGTAAAAATCGTAGCAACCATCCGCAGAGCAGGTGTATTTGTCGCCAGATTTTGTGATGCCCGATGTGCTTGCGCCATCTAAATCAACAGCCCAAGCGGCGGTGTTGTCTTTGTCGTAGAGTTGGATGTAGTCGCCCGATTTGACGGGAACGCCCAACGCCATGTATTCCATGTAACTCTGGTCGAGCGGAGTGGGATTTAATGTGCCTGCATAGTAGGTTTTGCCGTTCACAAGAATGCCGTACGATGTGGTAACTGTTGTTACGCGAATGCCATACACACGAATTTGTTTCACTGGCGTAATTACTGTGCTTGTAGCGTTTACATCATCGACAACGAAAAGCGGTTTGTCGAAGCCATTTTCATATTTGTAAATATCGCTCGTCGCCGAAGAATAGTCGCCGCCAGCAACTGTACCTGCCGTGGCAGTGATGTTAGCACCCTTTTTGGCCGTGCCAATAACCTCAATTTTGGTGATTTTTTCAGCGCAACAAACTTTCAGTGTGTTATCTGCATACACACGCAATGTACGATAAGTAACTCCGTTGTAGGTTGCATCCAAAATTGTGCCATTGAATTTCAATGTAATACCATCTGCTTCTACAGTCCAATTTTGTTGAGTAGAAGAAGTATCAGCATCGTCAATCCAATTAAAATCGGCGATTTCGATAACATTGGCACTGACTGCCAATGTTGCGAACAGAGCCGCTACGAGAAAAGTAAGTTTTTTCATAGAGTTGAATTTTTTGGTTCTATAACATTTCGTGTGGGTAGTCTAGTTGGAGGTTGCCAGTGACGAAGTA
>CAVGYO010000239.1:0-2159 GCA_963633255.1 Erysipelotrichaceae bacterium
GTTGAATCGTTGAACTGTTGAAAAGCAATTTTCAAATCTTCAAATAAAAAACTTTCAACTTGATAAACTTTATGAACTTGATAAACTTTATAAACTTTCACACTAAAGAAAAAAATTGCTATCTTTGCAGAAATGGTTCACACAAACGAGGCGATGCCTAACGAACAGTTTTTGCAATATGTGTGGTTTGGTCGCCACTTTGCGCCGATACAAACAACTACCGATGGACTTCCTGTCGAGATTATCGACACGGGGCAGCGCAACACCGACGCTGGTCCCGATGTGTTCAACGCCAAAGTGAAAATCGGCGATACGCTGTGGGCGGGCAATGTGGAGTTTCACCGCCGCGCCAGCGACTGGCTGCGCCACGGCCACACCGACGACCGCGCCTACAACTCGGTGGTGCTGCATGTGGTGTGCGAAGCCGACCGCACCATTACACGCGCCGACGGGCAGCCTATTCCGCAACTGGTGCTGAAGTTTGCGCCCGAACTGGTCGAATCGTACGAACGGCTGGTGAACGACACACGCTTTGTGCGCTGCGCCGACCGCCTGAAACAGGTGTCGGAAGCCGAAAAAACCGCTTGGCTCGACCGCCTGCTGGCCGAACGGCTCGAACAGAAAACACACGCCATCGAGGCACTGCTGCAACAGACCACCAACGACTGGGACGAGGCGTTCTACATTGTGCTGGCGCGCAACTTTGGATTTTCGACCAATGCGCTGGCGTTCGAACTGCTGGCAAAATCGCTGCCGCTGGCGGTCATCGGCAAGCACCGCAACGACCCGATGCAGATCGAAGCGCTGCTCTTTGGACAGGCTGGACTGCTCGAAGGCACACCAAAAGACGATTATCAGGAAAAATTGCAGCGCGAATATCACTTTTTGAAATCGAAATTTGGGCTGAAGCCCATCGATTCGGCGCTGTGGAAATTCCTGCGGTTGCGACCAGCCAATTTCCCGACCATTCGCCTGTCGCAATTCGGCAATTTGGCCTATCGCTCGCACCGACTGTTTTCGCAGATTGTCGAAACGGAAGAGAACGAAACACTGCGCCGCCTTTTCGAGTGCGAGGCAACAGACTATTGGCAAACACACTACCAATTTGGCACCGAATCGGCCAAGCGCACCAAGCGACTCTCCGACCAATCGATCGATATTTTGCTGACAAACACGGTGGCGCCGTTTCTCTTCTGCTACGGCAAATCGCACAACGACGATAGGCTGGTGCAGCGCGCCATCGACCTGCTGACGGCACTGCCCGCCGAACGCAACCGCATTGTCGATGAGTTTGCAGCGGCTGGAGTTGTGGCGCAATCGGCCGCCGACACACAAGCCATTGTGCAACTGAAACGCGCCTACTGCGACACACGCAACTGTCTGCGCTGTCGGTTTGCGCACCTGACACTGCAAAAAGTTTAATTCACCATAATCATTAACCTCAAAAAAAAAATTGTGTTATGAAAAACAAAATTACCATTTCGAGCGTTCTGGGCGAAGGGCTGAACATCGGCTTGAAAAACGCACTGTCGATTATCTGCGCTATCATTTTGTGGCTGCTGACCATTTGGGTGCCCTACATCAATGTCGGCACAACTATTGCGCTCTGCGCCATTCCCGTTGCGTTGGCACAAGGCAAAACCATTTCGCCGCTGTTTATTTTCGAGTCGAAATACCGCAAAATGATGGGCGAATTTTTCCTGCTGGCCGTCTTCATCTACATGGCGATGATTCCGCTGCTGATATTCCTGATAGTGCCCGCATTTGTGGTTGGCATTGCGTGGTCGCTGGCGTTCTACCTGCTCATCGACAAAGGATTGACCCCGGGCGAAGCATTGACCACCAGCAACCGACTGACTTACGGCTACAAATGGCGCATTTTCGGCGTGTCGGTAGTGATTGCCATCGTGCCGGTGCTGCTTGTCTGCATCTCATCTTTTGTCGATAATATCGCAGATTCGTGGTGGCTTTTGTTGCTCACGCTCGTCGTCGAACTGATCGTTGCGGTGTGGAGTCTTGGTTGCAATGCCGTCATCTACCGCAATTTGTCGGCCGAAGAACCAAAAGAAAACACAATTCCTGCCGATTTAATCACGGAAATTGACTGATTTTTAGTCGATGAGTTGAATCGTTGAAAAGCAATTTTCAAATCTTCAAAT
>CAVGYO010000240.1:0-2155 GCA_963633255.1 Erysipelotrichaceae bacterium
TGTCCAAAATCATTTGCACAATAATCAACCAATCAACCGATCAACCAATCAACTAGGAATCTAGAAACTAGAAATACAACTATGAAAACTACACCTAACAGCGCGAAGCGCAATCTGCAATCTGAAATTGGGAATTTGAAATTCCTACGCTACTGCGCAACACTCCTACTACTCACTCTCGCCATAGGAAATGTGAGGGCGGAAAGTTTTACCATTACATTCAAAGAGAACACCGAAGATGCATCTTCTGCGCTTACTTCCACAACATTTAGTGATGAAATAACAGGTGGGAGTGATTATTATAGTTCTGTTAGCAATGATATTGCGAATGTTTATGCGGGTAAAAGTGGTCTTAAATTGGGTAGTAGTAAAAATGTCGGTTCTTTCCTAATAACGCTCAATCAAAGTTATAAAATTACAAATGTAACTGTAAATGCGATCCAATACGGTAGCGATACTGGTAAAATCAAGTGCGGGTCTTCGAGTAGCAATGCCACTCAATCAAGCACAACATTGGGGAGTTCTGCCACAGCATGCTCTTTTGATTGGGACGGTTCAGAAGTATCGACCATATATGTCGCCACAAGCACAAAACGCGCATATGTTGCTTCTATCACCATCACCTACGAGGAGGCCTCTTCTTGCACCGACCCGACATTTAGTATCGAGAATAAAACAATTTCGCTAACAGAGGCAGAAACGGGCGAATATGATATGTCAACGAATTTGACTATCAATAAGGGCGGTTCTACAGGCGACATTACCTATTCTTGCACCGATGGAAATGTCATGATAGACGGCTCTACCTTTTATACCGAAACCGCTGGCGATTATACCATTACAGCCACTATGACTGCAGATGCTACTTACTGCGAGGCGGAAACAACCTTTACTATTATGGTTACGGCCCAAGCGCTCGACCCGCTGGCAACGCCTACGGAGCTTTCGAGTACGGACATTACGGCTACTGGGGCGACGCTCTCGTGGAATGCAGTAACAAACGCTACGAAATATGTGGTTACCTATTGCTCTGCTTTGGAAACGGGGAGCAAGACAATGGAGGTAAACGGAACTTCGTGTACACTTTCCGGACTGACAGCCGAAACCGACTATCTCTGGACGGTTAAGGCGATAGGCGATGGAACTACTTATTCAAATTCGGAAGATAGCGAAACGGCTTATTTCACCACCGCTGCACTGCCAACATACACCATCACTTGGAGCAGCAATGGCCGCACATTTGATGCCACCACGGTAACCCAAGGCAGCGCAGTAACGCTGCCCACAACCGACCCGACCTCGTGCAGCGATACCTATACGCAGTTTGTGGGCTGGTTCACCACAGCAGCGGGCAGCGAAGGCAATCCCTCGGATGCCGCACCTACCACGCAGGTAACCACCGCCACCGTACCAACAGAAAGCACTACCTATTATGCGGTGTTTAGCGATGCTACGGGGAGTGGAAGTCTCGAAAAAGCCACCTCACTGAGCAATGGCGATGTAGTCTATTTGGCAACCTCTGCCACCGGCTCGGGCGTTACTGGGGCCAACTCTAATGGTAAAGACGCTACAGTTAGCAGCACACAATCGGACTGGATGGCGTTTACGGTTGTTGGTACAACATCGAGTTTCCAACTGAAAAACGGTAACAACTATGTTAAAATGGCAAATAAGGAATTCACACTACCTGAGAGCAGCGGAACAGACTTGATTTTGGAATCAGATGGGCGTTTCCCAACGAATGGAAGTACTAAGTATTATTTGCAAAGTCAATCTACAAATCAAGGTACGTACTATAGACCATACACTAACAACTCAAGTTATACGCAATTTTATATTTTCAAAAGCGGCTCCGCTGCCAGCGGCTACATCTCTACCTGCTGCAGCGATGCGGCGGTGGTAACGGTTACGCCAGCGGCAACCTCGCTCAACCTCGGCGAGAGCGGCAGTGCCACCACTACGGTTACCTGCACGCAAGCGGGCGGCGGCAGCGGCTCGTGGAGTTACAGCGTAAGTCCTGCAGGAGCAACTTTCGACGGCACCACCTTTACGGCTACGGCAACGGGCACCTACACCGTTACTGCCACCTACACCGAGAAGTGCGGCAAGAGCGGCAGCGCAACGATAACCGTGCTGGCTACGCCCGTGGTGAACA
>CAVGYO010000241.1:0-2148 GCA_963633255.1 Erysipelotrichaceae bacterium
TCATTGTTCATTGCCTTACTCGTAGCCCCCTTTCCCGTTTCCCCCGAAGGGGGAACGCCACGCGCCCCTATAAGTCTATGCTCTATTTTCTATGTTCTTAAAATCTTTCTTGCGACTTGCTACTTGCTACTAATTGTCATTGCGGCTTCGCCGCATCACTCCTCACTCCTAATTCCTAACTCCTCATTTTTCTTGCGACTTGCTACTTGCTACTTGCGACTAAAAATCTGAAATTTGAAATAAAAAAGCCGCTTCGGACGCAAGCCCAAAACGGTTTTTAAGTCTATTTTTCAGGCTTTTTTATTTAGCCAGCGCGTTGGCACGGTCGATATATTTTTCGATGTCGGCGGCCTCTTGCGACTGAAAATAGGTCTCTTTGATTTTGGTGTAGGCTTTGGCGGCCTTGGTGTATTCACCCATTTTTTCGTAAGCCAAACCTGCTTTTTTCAGGGCTTTCGGTGCAATCAACAGATTTTCGCGTTTGGCAGCCTTTTCGAAACATTTCACCGCTTTGCCATACTCGTCGAGTTGCACATAGCAGTCGCCAAGCAACATTTTTGCAGCGGGTGCAAGGTTCACCGAGCGGTTGTTAACGCCTTTCAAATAGTCGGCGGCCTCTTGGTATTCGCCCAAGTTGTAGGCGCACACACCAGCGTAATAGGCGGCCAATTCGGCAGCGTCGGTCATGCCATATTCATCGACAATGGCAGCAAAACCGTCGTTGGCTTCGTCGCCACGCAGCGCCAATTCGTACTGGTCGTTTTCGAACGCAGCCACAGCGGGGAGCATCGCCTCTTGCGCCTCCTCGTTTTTTGGCTCCAAATAGTAGAGATGAAAGAGTATGATTGCCACCACTACGGCAACCACAATGCCCGCAACAATGAGCAGTTGTCTGCGGTATTTTTCGAGAAATGCTTCGGAACGAGTCAATGCTTCCTGCACACTTTCCATTTTTACATCTTCTTCCTGTTTTTTACTTTTAGCCATAATTGCTTGATTATTAAACTTTTACCAAACTTTTTCGTGCAATTCGCCGCGCGGTGCGACTGTTGCGCTACTGGTTTGCAAAGATAGTAAAAAAATTTACAATAACTCTGTTCTTTGTCAATTATTTTTGCACAGGGCAACGATTTACCGTTTTTGGCGCCACAATTTTTCGACAAAATCGACCTTTTCGGCCATCGGCCAAGTGGCGTCAATCCAGTTGATGGCAAAGCCGCGCCGCTCCATGCCGCGAAACCATGTCATCTGGCGTTTGGCAAACTGATGTATCGCTATTTCGAGTTGTGCCACCATCGTTTCGTAAGTCAAAACGCCTGTCAGATAGAGAGTTACAAACTTGTATTCCAAACCGTAATAGGTCAGATTTTCGGGCGGAATGCCAGCCTGCAACAGACGCTCCACCTCTTCGATCATGCCCGATGCTAACCGTTGGTGTAGGCGTTCCGTAATTTTTTTGCGGCGCAGTTCACGGTCGATTGCCACCCCAACGATGAGCGGCTGCAACCGCTCGCCAGTGGACTGTAATTCAGGGTGTTGGCGGCTGTAATCGGCTATTTCGATGGCACGAATGGCGCGTTTGCGCGTGTCGATGTCGGTGGTATTGTGCAGTGTTTTGTAACTGCGCAGAATGTCGGCAAGTTCGGGCAGCGTTTTGTCCGCCAAAGCGGCACGCAATTCAGCATTTTCTGGCACAGCCACCAGTTGGTAACCGCCCAACACCGCCTCGATGTAAAGTCCTGTGCCACCGCACAAAATCGGCGTTTTGTGGCGCGCAACAATCGTTTTGTAGGCCGCTGCAAAATCGCGCTGATACTCGAACAGATTGTACTTGTAGCCAGCGTCGGCAATGTCGATAAGGTGGTACGGAATGGCACGCTCACCGATGGTATATTCCGCCAAATCCTTGCCTGTGCCAATGTCCATACCGCGATAGACCTGCCGCGAGTCGGCACTGAGAATTTCGCCATCGAGCCGCGCCGCCAAAGCCACCGCCAAAGCGGTTTTGCCCGAAGCCGTCGGCCCCAAAATTGTGAGTATGTCGTAGGCGTTTTCCATGCGTTTTCGGCGAAAAAGAACATCCAAAAACGCTAACGCTCTTGGATGCCTTTCCTAACCATTTTTATCGAATATGAATTTGGGGGTGAT
>CAVGYO010000242.1:0-2143 GCA_963633255.1 Erysipelotrichaceae bacterium
CATAGTTCAAACGAGTTTGACTCTGCTCTCGCTAATCGCAAAAATTCTAATTTCTAGTTGTCGGTATCAACAACGCCACAATTATTATTCATTATTCATTGTTTATTATTTATTGCTTTGCTCGTAGCCCCCTTTCCCGTTTCCCCCGAAGGGGGAACGCCTTCGTTTAATTATGAGTTATGAATTTAGAATTAAGAATTTTCGCGTTCCGAAACGCCTCAATTTTCAAATTTTCAAATCTTCAAATAATTGTCAATTATCAATTGTCAATTGTCAATTGTCAATTGCTCACCGATGAGTGTTGCGGCGGAGGCGTCGGTGATGGTTACTTGCACAAGGTCGCCGATTTTGCTATCGCCTTTGGGGAAGACAACGGTTTTGTTTTGCGATGTGCGGCCACACATATCGGCAGCCGACCGTTTGGAGCGCCCTTCGACCAGCACTTCGACGGTCTTGCCGATGTCGCGGCGGTTCGATGCAAGGCTCAACTCTTGTTGCAGCGCAATAATTTCGTTCAGGCGGCGCACTTTTTCCTCTTCGGCAATGTTGTCGGGCAGGTGTTTGGCAGCAAAAGTGCCAGGGCGTTCCGAATATTTGAACATAAACGCACTATCGAAGCCCACTTCGCGCATCAGACTGAGCGTTTGTGCGTGGTCGTCGAGCGTTTCGTCGTGAAATCCGCAGAAAATATCGGTACTGATGGCTGCTTCTGGCACAATGCGCCGAATGGCGGCAATGCGGTCGAGGTACCACTCGCGCGTGTATTTGCGGTTCATGGCTTTCAGCACGGCGTTGCTGCCGCTCTGCACAGGCAGATGAATGAATTTGCACACATTGGGATAGCGCGCCACCACTTCGAGCGTGGCATCGCTCATATCTTTCGGGTGCGATGTGGTGAACCGAATGCGCATATCGGGAGCGGCTTGCGCCACCGTTTCGAGCAGTTGCGGAAAATCGATCGTCGTGCCGTCCTCCTTTTCGTAGCGATACGAATTGACATTTTGTCCGAGCAGCGTAACCTCCTTGTAGCCGCGTTTTTGCAGGTCGGTCACTTCGGCGAGAATGCTCTCCACATCGCGGCTGCGCTCACGACCGCGCGTGTATGGCACAATGCAGTACGAGCAGAAATTGTTGCAACCGCGCATGATGCTCACAAAGCCCGAAATGCCACCGCCGATGCGCATGGGCAGCACATTGCGGTAGGTTTCGGTGGTCGATAGTGCAATGTTGATGGCTTTTTCGCCACGCAGGGCAGCGCCAACAAGGTTGGGCAGGTCGAGATAGGCATCGGGTCCCGCCACAAAATCGACGCCGTAGTTGGCCAGCAGCGACTCTTTCACGCGTTCGGCCATGCAGCCAATCACACCGATAACTATGTGGCGTTTTTTGCGCAGTGTTTGCAGATTTTGCAGCCGTCCAAGCACGCGCTGTTCGGCGTTGTCGCGTATCGAGCAGGTGTTCACAATGATGCAGTCGGCCTTGTCGGGCGAGTCGGTTTGCTCGAATCCGCACGAAAACATGATGGCAGCCACCACCTCGCTGTCGGCCACATTCATTTGGCAGCCGTAGGTTTCTATAAAGAGTTTTTTCATCGTCTATTTTTGGTGTGAAAGTCAGTGCAAAAGTACATTTTTTTGTCGAGAAACTCCCCATTGCGACGCCTGTCTGCAAATTTTTCTACAAAAATAGGGTAAAAATGGTTGTTGTTTGAAAAAAAATAACTACCTTTGCAACCCGAAAATTCGGAAAAAGTGCAACAATAAAAATCGTATAGAGATGAAAAGAACATTTCAACCTTCGAACAGAAAGCGCAAAAACAAGCACGGTTTTCGCGAGAGAATGTCAACGGCAAACGGTCGCCGCGTGTTGGCGTCGCGTCGTGCGCACGGTCGCAAAAAACTGACCGTTTCGGACGAATACTGCAAGAAAGCCTGATTTTTTCGTCTTTCGGCGAGAATTTTCGACAACAAGAGAAGCGGAGGCACGCAAGTCTTTGCTTTTTTTGCGTGTATTGTATTGACCATTGAACAAAAATGAGTATTTTTGTAGATTGAAAACCACATAAATAGTTAGGAGTTAGAAGTTAGAAGTGAGGAGTGATGCGGCAGAGCCGCAATGACAATTAGTAGCAAGTAGCAAGTAG
>CAVGYO010000243.1:0-2116 GCA_963633255.1 Erysipelotrichaceae bacterium
GTTTGAGCTATGCCGAGCGGAGAAAAAATGCGCGAAGCGAAATTAGAAATTAGAAATTAACGCCAATGCGTTAAACCAATCAACCAATCAACCAATCAACCAGAAATTAGAAATTAAACCAAAACAACTTTATTTTATGAAAAAACTGATTGCAAGTGCGACGATGTTGTTCGTCGCTGTGGCGACTTTCGCAGCCACACAGACGGTAAGGCTCGTCATCGGGCAGATGGAGTGCGCCAACTGCCAAGCCAAAGTGGAAAAAACGCTGGCTTACGAGCGCGGAGTGAAAGACCTCGAATTTAACCTCGAAAATCGCGTGGTAACCATCACCTACGACGACGAGAAAATCACGGTGAAAGAGTTGCAAAAATCGCTGCTCAAAAACCTGAAGTACAAATCGCGTGTGCTGAACGAAGGCGACGCTCTGCCCTCCTTCGACGAGGGCGACCACAACGACGAAGAGCGCGAAGAACAACGCACACAGAGCGACTATTGAACGCTGCGCCAAAGGCGGCGTAATCGTCTGATAGTTTAGCGAATACGCTACCTTTCGACAAGGCGACAACCCTATTCGCACACTCGAAAAACGCAGCAGTGAATGTTGCGCTGGGTGTTGTGCGAAAAAAAGAACCCCACAAATTTGTTAGGTTCAATTGTTTTGTGTAATTTTGTCAGTCGAACTGAAAATTTGTCAGCGTTATGCAACCAAATGAAATACAGGCAGTTAAGCAGCGTTTTGGGATTATTGGTGTGTCGGCAGCGTTGAATCGCGCTATCGATGTGGCGGTGCAAGTGTCGTCGACCGACCTTTCGGTGTTAATCACTGGCGAAAGCGGTGTCGGCAAGGAGAAATTTCCGCAAATCATACACCAATACAGTCCACGCAAACACAACGCCTACATCGCTGTGAACTGCGGCGCAATACCCGAAGGCACTATCGACAGCGAACTGTTTGGACACGAAAAAGGAGCATTTACCAGTGCCACCAGCGACCGCAAAGGCTATTTCGAAGTGGCCGACGGCGGCACCATCTTTCTCGACGAGGTGGGCGAACTGCCGCTATCGACCCAAGTGCGCCTGTTGCGTGTGCTCGAAGCAGGCGAATTTATGCGCGTCGGCTCGTCGAAAGTGCAAAAAACCAATGTGCGCGTGGTGGCCGCCACCAATCTGAATATGCAGCAAGCCATCGGCGAAGGGCGTTTTCGCGAAGACCTCTACTACCGCCTGAACGCTGTGCCGATACACATTCCGCCACTGCGCGAACGCAAAGAGGATACCGTGCTGCTTTTCCGCAAATTTGCCACCGATTTTGCCGAAAAATACAATATGCCCGTGGTGAAACTGACCGACGATGCCCAAGAGATGCTGAAAAACTACTATTGGAAGGGCAATATCCGACAATTAAAAAACATCACAGAGCAGATTTCGGTGATAGAACCCGACCGCACCATCACCGCCGACACGCTGAAACGCTACCTGCCAAACAACGAGCAAGCCACGCTGCCAACGCTTTTCAGAGCGCGCAACGAACAGGAAAACAAGTCGTTCAACAACGAGCGCGAGATTCTCTATCAGGTGCTTTTCGACATGAAAAAAGACATGAACGACCTGAAAAAACTGGTGAACGACATCATGTCGGGCGAGGCGCAACCGCAAAACTACACGCCGCAGTCCTACACACCGACCTCGGTGCCAACCACAACTTTTGCCACGCCCGAAGTGCAGGCGCAGCCCGATGTCATCAACATTGTGCCAACTAGCGGCAAGCAAAAACTGATGCAAAACCGCCAAGTAGAAGACACCGAAGAGTATGTCGAAGAGTCGCTCTCGCTGGTCGATGCCGAAAAAGAGATGATAACCAAAGCGTTGGAGCGCCACAACGGCAAACGCAAACTCGCTGCCCAAGACCTGAAAATATCGGAACGCACCCTCTATCGCAAAATCAAAGAATACGGGATTGAATAGTTAGAAGTGAGAAGTTAGAAGTTAGAAGTTAGAAGTGAGGAGTGAGGAGTGAGGAGTGAGGAGTGATGCGGCAGAGCCGCAATTTCAAATTTGAAGATTTGAAAATTTGAAGATTTGAAGATTGTCGGTGTCCAAAATCATTTGCACAATA
>CAVGYO010000244.1:0-2116 GCA_963633255.1 Erysipelotrichaceae bacterium
GAATTTAGAATTATGAATTTTCGCGACCAACAATGTCGCAATAATTTTCAAATTTTCAAATCTTCAAATAATTATCAATTGTCAATTGTCAATTGTCTTGCTACTTGTATCTTGCTACTTGCTACTATTTAGGAATCCTATTATGACTATACTTATCAATAATCGTGCCATTTTTGAGTACTACGATGCCTGGGTTGGCGCGTACCACGGTTTTCAGCATGATTGGGTCGGCGGTGCAGAACTGGAACGGTGCGCTCGTGCGGTTGATAAACGCTTGTATATCAGCATCGTACGAAGCGGTGAGCGCATAGAATGTTGCACCTTCGGCGGTTTTGGTGTTGTAGAGTTGCCGCAGTTCGACCATGTGTGTGGTGTCGGTTTGCGACAAGTCGTACATGATTATCAGATAGACCGTGCTATCGTTGGTCAGAATTTCGTCGGTGATGTCGTCGCCATCGAGCGTAGTGATGACAAAATCGTGGATTGGCGGCGTGTAGCCTTTGCGTATGAGTTTGCTCTCTTGGCTCACAAAGTGCCAAGTGCTATCTTCCCACAGATAGGGCGATTTCAAAAATTCTTCTTGCGAAAATTGCTGTTCCACACCATCGTGTTCGTAGACAAAAGTCGTTTCGTACACATCGCGTGGGGCATTGGCCGGAATGGTCATGCCTTCGCTGATGTTTGCACCGATTTTGTACGGTCTGAAATCGAACAGCGGCAGGAAGTGCAGGCAGTAGAACGAGAGCGCCACCGAAATGGTGAAGAATGCGAACACCAGCAGCCAACTTGGCAGCGGCGACAGGAAATTTCGTTGGCGTTTTTGGGTGATAACAATAACGATGGCGAGCAGTAGCAGGATAAGATTTTTCCAGAATGTTTGCCAATTTGTAATGATGATGGCATCGCCAAAGCAGCCGCAGTCCGACACAGGATTTTTCAGCGCAATCCAGAGCGTGAGCGGCGTGTAGAAAAGCATAAAGGCAAGAGCGGCCCAGCCTGTCTCTTTCAGGCGAATGCCGAAAAGTACGCAGCAGCCGATGCAGAGTTCCAAGGCCGACATACCGATGGCGGCTACCAGCGTCAGGTCGTCGAACTGCGTGAGGTGCCACGCTTCGAGATAGTCGTGCATTTTGTACGAAAATCCGAGCGGGTCGATGGCTTTGACAAACCCCGAAAAGATGAATGTGGCACCGAACAGCAAGCGACACATCACACCCAATCGGCGCGGAATATCCGATTGTTTGAGTCTGTTATACATGGCTATTTTCCTCCGTCTGTTTTTTCTTGCAGTTGAATCAATGCGAACACGGCGTAGTTGAGCATATCGAAATAGTTGCCGTCGGAACCTTCGGAAACGAGTGTTTTTTCGTCGTGTGCGGCTATCGATTTATTGCGGTTGATTTTGGTCAATATGATGTCGGTGAGCGATGTCGAAGCCATATCGCGCCACGCTTCGCCGTAGTCGTGGTTTTTGTTGCGCATCAGGTTTTTCGCTTCCAACAGGTATTTGTCGTAGAGTTCGAGAGCGCGTTCGCGTGTCATATCCACAGCGTCGGCGTAGTGGCATTCGAGTTGTATCAGCCCGACGATAGAGTAATTGACAATGGCCATCAGTTCGCCTCTGATGTCGTCGCCCACGCGGTTTTCGCCCGTCGTTTCGATGGTGCGAATGCGTTTGGCTTTGATGAACAGTTGGTCGTTGACCGTTTGCGGCCGCATAATGCGCCACGACGGTCCATAATCCTTCATTTTGAGAATGAATATCGTGCGGCACTCCGCCGTGATTTTGTCGAACTGTTCTTCGGTTCTCATAGATTTCAAATTTCATTTGATTTTTGCTACGCTCGGCATAGTTCAAACGAGTTTGGCTCTGCTCTCGCTAATCGCAAAAATTTCTAATTTCTGGTTTCTAAATTTCTAGTTTTCGGTAATTGAGCCACCGCAATAATTATTCATTATTCATTATTAATTCTTCTCGTGGCCCCCTTTCCCGTTTCCCCCGAAGGGGGAAAGCCACGCGCCCCTACAAGTCTATGCTCTATCTTCTATGTTCTTAAAATCTTTCTTGCGACTTGTATCTTGCTACTTGCTACTAATTATCAATTAACTTCTGGTT
>CAVGYO010000245.1:0-2099 GCA_963633255.1 Erysipelotrichaceae bacterium
TTGTCTTGCTACTATTGTTTCACAAATTTGCCGAGGGTTTTCTGCCCATTGCCGAAGGTGGCTTGCAGCAGATAGAGGCCTTGTTGCAGGTTGTTCACATCGATGGTGTTGCTGCTCGAGCGTGTGTCGATGCTTTCGATGAGCATGCCTGTGCAGGTGTAAATCTCGACGCGTGTTATCGCCTCGTTGCTTGTGATGTGGAGCGTGCCACGCACAGGATTCGGGTAGAGGCTGATGATCGAATTGCTCTCGACTTGTGCAAGTGCGTCAGGTATGTAGTTGCAATCGACGGCTGTAACAGGACATGCCCACGAGGATCCATCGTCGCCAGAGATTTGTTTGCCTTTTGTAACATAGTAACAAGTGCTTGCACTCACGCCTTCAATATCAACGGTTTGTTGTTGTTTGCTACCCCAACTGTTGCCATTCCTGCAGATGATATTAAATGGTGTCTCGATACTCCCTTCTTCGAATGTGTAAGAGAACCAACTGCCTGTGCGTGTGGCTTTGTAGGATTTGCCATCCTTCTCGGTGTGCCATACCCAGTACGATGCGCCATCATCCAAATCCCAATCGGTAGTACACTCTTCGGCTATTCTGAAACGAATGGTAATGCCTTTGTCTGGGATTGGGTCGGGTTCTTCTTCTTTTGCAATTTCGATGGTATAATTGCGTGTTACAATGCTGCTTTTTTGACCATCGGCAATAGCGATGGCTTTCACGGTTGTAGTAGTTGGCACAGAAAATGCGGCTGTGTATTTGGTCGATGCGGTCGTTGGTTCGCTTCCATCGAGTGTGTAATAAATGGTAGCGGGTTTGATAGACGAGGCCGTCATGCTTACGGTTTGTGCTTTGTTGTATGTGCCAGAGGCTGGCGTAACGACCAAATTCGGGGCAACTGTCGAGTTTGTTTTAATCCACATGGCATAGCCCGTTCCCGAGGCGGCTTTGGTGTAGCCCGATTGCGACGAAGATACACGGTTGCCAAGTTCGAGTATGAG
Organism: Erysipelotrichaceae bacterium; assembly: GCA_963633255.1. Classification (GTDB taxonomy): domain Bacteria; phylum Bacteroidota; class Bacteroidia; order Bacteroidales; family Paludibacteraceae; genus W0P28-013. Next base: position 1,002 of record CAVGYO010000245.1, read on the forward strand.
CGTGCCGTTTTTGCCCGTTACTGTGGCACGATAGCCGCTGGCATCGCCCTCGTCGCTGACGGCACTTTCGGAGTGTAATAGCACTGCCTTGCGCGCAAGAACCATAGGTGCAATGGCACTCTTGTACTCTTTCCAATGCGGATAGAACACGCACGGCACGCCCGGCATCGACAAGATGAATGCGTTGGCTTGCAGCACTTTGTCTTTCATTGCCGAAGTCATGGATTTGCCAAGTCCGCCGAACTCGTTGTTGTCGCGTTGGTAGGAGTCGTGGTTGTCGATGAATGTTACCGCATATTTCGATTTGCCTGCGCCAAGCAGACCAGGTGCTTTGCAACCTGCAAAACTGCCGCTTGCCAGCGAGTTATTGAAAGCGTCGTATTTGGTAGCAAAGTCGAAAGTGAGCGTGTTCCAGCCTGCGTCGTTCAGGTAACTTTGCAAAGTGGCTTGGTTGCCGTCCCAGTATTCGGTTACAGAGAAATAGTTTTGTGCCGCCGAGTTGTAGTCGTTCACATGCGAGCCATGGAAGCCTTTGCAGTAGTCGTAGCGCCAGCCATCGTATTTCATTTCGTTTTTCATCCATTTCAGGTAGGCGCGGCACATTTCGCGTACTTTCGTGCTATTGTGATCCCAGTCGCGTGCAGCGGCGTAGTTCGCCTCGCTGCCATAGCCGTCGTCGGCTGAGCCAGTGGCTGTTCCTTTGCAGCTCCCCGCCGACGAACTCGAATTTACTTCATCGGTGCTGCAAATCCACGATGCATCGGGAGCGAATGTGCCGTAAGGGCTGAAATCCATTTCGTAAAAATCGCACCACGATGATTTGTTGCCAAAGTGGTTTACCACAATGTCGGCAATCACTTTTGTGTTCGATGCATGTAGAGCGGCTATCAGTTCTTTTAGTGCTGTCTTTGTTCCCCAATCCGATGATTGATTGTCGTATTTCAAAGGCACATAACCCACGCCACCGCTCGATTTGCCCGATGGCGGTAGCCATACAAGGTCGAAATAAGCGCCTATTTCGCTCGCTTGCGCACTGAGTGTCGTCCACTTGGTGTTGCCGTGTTTTTTGTCTTGGTTCGAGTCCCAATAGAAGGCTTG
>CAVGYO010000246.1:0-2076 GCA_963633255.1 Erysipelotrichaceae bacterium
AAAATTCTAGCAGCGTTTGGAAGCGCAAAAATTCTTAATTCAAAATTCATAACTCTTAATTAGAAGAAGGCTTTCCCCCTTCGGGGGAAACGGGAAAGGGGGCTACGAGAACAATTAACAATTAACAATGAATAATGAATAATAATTGCGGCGTTGTTGGTCGCGAAAATTCTAAATTCTTAATTCTAAATTCTAAACTAAAAAAAACGCCCCGAAGGGCGTTTTTTTATTGATGTTCGAGTACCAGCGTTTTGGTGGGTAGGTCGCAGACTTCGGTTGGACCGAAATACTGAATGGGACCTGGATAGACATAGGTGGTTTCGCGCGCCCACTCTTCGCGGTGTGCAGCGAAATAGCGGAACGGACCGCCATCGAGCAGCACCAACGCCTTTTGAATCACGGGTTTCATCTTGCCATTGCGTTTTTCCATGTTCATCATGGCTGTAATCGGTATGCCGCCAGCCAGCCATTGGTCGGCAGGTTTGGTGGTGTTGCGCACCGACGACATATAGCCCGTTTTGCCGCTAGCAATGAGCAGCGCAGCGTTGAAACCGAGCGAATAGCAGTAGTCGGCATCGAAATTCGATGGCGCAGCACAACGGCCTTCGTAGCCGAAAAAGTGGTGCTGCACACCAAATTTGCCAACATATTTGCCCTCTTTTTTCCATGCGGCCAACTTTTTGCCAACCATCTCGGCAAGCAACTGCTCCGTTTCGATGAGCGACACCTGCACATTGCCGTGTGGGTCGCGCTCCAAAGCCAACTGCCGCGAGACAGTGGTGGGCAGACTCTCGAAAATAGCCGCATTTTCGACACTGAGGTGTTTCACCACATAAGCAATTTTTTCGTCGGCGGGCACAGCATCGAACTCGGCTTGGTTCTGTGCCAACATATCGTTCAGTTCCGAAATCAGGTGTTTGATGGCGGGAATAAACTCAATCAATCCTTCGGGAACGAGCACTGTACCGAAGTTCAGACCTTTGGCAGCGCGCGCTGCCACGGCTTCGGCAATGTAGGTAACCACATCGTCGAGCGTCAGGTTTTTCGCCTCCACCTCTTCGCCGATGAGCGTGATATTTGGGTGCGTTTGCAGGGCGCATTCGAGCGTAACATGCGACGCCGAGCGTCCCATCAGTTTGATGAAATGCCAGTATTTTTTTGCCGAATTGGCATCGCGTTCGATGTTGCCAATCAGTTCGGAATAGACTTTGCACGCCGTATCGAAGCCAAACGAGGTCTCGATCATGGCATTTTTCAGGTCGCCATCGATGGTTTTGGGGCAGCCAATAACCTGAATGCCGCATTTTTTTTGCAGATAATACTCGGCCAAAACGCAAGCATTGGTGTTCGAATCGTCGCCGCCAATGATGACGATAGCACTGATTCCCAACTCTTTACAAATTTCGATGCCGCTATCGAACTGCGTTTTTTCTTCCAACTTGGTGCGCCCCGACCCGATGATGTCGAAACCGCCCGTATTGCGATAATCGTCGATAATTTCGGCAGTGAGTTCGATATATTTGTGGTCGATAAGGCCGCTGGGACCGCCCAAAAATCCGTAGAGTTTGTTTTCGGGATTCAGTTTTTTCAGACCGTCGAACAATCCAGCAATCACATTGTGGCCGCCGGGAGCCTGTCCGCCCGACAGAATCACGCCCACATTGGCGCGCGCTTTGAGCGGCTCTTTGCCCACACCAAAGGTAACAAACGGCATACCGTAGGTGTTTGGGAACAACTCTTTGATGGCTGCTTGGTCGGCAACCGAATCGGTGGCTGCGCCTTCGTTCAACACAACGCCACCCTCGAGCGCAACGGGCAATTTCGGCTTATAAGCCGCCCGCGCTATCTGCAATGCACTTTTTTCCATGTTTTATTCTAACTGTTTTTTGAAATAATTTTTCGCGCTGCAAAGATACAAAATTAGTGCGAAAGTGCGTAAAGTTTATCAAGTTTATCAAGTTTGTAAAGTTTGTAAAGTTGAAAGTTTTTTCATTTGAAAATTTGAAAATTTGAAGATTTGAAAATTGTCGGATTAGCCTCAAAAACAAATAACCAAATCCACAGTTCAACAATTCA
>CAVGYO010000247.1:0-2038 GCA_963633255.1 Erysipelotrichaceae bacterium
CCGCGGCTGGACAGCCTTTGCTATGAACAATGAAAAATAGGTTGTTCTTTTTAGAACATAGAACATAGAATATAGAACATAGACTTTTTTAATTGACAATTGATAATTAGTAGCAAGTAGCAAGTAGCAAGACGAGTTTGAAAGTGTGAAAGTGCGAAAGTACGAATGTAGGGGCGCGGCATGCCACGCCCGAAACAAATAATCGATTCCACAATTCAACAGTTCAATGCTTCAACAAATAACCAAATAACCAAATAAACAACTAGAAATCTAGAAATTAGAAATTAGAAATTAGAAATTAGAAATAATCTTTTCAACAACCAATCAACCGATCAACCAACAAATTCACAAATAACCAGTTCAACAATGAAACCACTACATCAACTCTCCATCGGCATTGCGTCCGACCATGCAGGCTACGATCTGAAACTCAAAGTGAAAGCCATGCTCGAATCGAAAAATGCTAGCGTTTACGACTTTGGCACACACAGCACCGAAAGTTGCGACTATGCCGATTTTGCGCACCCGCTGGCCAAAGCCGTCGAAAACGGCGCATGCGACTACGGCATCGCTATCTGCGGCAGCGGCAACGGCATCAACATGACCGTGAACAAGCACCAAGGCATACGCTCGGCACTCTGCTGGAACGAAGAACTGGCCGCACTCGCACGCAAACACAACAACGCCAACATTCTGGCGCTCCCAGCACGCTTCATTCCCGAAGAACTGGCGCTCAAACTCGTCGAAACCTTCTTTACAACCGATTTCGAAGGCGGCCGACACGAACGCCGCATCGCCAAAATACCCGTTGCTGCCGAAACCGACGAAAAGTAAACACAATTTTTGCAAAAAAATTTGTCCGCTGCAAAAAAAATAACTACCTTTGCAGTCCAAAACAGAACATACAAAATAACAACAATTTTACAATGATTATTGTACCAGTAAAAGAAGGCGACAACATCGAACGCGCCTTGAAAAAATTCAAACGCAAATTTGAAAAAACAGGCGTTATCAAAGAACTTCGTCGCCGCCAACAATTCGAAAAACCATCGGTTGTGAAGCGCGAACAGAAGATGCACGCCATCTACGTGCAACACCTGCAGCAGGCGGAAGAATAATCCGCCGCGCCGCCCTGTTGCAGAAGTCAGGAGCAAAATCGACATGATCGAACAATTTCTGCAATACATTCAGTATGAGAAGAATTACTCTTCTTGTACTGTTTTGTCGTACCGCAAAGATTTGGAAAATTTCGCACAATTCGTAGCCGAACGCCGCCTCGCACCCGACATTGCCCACGCCGACACCGACAGCGTGCGGCTCTGGCTCATGGGGCAGCACAACGCAGGCAAATCGCCCGCCACGCTCAACCGACGACTCTCGACCCTGCGCACATTCTACAAATTTCTGCTGCGGCAGGGCTACATCACCGCCGACCCAACCACGCGCATTGTTGCCGCCAAAAAGCCAAAAAAAATTCCAACATTTTTTCGCGAAAAAGAGTTGGACGAACTTTTGGCAGTTTCAGAAAATTTGTCTAACTTTGAGGCGTGCCGCAACGAAACCATTATTGAGACCTTTTACCAAACTGGCATTCGGTTGGCAGAACTGCTCAATATCAAGGACTTCGATGTCGATTTCGACCGCAATACGCTACGCGTTTTCGGCAAACGGCGCAAAGAACGGATAATACCGTTTGGCAACGATTTGAGACAAAAACTTTGCCACTACATGACGTTGCGCAACAAGGAGGTGGAACGCACTACACCATATTTATATGTATTGCGTTCGGGCAAGCAGATGTACCCCAAAGCCGTTTACCGCATAGTAACGACCGCCATGGCGCAAGTCAGCACGCAGAGCAAACGCAGCCCACATGTGCTTCGGCACACATTCGCCACGACAATGCTCAACAACGGCGCCGACATAAACGCAGTAAAAGAACTGCTCGGGCACGCCAACTTGGCCGCCACGCAGATTTATACGCACACCACATTCGAACAGTTGCAAAAAATCTACGCCCAAGCGCACCCGAGAGCAA
>CAVGYO010000248.1:0-2028 GCA_963633255.1 Erysipelotrichaceae bacterium
AATTATTTGCACAATAATCAACCAATCAACCAATCAACCGATCAACCAAAAATCAGTTCATCGCTTCAACAGAAACTTCCGCACTCCTAAATTGTTGAAAACTTGTTGAAAAGTGGGCAAAAATGGTTGAAAAAGTGGTTGAAAGGCGGCTGAAAAGTCAATCGGGCTTCGTTGCAATGGTAGGCAAGATTGTCGTAATTTTGAGTTTTGGAAAGAATAACATCAGGCGTTTGCGTTGCAGTCTAACAATCAGACTGTTGAGGCGAGCGGTCGATGTTTGAACACAACAAAAATGGAGACAACCAAGCAAACAACCCGACGGCAAAAACCCAAAGAGGCGGCCGATTATGGCAAAACGCCACCGTGTGCCATCGAAATCGAGGAGTCGGTGCTGGGCGCACTGATGATTGACGGCACAGCCATGGACAAGGTGGTGGATATTTTGTCGGCTCAGTGCTTCTACAAGGACACGCACCAACTGATTTACAAGGCTATAGCCGAACTTTACGGAGAGCGCAAGCCTGTGGATATGCACACCGTTACGGAGCGGCTGCGCAAAAATGGCGATTTGGAGGCGGCGGGTGGTGCCTACGCTGTGGCAATGCTGACTGCCAAAGTGGCATCGTCGGCGCACATCGTTTTTCATGCACAAATCATTGCGCAGAAGTTTCTGGCGCGCGAACTCATCGGCATTGCCAGCGAAATTCAGACCGAGGCTTTCGAGGAGAGCACCGATGTGGACGACCTGATGCAAAAAGCCGAAGGACGGCTGTTCGACCTGTCGCAAAACCGCCTGAAAAAAGGCGTAACGCAAATCGACCCTGTGATTGAAGAGGCATTTGAACGGCTGAAAAAAGCGGCGGCGCGCGATGGCGGCATGAGCGGCACTCCCAGCGGATTTCACAAATTGGACAAAATTACATCGGGCTGGCAAAAATCGGATTTGGTTATCATTGCGGCGCGACCAGCCATGGGCAAAACGGCGTTTGTGCTGTCGATGGCCAAAAATATGGCGGTGGATATGCACATTCCCGTCGCTATCTTTTCGCTCGAAATGTCGAATGTGCAGTTGGTCAACCGCCTGATAGTGAATGTTTGCTCCATTCCCGGCGAAAAAATCAAGAGCGGTCAACTCGAAAAACACGAGTGGAAGCAGTTGGATGCGAAAATCAAGAATTTGCAGGGTGCGCCCATCTACATCGACGACACACCAAACATGTCGATACTTGAATTTCAAACCAAGGCGCGGCGGCTCAAAGAGGAGAACAACATTCAGATTATCATCATCGACTATCTGCAACTGATGAATGCATCGGGCATGCGTTTCCAGAGCCGCGAGCAGGAGGTCAGCACCATTTCGCGGTCGCTCAAAGGTTTGGCCAAAGAGTTGGATATCCCGATTATTGCGCTGTCGCAGTTGAACCGTAATGTCGAAAACCGCGGACAAGGCTCGGTCGAGGGCAAAAAGCCGCAGTTGTCGGACTTGCGCGAATCGGGTGCCATCGAGCAAGATGCCGATATGGTCTGCTTCATTCACCGTCCCGATTACTACAAAATTTACGAAGATCCGACCACCAAAAAAGATCTGCGTGGCATTGCGCAAATCATCATTGCCAAGCACCGCAACGGCGCAACAGGCGACATCGACCTGCGTTTCAAACACGAATACGCCCGATTTATGAACGAAGAAGACGACGAAAACTTCGGCTACAGCGGGCAGTTGATAGAGTCGCACATCAACAGCAGCGTACCACAACCCACCATGCCCACCAACTACGACCTGCCGCCACAAGACGACGCTCCGTTTTAGTGTGAAAGTGTGAAGGTGAGAAAGTTTATCAAGTTCATAAAGTTGAAAGTTTTTTCATTTGAAAATTTGAAAATTGCGGCTCTGCCGCATCACTCCTCACTCTTAACTACTAACTTCTCACTTTCTTGCTACTTGCTACTTGCTACTCACATCTTGCTACTATAAATCTGAATTTTTGCGATTAGCGAGCGCAGAGTCAAATTTATTTGAACTATGCC
>CAVGYO010000249.1:0-2022 GCA_963633255.1 Erysipelotrichaceae bacterium
TCCTAATTCCTAATTTTTCTTGCTACTTGCTACTTGCTACTTGCTACTAACATTGTCAATTAAAAGAGTCTATGCTCTTAAAAAAAATCACTTTTTTCGAATCAGCGTGAGTCCGTCGCGCAGGGGCAAAATCACTTTTTCGATGCGTGGGTCGGCGGCGATAAAGTCGTTGAACTGCTTGACGGCGATGGTTTGATGGTCGCCCGAAGGCGGATTTTCGATCAGCACTTTGCCGTCCCACAGCGTGTTGTCGGCCAAGATGAAACCGCCGCACCGCACACGCGGCAAAACAAGTTCGTAATAGTCGCGGTACTCGCGCTTGTCGGCATCGATAAACACAAAATCGAATGTGCCCTCTATCTGCGGAACGACCTGTCGCGCGTCGCCAATATGCAGTGTAATCGACTCATTATAAGGTGATTCTGTAAAATTTTTGCGAATAAACGCTTCCAATTCGTCGTCGATTTCTACCGTGTCGATGTGGCCGCCAGCGGGCAAACCTTCGGCCATACAAAGTGCCGAATAGCCCGTGAAAGTGCCGATTTCGAGTAGGCGCATCGGTTGTGCCATACGCACCAACATCTTCAATATCCGCCCCTGAAAATGGCCCGACATCATGCGCGGATTGATGGTCTGCAAGTGCGTTTCGCGTGCAACCGCCGCCAAAAAATCGGGCTCGGCATCGCTGTGGCGCGCCATATAGTCGTCGAGCAGCGCGTTGTAATCGTCAAATTTAGTAGCCTGTTTCAGTTGCATAATCAGCAGAAAATCAATGTTGTACGCTTGTCGAACGCAAAAATATCGGCAGCCACTTGTTGCAGTTTTTCGGCCGAAACGGCGGCAATCTGTTCGTGTATTTCGGCATTCGACAGGCAGTAACCCACCTGCAAAAACGATTTGGCCATCGACAAGATCAGATTTTCACGATTTTCGTCGGAAATCAACATCTGACCATCGAGTTGGCATTTGGCTTTGTGCAACTGTCGCTCGGTGAGCGGTGTTTCTTGCAGTCGGCGCAACTCGTTGTCAATCAGTTGCATACAGCGTTTTTCGCTGCCTTGGTCGCACCCGAAATAGATGTTCCAAACGCCCGTATCGACATACGAAGTCAGATTCGATTCGACGGTGTAGGCCAGTCCGTTGCGCTCGCGCACCACCATATTTAAGCGGCTACTCATATTTGGTCCGCCCAAAATGTTGTTGAGCAACTGCAGCGCAAAACGGTCGTCGTGCGTCAGGTGGTAGGCGCGATTGCCCAGCACGCAATGTGTCTGAAAAGTGTCGCGGCGTTGGCGAACCATTTGCGGCGCATAGGTGGCTGGCTGCTGGCGTACAAACGCGCGATGCGTGGCTGGCACAGCAAAATAGCGTTCGGCCCAGCGCACCATTTTGGCAAAATCGACCTGCCCAAACAGATAAAACACAAGGTTATCGGTGGTGTAGCAACGCTGCACAAAGGCGCGCATTTTGTCGGCATCGATGGTTTGCAGCGACGCCTCGTTGCCCAAAATGTTATGCCCCAGCGACGACCCGCCAAAAAGCAAATCCTCGAAATCGTCGTAAACCAGTTCGGCGGGCGAATCGTTGTAGAGTTGAATCTCCTCGACCACCACGCCGCGTTCGTGTTCCAATTCGGTGGCGGGAAAAGTGGAGTGCAACACAATGTCGGCCAGCAGTTCCACCGCGCGTTCGGCTTGCGCTTGCGGCACAGTGGCGTAGATGTAGGTCTCCTCTTTGGTGGTGTAGGCGTCGATTTGTCCGCCAAACGACTCCAAACGGCTGATTACCTGCCAACTTTTGCGGTGCTCTGTGCCTTTGAAAAGCATGTGCTCCACAAAGTGCGCCATGCCCTGTTCGTCGGGGCGTTCGTCGCGCGTGCCAGCATTCACCACAAAACCGCAATAGACCACCGACGATGCAGCAGGCACATGCAGCAAGCGAATACCGTTCGACAAAGTGTGCGTTTCGTAAAACATTCTCTCTCGCGTAACCAGTCTGCAAAGATACGAAAATAGTGTGAAA
>CAVGYO010000250.1:0-2007 GCA_963633255.1 Erysipelotrichaceae bacterium
GACAGTTGGTCAAGCAAATTTGCGGCGGCGAACCTGTCGAACTGCAAATCTTCGAACAATTAAAAACGGACGGGATTCTACAAAAAAAATCCGACTCCCAAAGGGTCGGATTTTTAGCGTTATATCGTCGAACTCCTCGACAGATGCGAGCATTATTTCTTGTTGCGGCTCGTTCTGTTTTGGTAGCGGCTCATGAACTTGTCCACGCGACCAGCGGTGTCCACCAACTTGGTTTTGCCAGTGTAGAACGGGTGCGACGAACTCGAAATCTCGAGCTTCACCAAAGGATAAGTTACCCCATCGATGTCGATGGTTTCTTTCGTAGCCACAGTAGAACGCGTAACGAACACCTCTTCGTTCGACATGTCCTTGAATGCCACGGGACGATAGCTTTCTGGATGAATTCCTTTTTTCATTGTGTATTGATATTTGTTTTGACTATTTTTCGGCGTGCAAAAGTACAACTTTTTTTTCACGCTACAAAATTTTTACCAAAAAGTTTTTTCGGCAGGCAAATTTTAGGCGAAAATACTGCTCACTGCTCTACCGTATAGTTACCTGCGTGGCGCCGAAGCCGTATTGTTGGAACGAGGCATCTTGAAAGTAGCACGAGCGGTATTTGCTGCGCAACTCTTTTTCGATGGCAGCACGCAACACACCTTCGCCCTTGCCGTGTATGAAGACGATTTTTTGCCCGCGGTGCTTCAGATTTTCGCGCATCACTTGGTTGAATTTGTCCAACTGATAGTGCAGCATATCGCTATTGCTCATGCCGCGTGTGTCGTCCAAAAGTGCGCCGATGTGCAGATCAACTTCCAATGGTTCGTTGCGCTGTTTTGCCGTTTGTCGAGCGGGTTGGCGCGTGGGGCGCGGCTCTTTTTGCGCAATGGCCTGCTGCAAGGCGTGCGCATCGATTTGCATGCCAAAATCGAACACATCGTTTTCGACAATGGGCTCTATCAGTGCATTTTGGTCGAAAAAATCGTTCTCGACAAAACTGTGCAATTTGTAGAAGCGCGTCGGGTTGATGTCGAGCGTTACATCGATGGCTGGTTTCGGTGCAAACGGCTTGCGCTTGTGTGCCAACGCCTGAAAACGCACATTGTCCCACAGATTCAACGCCTGCCGTTCGACGGTTTCGAGCAGCAATTTTGTCTGCGGTTCGATGCAGTTTTGCGCTTGCAGCGTGGTTTCGTCTTTGCCCAGCAACAGATTGAAAGTCAGATAGTAATTGCTGTCGTTTATCAGGTAGAGATCCATGTTGCAGGCTTCGGGCTGCCGTCGGTCGGTCGGCACAAAAGCGAGATAGATGCTCAACTGCTCGCCTTCGGGCGTTTCGTCGCGCTCGTTGAAAGCGTATGGCGGCAACACCAATTCGGGTTCTTCTTCGTCGGCAGATTTGGTTTTATTTTCCTGATAATCAGCATTTTGCTTCGGTTGCTCTGTCGGAAAATTGTATTGATTGGTTTCGCACACCACCACCAAATCGCGCAGATGCGTTGGAATGTCGAAATCGTCGCTATCGCGCACGAGCGCCACCTCTTTCGACTGAAATCCGACCACCACGCCCTCGCCAGTGGCGTTCAGAAAGCGCACTTTATCGCCTATTTTCACCGTCATTTTTGTCAAAATTTAGCATCGACAAAATTACAAAAAATAATTGTCGAAAAATTTGTTCAGGCAAAAAAAATAGTGTACCTTTGCAGCGCAAAATCGGATTGCCTCATTGTGTAATGGTAGCACAGCAGATTCTGGTTCTGTATGTCAGGGTTCGAGTCCTTGTGAGGCAACAAAGTTCCAATCGTTTCGTATAGCGGTTGGACTTTTTTTGTGTCAAGACAACCTTAGCCGATTTTCGGGCTCACCCGATAAATCTGGGGGTGGGAAGTTTTTTAGTGTGAAAGTTTATCAAGTTTATCAAGTTTATAAAGTTCGTAAAGTTATAAAGTTGAAAGTTTTTTCATTTGAAAATTTGAAGATTGATTTTGCCCAAATAACCAAATCAAC